>CADECO010000030.1:0-20849 GCA_902825905.1 uncultured beta proteobacterium
TGGAGCTTTCGTACGAGCAATACGACGCCGCGATCAGACTGGCCGATCGCTGCCGCAGCCAATTCGCCGACGTGCTCGCCAACGTCGACGTGCTGATCGCCCCGAGCAGCCCGGGCGAGGCGCCGCAAGGTTTGCACTCGACCGGTGACTCGGTGATGAACCGGGTCTGGACGCTGCTGCACCCGCCGTGCGTCACGATCCCGGTGGCCACCGGGCCGCAGGGACTGCCGCTTGGCGTGCAGATCGTCGGGCGCATCGGCGCCGACGCGCAGACGCTGGCATGCGCGCATCGATTGCATCAGGTGTTGCGCGACCTGTGACGATGCAGTGGGTGCTCGACACCAACGTCGTGCTCGACTGGCTGGTGTTTCGCGATCGGCACGTCACGCCGATCGTTGCCGCGCTGGAGCGTAGCGAGGCGGGCGTCTGGACCAATGGCGCATGCGAGGGCGAACTGATCCGGGTCCTCGCCTACGCGCAATTCGGACTTTCTGCCGATGCGCAAAGCCATGCGCTCGACACGTACCGGCAGCGCGCCCGACACTTCGCTGGCGCGACTGACCCGCGTCCGCTACCGCGTTGCGCCGATCCTGACGATCAGAAGTTCCTGCGGCTCGCGCACGACGCCGGCGCGAGCCATCTGATCACCAAGGACAAATCGCTGCTTACGCTGGCGCGCGCCCGGTATGGGCTGCGCTTTCGCATCGTCACGCCGCAGGCGCTCGCGCTCACCGCCTGAGGTCGGTCACTCCTCGCTCTTGCCCAGACGGCGCAAGGAGTGCACGAGCTGATCCTTGCTCTGCTTGCGCAGCGCCTGCTCGGTCTTGCGATGCGCGCCGCCTTTGCGCGTGACCGCCGCCTGAGCGAACGGATTGCGCGGCTTGATCGTCACCTGCGCCGGCGCGGATGCGAGCCTCTTCGCGGTTTTCTTCGAGCGTTTCGCGGCCACCGTCGGGCGCTCCTTGCGTTCAGGCGGCGCGCGCCGACTGCAGGATAAAATCGCTCGCGCGCTCGCCGATCATGATCGCCGGCGCGTTGGTGTTGCCGCTCACGATCCGCGGCATGACCGAGCAGTCGACCACGCGCAACCGTTCCACGCCATGCACGCGCAATTGCGGATCGACCACGGCCATCGAGTCGGCGCCCATCCTGCAGGTGCCGACCGGATGGTAGACCGTGTCGGCACGAGCACGGATCGCAGCACGAATCTCGTCATCGGTGTTCGCGCGAGCGGTGTACAGCTCACGACCACGATAGCGATCGAACGCGGGCGCGCGCAGGATGCTGCGCACGATCTTGAAGCCGCGCATCAGCCGTTCGAGATCTTCATCCTCGGCGAGGAAATTCGGATCGACGCGCGGCGCGGCCAACGGATCAGCGCTCGCGAGTTCCACCGAGCCGACGCTCCTGGGACGCAGCAGGCAGACGTGACACGAGAAGCCATGTCCGAGGTGCAGCTTGCGCGCGTGGTCATCGACCATCGCCACGACGAAGAACAGCTGCAGGTCCGGCCGCTCGACGCTCGGATCGCTGCGCACGAACCCGCCCGCCTCGGCGAAGTTCGTCGTGAACGGCCCGCGACGGCTGGTGCGATACGCCTTCCAGCCGCGCCACAGATCGACGGCGCCGCGTAGCGACACACCGAACAGCGCACGTTCGTCGGAGCGGTAGGCCTGGATGTAATCGGGATGGTCCTGCAGGTTGCGACCCACGCCGGGCAGCGCATGCACGACCTCGACGCCGTGCCCCTGCAAGGCTGCGGCAGGACCGATGCCCGAGAGCATCAGCAACTGTGGCGACTGCAGCGCGCCCGCTGCAACGATGATCTCGCGCGCCGCACGCACCTCGTGCTCGGCGCCGCCGCGTCGGTAACGCACGGCAACGGCACGCCGGCCTTCGAATACGACGCGGGTGGCGTGCGCATCAGTCATGACTTCGAGATTCGCACGCGAGCGTACCGGCGTGAGGAACGCGCGCGCGGCGCTGCATCGCTCGCCTTCCGATTGCGTGACCTGGTAGTAACCCACCCCCTCCTGTCGCGCACCATTGAAGTCGGGGTTCGCTTCCAGACCGACTTCACGCGCCGCATCGAGGAACACCGCACCGAGCGGATTGGGGGATCGCAGGTCGGACACGCCCAGCGGACCGCCGGTGCCGTGATACGGATCGGCGCCGCGCGACTGATTCTCAGAGCGCAGGAAATACGGCAGTACCTCCGACCACGACCAGCCCCGGCACCCGAGCGCAGCCCACTCGTCGTAGTCCTCGGCCTGGCCGCGGACGTAGCACATCGCGTTGATGGCACTCGATCCACCAAGCGTTCGGCCGCGAGGTTGGTAGCCGCGCCGTCCGTTCAGCCCCGCCTGCGGCGCCGTCTTGAACGCCCAGTTGTGGCGGTTGCGAAACGGCAGGAACACGACCGCCCCGAGCGGTACGTGGATGAAGGGCGAACGATCGTCGGGGCCGGCTTCGAGCAGGCATACCTTCACGCCGGGGTCTGCGCTCAGCCGATTGGCCAGAACGCACCCGGACGATCCGCCGCCAACGATCACGTAATCGAACATGGACCTGACCCTGCGCGCAGCGTTGCGGTGACGCGCATGCCAATGATGGCCGCCGACACACCGCGAGTGCGCATCGCGAAGTGATAACCGCGACGCAGTCTAATGATCAACGCTGGGCGACGGGCTCTAAAACGGGGCGTCGAGCGGGACTTCGATCCGCGCGCGCGGCAGGCGATGCACACATGGCCGCAGCCGCTGTGCGATGCCGGCTGCTGCGCCGACCCTCAGCGCATCAGACGCATCAGGCGCCGATGGCCGAGAAGGACTTCTCGTTGATGCACTCGACCAGATGCCACATGCCGAGCGGCTTGACGCGCTCTTCGCTGCGCACCTTCACCGGCATGCCGTCGACGATGTGGTGCAACGCCAGGTCGGTACGAAAACCGATCTTCTCGCAGACCGGCGAGACCAGCCGCTCGAAGAAAGCGAGCACCTTGTTGCCGTTGACCAGATGGTTCAGGAAGATGATGCGTCCGCCGGGCTTGCACACGCGGATCATCTCGTTCATGACGCTGCGATGGTCGGGCACTGCGGTCAGCACATAGGCCGCCACCACGATGTCGAAGCTCGAATCGGGAAACGCCATGCGGCATGCGTCCATGTGCATCAACTGCACGTGGTGCAGACCAAGGTCTTCGACGCGCCGTTCCGCTTCGGCCAGCATGCCGCGCGAGTAGTCGATACCGACGATGCGGATATCGCGCGGATAAAGCGGCAAGCCGACACCGGTCCCTACGCCGACCTCGAGCAGGCGGTCACCCGGCCGCGGCGAAAGCGTGCGGATCGCATGCTCGCGCGATTCTCGGAAGACCTTGCCGAAGGTTTTGTCGTAAGTGCGCGAGTAAAAGTCGTAGACCCGCGCCAAGCTAGAGTGATCCAACTTCCAACCTCCCCCGTTTCGCTCGACGACACCGCATTGAGGTCCGCGGCCCAGACACAGTTTTCAGCCGCACGACACGGCCGTGTATTGCAGGCGGCGAGACGATAGCACAGCACCTGGGCACCTGCCACGATCGCATGACATCGCCGGGCATTCAATTCTTGACGTGCAGATCCAACTGTGGCTACGCGTTTGACCGAGCACGAACTGCACTGCGAAGCCGCTACCTCGGCCGATCACCGGCGAGCGTGACCCGATGCATGACGCGCCGATAGCCGTGGTAATCATTGACAGGATTGTGCTGGGCGCAGCGGTTGTCCCACATCGCGATCGACCCCGGCTGCCACGCGAAACGACAGGTGAACTCGGGCAGGATCTGATGCTGGAACAGGAACTCCAGCAGCGGCCGACTCTCCGCTTCGGTCATGTTCTTGAATCGCACGGTATGGGCCACGTTGACGAACAACGCCTTGCGGCCTGTCTCCGGATGCGTGCGCACCACCGGATGCTCGGCCAGGTACTCACGCCTGGCGTCGTCGCGCGCATCGGTCTTCATGCGGTCTTCGCGCGTCTTGGTGACGTCGGCCTTGGCGGAACTGCTGATCGCGACCAGGCCGTCGATCATCGTGCGCATGCCTGGCGAGAGCGTCTCGTACGCCAGATACATGTTGGCGAACAAGGTATCGCCCCCGAACGGCGGGATCTCGCGCGCCACCAGCATCGATGCCATCGGCGGCTCTTCGAGGTAGGTGGTGTCGGAGTGCCAGATACCGCCGAAGTTGACCCGCTCGTGCTCGAGCTTCACCACGGGAATGATGTGCGGATGCTCCGGCAGCCCTTTGACGAACGGGTACTCGATCACTTCGCCGAAACAGCGCGCGAAAGCAAGAAACTCCGCAGGATCGAGCGGTTGATCGCGGAAGAACAACACCAGATGCTCCAGCCACGCCTGGCGCAACGCGGCGGCGGCCTGCGCCGAAAGCGGCTGGCGAAGATCGATGCCGCGAACCTCTGCGCCGAGCGCGCCGGCAACGCGATGCACGGAAAACGGAACGGTCATGATCCTACTTACCTCGTTCGAGCGGTCTCGATGCAAAGGCTTCATTCTCGCGCAAGCGTAGCCGATCAGGCCATGGCGCCATTGATCGAAATCACTTGTCCGGAGATATAGCTGGCCCGGTCCGAAGCCAGGAACGCCACCAGATCGGCCACTTCACGCGCCGTGCCGGCACGCTGCATCGGCACCAGCGCCTTGATCCGCTCGGGCGGGAACGCCTGCTCGATCATCGGTGAAGCGATGATGCCGGGCGCGACCGCGTTGACGGTGACACCGCGCGAGGCGCATTCGAGCGCGAGCGAGCGCGTGGCGCCGATCAGTCCGGCCTTGGCGGCGGCGTAGTTGGTCTGCCCGCGATTGCCGAGCAGCGCCGACGCCGACGAGATGTTCACGATCCGTCCCCAGCGCGTGCGCAGCATCGGCAGCAGCAGCGGCTGGGTCACGTTGAAAAAACCATCGAGCGAGACCGCGATCACGTCGTGCCAGGCGGCCGCGTCCATGCCGGCCATGACCACATCGCGATGGATCCCGGCATTGTTGACGAGCACCTGGATCGGTCCGGCATCAAGCAACCCTTGCAGCGCCGATTGCGTGGCCGCCGCGTCGGTGACATCGAACGCCACTGCTTGCGCCGAACACCCGGTCGCAACCAGCCGCGCAACCACCTCCTGCGCCAGCGCCACGCCGCGGTTGGCGTGCACGATCACATGCAGGCCCGCTTCGCCCAGCACCTCGCAGATCGCCGCGCCGAGCGCTCCGCTGCCGCCGGTGATCAATGCGCGACGCGGCGTGCTCGCTTTGCTCTGGTTGTCGGTCATGGTTGACTCCGATCGTCGCCCGCCAATGCAATGATTGCGGGTCGCTGGCGACACGCTTGGTGTCATGGCGCGGCATATGGAGGATTGAGCATCACCATCGCCCGCCCCTGAGCCAGCATCCCTGCGGCGCCACTCACCGTGAACTCGTAGAGCAGGCTGCGTGCATCGCCCATCAGACGCGTGGCGCGCACGACGAGATCGCCCGCGACGGGATCGAGCCGCTCGGCGTGAAGGATGACGTCGCGCACCGCGGCAAGATAGCCCGGCGCCGCGCGTGTGCCGGCCGCCTGCGCGAGCAGTCCGCCGTGCACCGCCATCGCCTGGGCGCCATATTCGATCGCGCACCAGATCGGCAGCCGATCGTTCACGCGCAACGGATGATCGACGTCACCATGATTCCGCGCCCGGCATTCGATGTGCGCATCGGACCACTCGGTGACCTCGTCCAGCAGGCACATTGCCCCGGCGTGCGGGATGAGCGACGCGATAGCCGTGCGATCGAGCTGCGCGGCAGGACCGGTCACGCGGGCGGGGCTACCTTGATCGTCAGGCACAGATTCGCGTCCAGCTCGAGCACCACGTCCGCCGCGACGCCGCGTGCGAGCGCTTCGAGCAGCGGCAGGGCGCGTGCGGCAGGATTTTCGGTGCGCAGCTTCTCCAGTTCGGCGTCGGCCAGCACCGTCGGCCGCACCGATTCCCGCGGAACGACTTCGATGTCGAGGCTGGCCAGGCTGGTGGGTGCAGGCTGGTGATTCAGCACCAGCGCCACACCGCAACTCGCGGTGAGTCGGCGCAGCGACAGCATCGGCTCGACCATCGGCAGGTCATAGCTGACCAACAGCACGGGACGCTGCTCGGTGCAGGCGAACACCGCCGACTCCAGCAACCCGGCGGCGCAGATCATGTCGAACCCGCTGACGGTGCTGCTGGCCGCGTGTGAGCGGGTGGCGATGCTCCAGTATCCGCTGGCCGCGTTCTGCACCGAATTGTGGAAACGCGTGGGCGAGATCTCGGGCCGGTCTTCCGCCAGCGCCGCACAGATGTTGTGGATGTTCTCACCGTCGCCGTCCGATGACGCGAACACGTTGGCCAGCTCCGCAATCGGAACGCCCGAGCCCTGCACGGCCTCGTTCGCGACGGCGATCGACAAGCGGATCACCGCTCCAGCGCGGCGACGTTCCGCCGCCGGCAGGATCTCCGGAGTCGCGTGAGCGAACGGTGCGCGCACATAGGGCGCCTCGCCACGCAGCACGGCGCGCGCCGCCGCCCAGCTCGGCAGTCCATCGATCGCGAAGCCCACGCCGCACACATGCACACGCGCCACACCGCTCACGATTGCGGCCTCTTGCCGAACAGCAGGCTGGCGTTGTTGCCGCCGAATCCGAACGCGTTCTCGAGCACCGCCTCGACTTTGCCCGGCGCACTCTTGAGCTGTATCGCCGATCCGCAATCCGGATCGATCTCGGTGGTGTTGGCGGTACCGGGAATGAAGCCGTATTCGATTGCCGCCAGACTGATCACCGCGCCGAGCGCCCCGGCGGCACCGAGAGTGTGCCCGGTGAAGCCCTTGGTCGACGTGATCGGCGTATCGGGCCCGAGCACGCGTGCGATCGCCTTGGATTCGACGTTGTCGTTGTTGCGCGTGGCCGTGCCGTGCGCATGCACGAAGGCGACCTTCGCGGCCGTCGTGTCGTGCCCCTGCAGCGCCTGACGCATGGCCAGCTCCGCGCCCAGACCGTCCGGATGCGGGGCCGACATGTGGTGGGCATCGGCGCTCTCGCCGTAGCCGAGCAACGCCAGTCCGAGCGGATTGTCGATGCAACCGCGCTCGAGCAGCACGAACGCCCCGCCCTCACCCAGCGAAATGCCATCGCGGTGCAGATCGAACGGACGGCACGGCCGCGGCGCCACGAGTTGCAGCGAAGTGAAGCCATGCAGCGTCGTGCCGCACAGGCTGTCGACACCGCCCACCACGGCCGCGTCGATGACGCCCGCGGCGATCCAGCGCGCCGCCGTGGCGAAGGCCTTGGCGCTCGACGAACACGCCGTCGAGATCGCGATGCCCGGGCCGCTCACCGACAACGCGGCGCGGACGAACTCGGCCAGCGATCCGAAATTGTGGGTCGTCCGGTAGCGCACCCAGGCTGGCAGGTTGCCGGTGACCGGATCGCGCGCGCGATAGCCGAGTTCGGCATTGAGAATACCCGAGGTACTGGTGCCCACGACCACGCCGACGCGATGGGCGCGGTGGCGTTTCGCGGCTGCGGCAACGACCTGGTCGAAACCATCGGCTTGCAGTGCGCGCCAGGCGATGCGCTGATTGCGGCAGTCGTACTCGTTCAACCGCGCCGGCAGCAGCGGCTCCTCGACACCGGACACGCGCCCGATGAAGCCTGCAACCGACTCGGCATGCGCGAAGTCGTTGGGCGTAAGCGCCGAGCGCATGCCGAGCAGCGCGTCGCGCGTGGCGGCGCGACCGGCACCCAATGCGCTGACCGCAGTGTAGGCGTTGATATAGAGGGGAAGCACGGCGGTCGAGTGTAGCAGCGCGTCGCAAGAACCGTCACGACGCCACGGCGCGTGCAGTTCCGCGGCTGGCCCAGGCGGCCGCGAACAGGAACGACAGCGCCGCGCCCACCACCACCGTGAGTCCGATCGTGTGCAGGATCGGCGTGTCCGCGAAGATCAGCACACCGAAGCCACTCAACGTGGTGCTGTTGGCCACCAGCACCGCGAGGGTGGTCTGGCTGCGTTGCGCGATCGCATCGGGCGCATCGATGAAAAACAGCGCGTAGTTGACGCCCGCACCCAGCACCATCACCAGCGACACGACGTGCAGGAACGAAATGCGCGAGCCCGCCAGGACGATCAGCGCCGCGGTCACCGCGATGGCCGCGACGATCGGCAGCAGCGTTCGCACCACCAGTCGCCAGCTGCGCTGCCCCACACCGAGCACGATGGCGATCACGATGAGTCCGAGCACGCCCAGCACCAGCGAACGCCAGCCGTGATCGCTGACCATCGTATCCGACTCGATCTTGATATCGAAGAACGACACCTGCGGATCACGCCATTCGGTGACCGATTGCGCCAGGCGCGCGGGCTCTCGTACCACGCCCACCGGCGCCAGACCGATCCAGCGCCCGCCGCTTTCGAACAGCAGCGAGCGCAGCCCCAGGCCCCAGGCCATGCGCTCCAGATCTGTCACGGTCAACGGCGGTGCGTTGCGCAGTTTGCTTGCCTCGTCGACGAACGGCTCGAACAGTCCTTCCTGGAACGGCAGGCCCTCGAGTGCCTGCGCGATCCGCGTGCGCAGCACCGAGGCTTGCGGGATCGCGTTCAGCCGCGCGCGCTGCAGCGCTGCGCTGGGGAGGTAGCGGGCGGGCGAGTCGTAGTTGGCCATCACGCCGGTATCGCGCAATGCATCGAGTCGCGGGTGCAGCGACTCGAACTTCGCCAGCACTTCGTCGGGCTGCGCGGCGCGCACCACTACGAGGTAACGCACGTCGGGCGCGCCCAACGCCTCGCGCAGCTGTTGATCGGTGCGCTTGTCCGCGTCGTCGATCGGACTGAGCTTCTCCAGATTGCGCTCCCACACCGAACCGGCAAGCGCGCCCAGATAGGCGATGCCGAGCAGCAACGCCGCGGGAACCAGCCACGCGAGCCGACGCACGCGGACCATGCCCGCCTCGAGCGCGCGTGCCAGACGATCGCCCGCTGCGATTCCCAGCAGCGGCGGCTGCGGCGCGAGCACCGGCAATACGTAGCGCGTCACCAGGCCCGCCGTGCCGACACCGACCAGGGTGAACAGGCCCAGCTGCGCGATGCCGACGAAGCTCGATGCGACCATCGCGATCGCCCCGAGCACCGTGGTGAGTATCGCCAGTGCCAGGGTGCGACCAATGCGCCTGGCCGTGTCGCCGGTGCGCTCGTGCGCCTGGCGTTGGCCGAACAGGAACGTCGGATAGTCCACCGCCTCGCCCACCAGCGTGGCACCGAAGCCGATAGTGATCACGTGGCATGTCCCAAACACCAGCCCCACCGAGGCGATCGCCACCACCAGCCCCGAGAACACCGGCAGGATCGCCAGCAGCGGCAGACGCAGACTGCGGTAGGCCGCCGCCAGGATCGCGATGACCAGCGCCGCTGCCACCAGCGTCAGACGATGCGCATCGCGCTCGATCGCGTCCTGCGTCTGCTGAGCGAACACCGCCGGTCCGGTCATCAGCAGACGCGCCTTCGTCCCCGCCCGCTGCTGCGCGAAGCTCTCATGAATGAACGCCTGCAGCGCACGCTGCGCCTTGCCGTCGTAGCCCGGCGTGGCGGACTCGACCATCAACAAGGCGCGCTGGTGTTGGGCGTCGAACCAGACACCGTCGCGCGAGGGCGGACGCACGCGGTCCTGTTGCGAGCGCAGCAGCGACAGGAATTCCCCGGTCGGGTCGCGCGCGAGCATGGGTCGCACGATCGCACCGAACGGCGAGGCCAGTTGATCGAGCATCTGCTCCAGGCCGGCGCGCAGTCCCGCGACGGAGAAGCGATCGGCCTGTACCGTGGGACTGAGGTGATAGCGCAACGCGAACAGCGCCTCGCGCTCGGCGCGCGGCAACTCGCCCGCGCCGTTGGCGACGTAGCGGAACCGACCGCTTGCACGCAGCGTCTGCGCCAGCGCCTTGCTCGTTGCGACGAGTGCCTCGGGGGCATCGCCCTCGATGCCGATCAGCAACAGCCGCGAGGCGATGCCGTCGGCGAGCTGACCCAGCAGCAGCTCCTGGCCCGGCGTTTCGGGCCTGGGCAGGAACGCGGTGAGATCGGCCACGAACGTGGTGCGCGCGAACAGCAACCAGAGCGCGGCGCCCAGCACGGCGAGCCATGCCACGACGAGGCCGGCACTCGATACGGCGCGCGATCGAGCGCTCAACGCGCCGCCTCGCTGAACTCCGTCACGGCGCGATCGCCGCTCACTTCCAATACTTCCATCGCGCGCAGCCGGCCGTTGCCACCGCGCAAACGCACCGCGCGCACGAACTCGGCCATGTCGGTACCGGAGGGAAGCAGGTGCAGCGTCCAGGCCGTGGTATCGCCTTCGAGCTCGAGCCGGTAGAAGCGTCGAAGCGTGGCCGCATCGCCGCGCAAGGTCGCTCGGATGCCCTCGACGAGCGCCCACAACACTGGCTGACTCTGCAGCGCGAGGGTGTGCGCGCGCCCGTCGCGTTTGCGCTCGACCGTGAGGGTGTCGCCGTCGATCGTATAACGCTCGTCGTGCGGGGTGATGACGCGCTTTTCCAGGAACGAAGGCCGCTTGTAGCGCAGCTCGCCGCTCATCTCCAGCGGCTGCTTGAGCAGCGCCGAATGCTTGGTCTCGCGGTACTTCACCGTTGCCTCGGCACCGCGGGCCAGCTCCTGCATCAGGCTGTCGATCGAGAACGCCTGCGCCATCGCGGTCGCACCGAGGCCGCCCGCCAGCCACAGCAGCAGGCCCAGCATCCAAGCGCCAGCCCGACGCAGTGTTGCAGCACCAACGCTGAGGGTCGTCCCAACTCTAGCGCTGACCGCTATGCCAGAACTAGCGCCGAGCGCGATGCCAAAAGTCATAGAAGTTGAACCAGTTGTAGGGCGCCAGGCGAGCGTAGTGCTCGAGGCGCGAAGCATACGCGCGGGCCAGTTGTGCCATGACTTGGGCCCGCTGCGATCGCGGGCAGTCGATACGCTCGGACAACTGCTCGAAATAGACGTCGTAGCGATTGCCGCCGCGATACAGACCGAATCCGAGATACACCGGCGCGCGCATCGCCACTGCCACCGCAAATGGCCCGTGCGGAAACGGTGCCGGCGCGCCGAAGAACTCGCACTCGATCGGCGTGTCGCCAGGACGCAGCCGGTCTCCGAGCACGCCCACCAGCGCGCCCCGATCGAGCCGCTCCTTGGCCTTGAGGATCGAACCGGGATCGCCGACGTTGATGATGCCCTTGGCCGCTTCCGGATTGAGCGATGCCAGCACGCGGCCGATCATCTGCGCGTTCGCCTCGTCCATGAGCATGACGACCTCGTGCGGCGAGCCCTGCCTGGCGGCGGCCCGAAGCGACTCGAAGCTGCCCAGATGCGCGCCCATCACCACGCAGCCGCCGTGCTCCAACGCGGCATCGAGCGTCTCCACGCCATGCACGCGAATGTCGAACTGGGTGTCGCGCCCCGCGAAGAAGTGCACCCGGTCGATCACCAGGGAGGCGAACGTGTGGATATGCCGAAATACGTCGCCGGCACCGGCCTTGCGCCCCAGCACGCGATCGAGAAACGTCCGCGAAGCACGCCGTACCTGCGGCGAGGTGAGATAGAAATACGTCGCGACGATGGGCAGGATCGCGCGCGCCACCGGGCGCCCCAGCCGCAGCGTCGCCCACACCATGAAACGCACCGCGGGCAGGTTGCCGCGCTCGGGCGTGGCACGCCATGCGGGCTGATCGACGCGATCGGTCACTGCGACGCTCTGGGCGCGACGCTGGCGGGCCGTTCGAAAGCGAGCGTGCCGCGCGCGATGACCGCGCCGCCGGCGCGGCAGACGAACTCGACGCGCTGCGCACTGAGCTTGTCGAACTCGACGGTGCACGGCGTTTGCGGCAACAGCGGCGCGAGAAACTTGACTTGCGGAGCGCCGCGCAGCTCGACCGGGCCGTGTCGCGCAACGAACGCATCGACGACGTGGCTGAGCACGACCACGCCGGGGACGATCGGATTGCCCGGGAAGTGGCCGGCCAGCGCCGGATGGTCGGCAGCGATGGTGAGAGTGCCCACGGCCGACGCCACGGTAGGAACCACGGCCGCCCCGATCTCGTCCTGCCGCGCCTGCGATTCCAGCGCGCGCAAGGCCTCCAACGGCAACTTGCCGCTCGCGGCGCGCGGCAGCTGGTCGAGCTTCACCAGCGGCCGCGGCACGAACGCGGCATCGATGCGCTGGCGCAACTGCTCGAGGATCTGCGCTTCGGTGAGATCAGGCGCGACCACGAACGCCATCAGCCGCGCGACCGGCTGATCAGTGGCCTGCGGTAGATGAAACGCGGCATCGCGCACGCCGTCGATCTCCAGCAACTTGTGGTTGAGGTCGGCGAGCGATGCGCGCTTGCCGGCAACGTTGATCAGATCCTCGCGCCGGCCCGTCAGCCTGAACTCGCTCGCCGCCAGCGGCGCCAGCATGTCGGTGGCGATCTTGACGCCGTGCACGTGTCCGCCGCTGAAGGCCCAATCTTCCCCGTCGCGCACCAAGCGGATGTCGCGCATCGTCTGCCACACATCGGTCTGGGTGGTGCGTCGAGACGCGACCATGCCCGCTTCGGTGAATCCGTAGATCTCCAGCACGCGCGTGGCAAAGCGCTGTTCGGTGCGCAAAGCCATGTCGGAACCGAGCGGCGCCGAGGCCGAAACGATCGCCTCCAACGGCGGCAGCGCAACCGTATCTTCGACGCAGGCCCGCACGTGGATCGGCGCGGTCACCAGCGCGCGCGGGGCGGGCACTTCGTCGAGCGCGCGCTGAACGTCGCCTGCGAACAACGGCCGGGCGACATGGAATGCGCCGCCGGTGAGCAGCGGCAACAGCACCACCGACTCGAACCCGTACATGTGCTGCGACGGCACCGTGCCGACGACGTTGAAGGGCAGCGGCAGACCAAGCGCCGCGTGCTCGGCGCGAGCCCCGGCAACCAGCCTGCCCCATTCCTTGAAGTTCGCTTTGGGTCTGCCGGTGCTGCCCGAAGTGAATACCAGCGCGGCAATGTGATTGGGTGCAATGCGCGGCACCTCGTTGAAGCCGCTGGCGAGCTGTTCAAGTTCGGCGTAACGATGCATCGGCACCGGACAGCTCGACAGGGGTTCTTCGACCACGGCCACGCAATTGCGATGATCCTCGGCGATCTGTTCGAGCGCGCGCGCAGTCTGATTCTGCGGCAGCAGGCAGACCCGCCCGGCGATCAGGGTGGCGCACAACGTCACGGCAAATCGGTAGCGGTCCTGGCACAGGTTCATGATGTCGAACCCCGGCGGCAGCCGTGCGGCCATGCCGATGGCATCGCAGACGAATCGATGTGCGCTGATCGGCTGCCCGGCGCGCCACGCCATCGGGGCATGCGGATCGCGATGACCGACGATGGGGAGCCCGGTCATCGGCATGGTCCGAGCAGGGATGGCACGCGCAGGCCGGGCACCGGCGGACGTTGCACAGGCGGGCATGACACGAACAGGACGCGACGGGATCGGAGCATGGGTGTCAACGCAGCAGTTGCGGACCGCTGCGTACGATCGAGACCACCACTTTGATCGGATTCTTGTGCGTGAGCGAGGGGAAGCGCCACCACATGCGATAGCAGTGCTCCGCCAGATGCAGCACCACCATCAGCACCCAGGTGATGATGTTGGTGAACAGCGACAACGTCTCGGTGGTGGCCACGGCGGCGAGCAGCAGGGTCGCCAGAGCCATCGCGGCGAAGAACGAGGTCCACACCCAGTTCACCCGCCGCGCATAGGGCGGCAGATCGGGCGGGACGCCGTCGGGATGTTCCAGGCGCGCGATCCGCTCGACCAGTGGCATCACGCCAGGCCGCAGCGTGCGCCCGAACAACCATACCAGCCCGATGTACACGAACGCCGCCCAGATCGGTGCGATCGCCCGCGTGAACTGCGTGTCGATCCAGAATGTGGCGACCGTGAGCGCGACGGCGGGCACGCCGTAACGGACCAGCTTGCGCTGCTGCACCGCCGCGTACGCCAGTCCGAGCGCGATGATCAGGAAGAACGCGCGCACCAGCACGTCGCTTTCCCACACGATGCCCCAGTGCAGGAGCAGTGGACAGGCGCAGGCGAGGACGGTGACGAGAACTCGCATGTGCTACCAGGACAGCAACGTCAGCGCAGACTCGCCACAACGTGACGTGGGATCGGTGGCCGTCGGATCAATGCGTGCGGCGCTCTTCGATGTGCGTGGCGAGCGAGCGCAGCGACGCAAAAATGCGCTCGTTATCGGCATCATCGGCCCGCAGCTGCACGCCGTAGCGTTTGGATACGGCCAGCGAGATCTCGAGCATGTCGATCGAATCGAGCCCCAGCCCGTCGCCATAGAGCGGCATCTCGGGCGCGATCTCGTCGGGCTTCACGTCCAGATTCAAGGCCTCGACCATCAGGCCGCTCAACTCTTGCTCGAAGGGCGTCTTGGCTGTCATTTCGAATGGTGAGACTGCGGGATCTCGTAGAGGGTTGGCGCGCTCGCCCGGCCGGTGACCACACTCAACGCACCGGCATTCTACCCGCCGACACCAGGCGGCGCGACGGTACCCCTCAGGACTCGACCGGCCGGATATTGAGCTTGCGGCGACGGATCGCGGCGATGGTGCGCCGCGGATAGAACGCGTTGAAGCTGTAGTAAAGACCTTTGAACACCAGTACGCGCGCCCGCACTCCTTTCATCCTGAAGATATCCCCGGCGAGGAACGAGATGATCCCCTGCACCACGCCGAAGACGTTGCGCGGATGCATGATCAGATCGCGCATCGAGGGCGAAGTCATGCGGTAGATGAACCACTTGAAGATGGCGATGCCGCGGCGCATGCGCCGCTCGTGCGCGCGCATCAGCCGCGCCGCGCGGGCGGGCTCGCGCAGCGCCATGTCGACGGCATCGGCGGCGGCCACCGCGCTGGTCATCGCCAGATAGACGCCAGAGGAGAAGATCGGATCGACGAACGCGAAGGCATCGCCGACCATCACGTAGTTCTTGCCGCAGGCGCGGCGGCCATCGTAGCTGTAGTTACCGGTGGCGGTAGCCGGTACGACACGCCTTGCGCCCGCCAACCGCGCGCGCAATGCCGGAACCTGATCGAGCGTTGCATCGAAGAACTCGTCGAGCGATCCCTGGCGCGTCTTCAGGTAGTACGGCCAGCACACGGCACCGACGCTGGTGATGCCGCGTGCGAGCGGGATGAACCAGATCCAGCCGTGGTCGAACCAGTAGATGCTGATGTTGCCCTCGTCCACACCTTCGTAACGGTGGGCGTTCTCGTAGTGGGCGAACAGGGCCGCGCTGGCATGCTTGCGGTTGGGCGCCTTGAGCCGGAGCAGGCTGCCCAGGAACGTGTCGCGCCCTGATGCATCGACCAGAAACCGGGCGCGCCACTGCGATTCACCCTGCGTGTTGTCGCCCACCCCTCGCGCATGCACTGTCACGCCGTCGTCGCGGAAATCGACGCGCGTGGCGCGCGTTTCCTCGTACACGTGCGCGCCCTTGCGTGCCGCGTTGCGCAGCAGGATGAGATCGAGATCGGCGCGATGCACCTGAAAACCCGAAGGCAGGGTGCGATCGAGCGCCTCGGAGAAATAGAAGGTCTGCGACTTGCCGTGATACATCGAGTTGAACTCGGCGCCGTTCTTGATGACGCTCACCGCGCGCACTTCGTCCATCACGCCCAGCTGCTCGAACAGCGGATTGTTGTGCGGCAGCAGCGATTCGCCGATGTGGAAGCGCGGGTGGCGGTCTTTGTCGAGCACCGCCACGCGCCAGCCCTTCTGCGCGAGCAGCGTCGAGATCGTCGAGCCGCTCGGGCCGCCGCCGATGACGATCACGTCGAACGGGTCGGACGCGCCGGCAGCAGCTGCCGATCGATCCGGCGAAGCAGTCTGGGAGGGAGCCGCGTGCATGGTCGTGCAAGGAACGGTGGGTGCTGCGACTATCAAGATGTTGCGTCAACAGGCGCTGCGTCAACGGGCGATGCGTCGATCGCGAAGCGTCGGCGAGCGATGTGGAGATCCGGCGATTATAAGCCGCGACGCTGCACCAAAAATCTTGCACGCCCCGTCAAGCAAGACCGCTCAGCGGCGCAGCCGCCGCCAGAGCAGCACCGGTAACCGCAGTAGGAAGTCGCCCAGCAGGCGCAGGTGCATCCAGCTCAGCACGGCGTTGTCGCGACCGTAGCGGAAGTGCGAGATGCCACCTTCTTCGGGCGCGAAGTAACGCACCGGGGTGGGCAGGTTGATCGGCGCGACGCCCGACCACACCATGCGCACCGCCGCTTCGGCATCGAAATCGTAGCGTCGCATCCAGCGCGTGGCGCGCATGATTCGCAACAGCGGCGTCAGCGGATAGGCGCGCATGCCGAACAGCGAGTCGCCGACGCCGGCCCAGAGCGTCTCGAGATTGGCCCAGCCGTTGGAGACCTGCCGGCCGCGCACCCGCAGCTTCGGGGCGCTCGCGTCGAATACCGGCACGCCGAGCACCATCGCGGCGGGCGACTGTGCCGAACACTGGGCGAATCGCGGAATGTACTCACCAGGATGCTGGCCGTCTGCGTCCATGGTGATGACGTGCGTGAAGCCAGCCGTCTCGGCCTCCACCAGGCCGCGCAGGATCGCCGCGCCCTTGCCTTGATTGGGATGCTGCTCGATGACGCGCAACCCGGCGTCGGCGCGTGCCAGATCTTTGACATCGCGCTCGCTGCCGTCGGTGCTGCCATCGATCACCACCCACACCGGATTCCAGTGGCGCCTCGCCTCGCGCACGGTCTCGAGCAGCTTCGGCCCGGTGTTGTAGCTGGGGATGATCACCACGTGACTGATCGAGGCGGCGCACTGGGCATGATCGATCACGCGGACGAACGCGCTCGCGGCGCCTTCTTCGGGGCTGGCGCGATGCGGCTCGATAGCACGCCCGACACGATCGGGCGTGTCGATGCGGTCGGTGCCGCGATCATCAGCGGCGGTGCGCGTGCTGGCTACCTTCAAGATTCCTCACAACCGCGGCGCGCGGCTCGCACCAAGCTCACTGCGGAAATAGGCTTCGACTTCGCCGAGCAAACGCTTCGGGTTCGCATCAGGGTCGAACCGGCGGCCCACCCGCAGCGTGAAGCGGAACGGGCATGGGGGCTTGCGCAGCAGCGACCAACCGCGGCCGAGGAACGGCGTGTCGGTGTCGATGAACACGGTTTGCACCGGTACGCGCGCACGCTTGGCGATCAGCGCGAAATTGCCCTTGAACGGATTGATCGGGAAATGCGTGGTACGGGTGCTTTCGGGGAAGATCAGCACGTGCTGCCCGTTGGCAAGCGCATCGTTCATCGCGTGCAGCATCTCGAGCGGCCGGTCGGCGCGCCAGTAGCCGCTCAGCGCCGCCGCACCGCCGAACACCGGGTTCAAGCGCACGTCGGCCTTCATGATGCACACCATGCGCGGCAGGCGCGCCGCGAACATCATCGCGTCGAGCAGCGCGGGGTGGTTGGCCACGATCACCATCGGCGGCTCGTCGCGCAACGCGTCGATCGCGGTCAGATCGAACGTGGCACGCCCACTTGCGTTGATCGCGTCGAAGTAGCGTCGGAAGAACGCGTTCATAAACCGCTGGGCCCAGCGCGCACGCGGCGCGCGCGGCACGAGCAGGCGCGCCGGCAGGAGCGCAAACGTGTTGACCAGTCCGAACACGGTCAAGGCGCCGATCGCCATGGCGAAAATCGCGCCATCCGCCGCGACCCGGCGCCACGAAGCATCCATCTCGTCGGGGGAATGATCGGTGAGGATGGGCATTGAACGGGCCGGCGATCTCAAAAGACACTGCGTGGCGTCGCAAGGCAGTACGTGACTTCACACTCGGTGCGCAAGCCTGACGCAACCCCGGACTGATCAGCTAGAACGCGCAGGAACCGCATCGGGTGACTCGCACTGCAGTGCGTTGGAGTATAGCGCGCGCCCTCCGCCTCCCGGCCGCCATTGCCCACCAAGCCGCGGGGATTCTTGCTGCGCCGAGTCCGGCTTCGAACGTCGCGACCAGCCGTTCGTCGAGCTGCCGGGCCCCGAGCCGGCCCACCGCGGCGCCCACAGACCGACGGGTTACTCCGCGGCCTGCACCCGTTTGTCGGATTCGTAGAAAACGTAGGCCACGCCCAGCCCGGTGAAGACCGCGGTGCGCGACTTGACCAGCGGGCTGTCCTCGAACACTGCACCATGCAGCGAATAGGCGCGCACGAACGCGCCGAACCAGATTTTGTTGAATCGCTTCGAGGCGCCGATGGTGAAGTGCGTGCCGCTGTAGCCGCCGCGCGCTGCGTAGGCCGGACGATCGGGCCGCGCGTATTGCGGATCGACGCCGTAGTAGTAGCTGTGATAGCGACGATCGGCGAAAAGCGGACCGGTCTGGATCCCGAGATTCCAGCCGGTGCCGTTCAGATCGCGCAGATCGAGATTGATCAACGGATTGACCACCCAGCCTACGCCGTGCAGCCGCGGCAGATCGAGCGCTACTACCGAGCGCACCGGCAACTCGAGCGTCAGGCGATTGTTGCGCGTGGCGTTCTGCAGCAGCGTGAATCGAAGCCGCGGCCCGAGTTCGAGCGCAGGATCGAGATCGGGCATCCCTGACCGCGCCACGTTCTTGCTGCTCCTAGCGGGGTTGGACGCGTTGACCGAGACGTCGAGCTCGACGCGGTCGGTATCGAACAACACGCCGGTGGCGCCGCGCCGATCGACCTGGAATTTCTCGCCGCGATAGATGATGTACGGCAGCGTCAGCAGATAAGCGCGGTACTCGTCGGAGCCGCGATAGTCGGGCAGATACATCGGTGCAATGCCCGCGCCGATTTCCCACTGCGGCAAATCCCGGGCGCAGGCGAGTGGAGTGCAGGCCAGGGCGATCGTAGCGACGGCGGCACGCGTGAGCAGGTTCATGATGGGAAAAGGCAAGGTGTGAGGGCTACCGGAAGGGCCATCGGAAGGGATAGCGGACCGAGCGACTCTGCGGGAAGGTGCCCCGCTCTCGGATCGATTGTTCCGCTATAGGATCGACTCCTCCTTGGCGGAAGTGCGCAGCAAACGCGGCTACCGGCTGCCATGCCGGGCGCATGCTACCGAATCGATCCTCGCGCCGTCTGGTGTTCGTCGCGCCCGATGCGCCGTCGGTCGCGGCAAAAGCGCACAGTCGCCGACACAGACGCATCACGATCCGGCGTCGCGTCGCGGCCCGCTGCTTATACTTGCGCCCCGCTGCGGATGGCCTACCGCCCGCTCTGCGCAAGACGGCCCCCTCGTAACGCCCGGAACGCGATCACGCAAACCTTCGACTACATCGTTGTCGGCGCCGGCTCGGCTGGTTGTGTGGTGGCCGCCAGGCTCGCGCAGCGCGGTGATGTGCGCGTCGTGCTGATCGAAGCGGGCGGGCGCGACGTCAACCCGCTCTATCGCATTCCGCTCGCCGCGGGCAGCCTGTTGCGCTGGCCGCGCGGCAACTGGAGCTACCACACCGTCCCGCAGTCGCAGCTCGGCGGCCGCGAGTTGTATTGGCCACGCGGCAAGGTGATCGGCGGTTCGTCCTCGATCAACGGCATGGTCTACGTGCGCGGTCTGGCGAGCGACTACGATGGTTGGGCAGCGATGGGCCTAGCGGAGTGGTCGTACGAGCAGGTGCTACCGTACTTTCGCCGATCCGAAACGTACCTCGCGCCGACGGGACATGCGCTCGATGCGACGGTGCACGGGTCTGATGGGCCGGTGCCAATCTCCCGCCCGGAACCGACGAGCCCGCTGTTCGACACGTTCGTTGCCGCCGGCCAATCGTTCGGACTGCCCGAGGCGGCCGATTTCAACGTCGCCGCACCGTTCGGCGTCGGTCGCTACGACTTCACGATCAAGGATGGCCAGCGCTGGTCGGCCGCGCGCGCCTTCCTGCCGCTCGCCTCGAACAATCTCACCGTCATCACGCAGGCACACGCGGCCAAAATCCTGTTCGAGCGCGGCCGCGCGCGCACGCTCGAATTCGTGCGGCACGGTCAACGCGACCATCTGCGCGCCGAGCGCGAGATCATCGTGGCAAGCGGCGTGATCGGCTCGCCGGCCCTGCTGATGCATTCCGGGATCGGTCCGGCGGAGGCGCTGCGCAAACTGGGCATCGAGGTACAAGCCAACCGGCGCGAAGTCGGCCAGAACCTGCGCGACCACCTGCTCGCCCGCGTCGAGCACATCTG
This sequence comes from uncultured beta proteobacterium, assembly GCA_902825905.1. GTDB lineage: Bacteria > Pseudomonadota > Gammaproteobacteria > Burkholderiales > SG8-39 > CADEDU01. The sequence goes on from CADECO010000030.1 coordinate 20,298, forward strand.
CACCGAGCCGGTGACGCTGCACGACGTGCTGCGGCCGATGCAGCTCGCGCGCGCGGTGGCGACGCAAACGTTTCGCAAGCGCGGGCCGGCGGCCAATTTTCCGCTGCTCGCCGGCGCGTACCTGAAATCGGAACCCGCACTCGCCGACGCCGATCTCCAATCGCATTTCTGCGCGGCGTTGTCGACCGCGAGCATCCGCCTGCCGGGCATGCGCAGCGCGACCCCTGCCTACGACGGCCACGGCTTCTTCGCCAACGTGTACGTCATGCGGCCGCGTAGTGTCGGCTCGATCGCGCTGCTGAGCGCCGATCCACTTGCGGCGCCGGCCATCGATCCGCGCTATCTGAGCGACGCCGACGATCTGCCGCGCATGCGGCGCGGCGTGCGCCTGCTGCGCGAGCTGTTCGCGCAGCAACCGTTCGATCGCTATCGCGGCGCCGAGCTGTCACCGGGCCCGGCGCGTCAATCCGATGCCGAGCTGGATGCCTGGATTCGCGCCACCGCCGAGAGTGTGTTCCACCCGGTAGGCACCTGCCGCATGGGCGCCGACAG
>CADECO010000030.1:20949-31075 GCA_902825905.1 uncultured beta proteobacterium
ATTACGCCTTCGCAGCGTCCTCGACCATCTGACCACTCGCCCGATCGCGCAGATGAAAACGCACGCATACCTTGCCCATGCCGCCGTGGTCGAGCCCGGTGTCGAAGCAATCGAACGTCTGGAACGACGGGCTGATCGGATGCAGCCCCGACTGGGCACGGTCCTGCGCGATGAGCAACGCTGGCTCCAGGCGAGCCAGGATCCCCAGACACAGCGCCGCCGAACTGCGCGCCGGCACGATTCGGCCGCGCAGATCGAACACGAACGACTGCCCTACCTTGATGAAGTTGGCGCAATGCTCGGCGCGCGTCACCTCTGCCACCAGCTCGAAGCGATCCATCCACTCGCTCAGACGCTCGTTCAGACCAGCAGGCAGACGCCGGGGAAAACGATCAGCCGGCGTCATCGCAGCACCTCGCGCGGCGGCATCGGATTGACATCGATCACTTCGTGCGTGTCGCTGGTGCGCAGATACACCCGCGTGCGCGCCTTGGTCTTGCCGTTGTCCTCAGCGGTGCGCGTGCAGTCGTAGAACCGCCAGATCCGCGACAGCGGATTGAGTCCTTCGGCGGCGCGATCGAACGTCATGTAGAAGATCGCCAGCACCGGCGCGAGCATGTGCATGCACAGCGGCGCATCGGACAGCTCCGGTTTGATCCGGTGGCGCATGTCGAACACGACGCGCTGGCCCGGCTCCACACCGCAGCCGCAACCGTCGTTGGCCACGATCTCGACCACCACCTCGAAGTCGTCAAGCCAGGAATGACCGAGCCGGCGGCGCGCGCTCAGCAGATGCTTCACCGCGGGGTCCATGCGCTCGAAGTCGGCATCGGACAGATCGAGTGCGCGCTTCAGCTGCGGCGCGATGTCGGCAAGTGGATCGTCGGCGAGCGGATCGCGCGGATTGAGCTCAGGGCGAGACATGATGGCTGCCGATCCCGGCTACGCCTTCTGAATCGCATCCCACGAGCCGGCACCGTACACATCGTCGGCCAGCTTGCGGTTGAGGGGTTCCATGCGTGTGGCGACCGCCTTCGCATCGAGCGTCAGCACCGAATCGGCACCGTTGAAGCCGCGCCACTTGTCGAAATCGCCCTTGACCGCGTTCAGGCCGGCCTGGTGGTAGTCGGACTCCTCCAACTCGTCGAACGTCTTCATATACAAATCCTTGTGTGCCTGACTCAGCCGATTCCAGGCACGCAGCGAGATGCACTGCTTGTCCAGACCCAGACCGAAGTCGATCGCGCACACGTACTTGCACACCTCGTAGAACTTGCCGCCGACGGAAGGGTTGAGCGCCGACACGAAGCCATCGACCGCCCCGCTTTGCAGCGCGAGGTAGATCTCGTTGAACGCGATCGGCGTGGGGTTGGCGCCGAGAAACTTGAGCGCCTCGACCTGCCCCTCGATCTGCGGCGCGCGCAGCTTCATGCCTTTGATCTCGTCGATCGACTTGATCGGCTTCTTGGTCGCCAGCACCCATGGGCCGAGCCGCCCGATGCCCACCAGCTTGGCCTGGTACTTCTTCTCCAGCACCGCGCTCGCCTTCTGGCCGAGCGGACCGTTGATGACGCGCTTGGCGTGCGCGCCGTCGCGAAAAAAGTACGGGCTGTAGAAGATGTCGAACTCGCGCGTGCCGGTGTAGGCGCCGTTGTAGAGCTCGAGCGAACCAAGCGCCATTCCTTCGATGAGCTTCTGCTCGCCGCCGAGTGTGCCGGCGAAGATCTGCGTCTTGAGCTGGCCGTTGGTGCGATCCTCGACCGCCTTGGCGAGTTTCGCGTTGAAAGTGTTGGAAATGGTGGCCGCGTTGCCGGCGTTGCCGTAGCGCAGCGTCGTGGCTTGCGCCGTGGCAGTGCCCGGCAGCGCCGCGGCGGCGCCCAATGCGGAGCCCGACAGCAGGAAGTCGCGGCGTGAGATGGTCATGATGGGTCTCTCCTCTTGTTGATGGAACGGCTCATGTTGATTGAACAGCTGATGTTGACTGGACAGCTCACTTGGCGATCAGCAGATTCGGCAACCACAAGCTGAGCGAAGGCACATACGTGCACAACATCAGCACCACGCACAGCACGATAACGTAGGGCACGGCGTCTTTGAAGATCGCCATGATCTCCACCCGGCCGATGGTGGACATGACGAACAGATTCAACCCGATCGGTGGCGTGATCATGCCGATCATGAGGTTGAGCACCATCACCAGTCCGAGGTGGATGCCGTCCACGCCCATCTTGCCGAGCATCGGAAACAGGATCGGCGCAAGCACCAGCATGATCGGCAGCGGCTCCATGAAGCAGCCCAGCACGATCAGCACGATGTTCATGAGCAGCAGCACGACGTAGACATCCACCGAGATCGCGGTGATCCACGCCGCAAGCAGTTCGCCCAACTGCGCTTTAACCGCGAAATCCGAGAACGTCTGCGAGGTCGCCACCGTGAGCATCACCACCGCCGAGAGCAGCATCGCGTTGCCGGCGCATTCGTACAACGCCTGCCAGGTGATGCTGCGGTACACCAGGGCCGCCACCACCAATACGTAGATCACCGCGGCGGCGGCGGCCTCGGTCGCGGTCGTGGCGCCGATCACCATGCTGCCGATCACGAACACCGGTGCGAGCGCCGGCAGCAATCCTTCGCCGATCGCCCGCATGCGATCGCCCCAGCTGCCACGGGGCTCGCGCGGAAAGCCGCGCTTGCGGCAGATCCAGTAGGTGAGCCCGAACATCGCGATGAACATGATCAGGCCAGGCGTGACCCCCGCCAGGAACAGCTTGCCCACCGACAGATCGGCGATCGCCGCGAGCAGCACGAACGGGATCGAGGGCGGAATGATCGGTCCCACCGTCGAGGCCGAGGCGATCACCGCGCACGAGAAGGTCGGTGGATAGCCGCGTTTGGTCATCTCGGGCACGAGCACCGAACCGGTCGCCGCCGCATCGGCCATTGCCGAACCCGAGGCACCCGACATGATGAGATTCGCGGTGACACCGACGTTGGCCAGCCCGCCATGAAAATGTCCGACCAGCGCGCTCGCCAGTCGAACCATGCGATGCGTCAGGCCCGACACGGTCATCAGCTCACCGGCGAAGATGAACAACGGCACGGCGAGCAGCGCAGGATTGGCGACGCCTTCGAGGAACGTCTGCGGCAGATCGGCGAGCGTCTCGGGCGCCCCTGCCAGTCCGGAGAGCACGATGTACACCATCGCCGACACGCCGATCGCCCAAGCGATCTCCATGCCCAGAAACGTGAGCACGAACAGCACCACGATCATGGTCGCGAGCAGCACGATTGTCCCTGGAGGTGTTGCACGTGATGGAGGGGGTGAGCGTGTTGGAAGTCTTGCGCGTTTGGATGCGTGGAGCGCGCTGCGTTTCAGCCGCTTGCCGCCGGCTCACGCGCGTCGAGATACATGCGCAAGGCGCGACGCAGCAGGCCGAACTGGAACCAGGTCATGAGGGCGCAGCCGACCGGAATCGCAAGCGAGAGCACCGAGCGCGGCCAGCCTGTGGCGAGCACCGGAAACTGTGCGTGCAGCTGCACCATCGGCAGGCTGTAGATGCACACGACGATCAGCATCACCAGCACCAGCAGGTGCATCGCCACCTCGATGGCGTAGCGCACGCTCGGGCGCAGCCGTTCGACGACGAACGAGACGCGCACGTTGAGCCCCCACTTCGTGGCCAGTCCGCCGCACAGGAACGTCAGCCAGACGAACAGGGTCTTGGGCACCTCTTCCGACCAGATCGGCGGCTTGTTGAACGCGTAGCGCATCACCACGACGTACATCATCACCACGGTGGTGAGCATCAGGCCGAGCGCGCCGACGCCGAACAGCAGGCGATCGATCCGCCCGCGCGCGCGCGCCGGAACGTTTGAGTCCGACATCGTCCTCCTCCTCGTGGAGCCTGCACCAACCTGCCCGCGCCCGCCAGGGCAGCGATGGCCCGGGGCGTTGCACCTGCGACGCGCATCATCGGAAAGCGGTCGTCGGCGCGCAGCGCGAGTGGCCGGCAAGCGCCGCGATTATAGGGGCATGCGTTGCCGCCGAAGTCCGCAACGAGGCGGCGCTGGTTGTCTTCGACGACCAAGCTGCGATGGCAGTGAACCAACCCTCCAGCGCGGCGCTTCCTCGCTTGCCGATTCGAGGAGAATCGCTTAAGGTCGCGCCGCCTTCAGATCGCACCACGATGTCTCCGCACGAAGCCACACTCGATCCGGCCGATTTCAGGCCGCCGACGCCGCGCCGATGGCGCGCCTCGAGCACCATCCGGGCATCGGTCGCACTGCATGCCGCCGGCCTGGGTGCACTGGCGCTTGAACCGGCGAGCTGGCCATGGGTGCTCGGTACCATCGGCGCAAACCACTCGCTGCTCACCGGCGCCGGCTTCGTGCCCCGCAGTGCGCTCCTCGGGCCGAATCTGCGACGCCTGCCGGCCGACGCAGCGGCACGCGGCGAGGTCGCACTCACCTTCGACGACGGACCCGATCCGGAAGTGACGCCGCGCGTACTCGATCTGCTCGACGCGCAACAGGCCAAGGCGACCTTCTTCGTCGTCGGCGAACGGGCGCGCACCCATCCGAAGCTGATGCGCGAGATCGTGCGGCGCGGACACGCGGTCGAGAACCACACCGACACCCACTCGGTGCACTTCGCCTGGTACGGGCCGAAGCGCCTGACGCGCGAGTTGAGCACCGCGCAGCAGGCCATCGCTGACGCGTGCGGTGTGGCGCCGGTGTTCTTTCGCGCGCCGATGGGCTTTCGCACGCCGTTCCTCGAGCCGGTGCTGTCGCGACTGGGATTGCACCTGGCTTCATGGACGCGCCGCGGCTTCGACACCGTGGCGCGCGACGCGCAGACGGTGATCGATCGGCTCACCAACAACCTGGCCGGTGGCGACATCCTGCTGCTGCACGATGGCGTCGCCGTGATTCGCGCATCACGCTCGACCACCCTCGCCTCGCTGCCGAACCTGCTGCAGCATCTGCGCGATCGCAATCTTCATTCGGTGACCCTGCGCGCCGGCTGTCGCAATGCGCGACTTTCGTGAGCAACTGGTCGAGGCCGCTGCCCGTCCTTACCTGCGCGCCGGCCAGATTCCCTACTACTTCGCGCGCGGCAAGCTGAAGCAGGACCCGATCTTCTTCGCGCTGCTGGCGAAAGGCGTGTTTCCCGACCGGGGGCTGCTCACCGACATCGGCTGCGGGCAGGGGTCGTTGATCGCCATCCTGCTGGCTGCGCGCGACGCCTACGCCCGGCAAGACTGGCCGCGAGACTGGCCCGCACCACCCAGCGCGCTTGATCTGGTCGGCTTCGATCTGCGTCCGTCGGCGGTGCGCACGGCCAACGCCGCCTATGGGGATCGGGCGCGCATCGCCGTGGGGGATGTGCGCACCGCCGAGATTCCACCGAGCGAGGCCATCGCAATCCTGGATGTGCTGCACTACATCCATCCGGACGAACAGATGGCGGTACTCGAACGGGTGCATCGCGCACTCGAACCGGGTGGCCGGTTCATCACGCGGGTCGGCGATGCCGGGGCAGGATTCCGATTCCTGCTGACGCGCATCGGCGATCAGCTCATCACGATGCTGCGCGGTTCGCTGTGGCCGCGGTTCTACGGGCGCAGCGCGAAGGAATGGCAGGCATTGGTGGAAAGCGCCGGCTTCGAGGTGAGCGCCGAGCCGATGGACCAGGGCACGCCGTTCGCCAATGTCATGCTGATCGCGACACGCCGTTAGGGCGCGCTGCGCTCTCAGCTCCCCGGGCGTCGCGCCGACTTGAACAGGAACAGCGCGATCACCACCAGCATCGCGCCGAATCCCTGCGCGACGGTCAGCACCTGCCCCAGTACCAGCGCCGAGAGAATCACGGCGGCGACCGGTTCGAAGTTCATGTAGAACGCCGCTCGCAACGGGCCAAGGGCGGCGGTGGTGATGAACACGCCCATCATGCCCAGCGCATAGGCGAGCGACCCGCCCAGGAATCCGGCCACGCCAGTGACGGTGTCGGGCCAGGCAACGTTGCGGGTGACCAATGCGGCCACCAGTGACGCCACGAACACGGTGACGATGATGTAGAAAGTGCGCGGACGCGGATCGCCGCCAAGGAACCAGATGCCCGACAGCACCAGCACCGCCGCCCAGGTTACGGCGGCGAGCACCGCCCACAGCACGCCGACGACGTCGGCGGTCGCCGGCTGCGACGGCAACGTCAGCGCCACCCCGGCGAACGCAATCAGGATCGCGACCGCACTGCGTACGGTGAACGGCTCGCGCTTGAGCGCTACGGCGGCGATCGCGGTGATCACCGGATAGAAATAGAAGATCAGCACCGCCAGCGGTACCGGGATCAGCGAGATCGCGACGTTGAGCGCGTAGTTGTTGAGTGCGGCGATCAGGCCGATGACGATGGCGCGGTTGATGTCGCGACGCGAAAGTCTCCAGGGCTCGGCCGACAGGCTGAGCCACACCCACAGGATCACCACCGCGACGCCTGCGCGCACGGTGACGAACGCCAGCGGGTTGGCGCCTGCATCGAAGGCGATCCGGGCCAGCACACCGTTGGCGGCCAACAACGTCGCCGCCAGAATCACGTGCCAGTGCCCTATGAGCTGGTAATTCATTCGCCTCCGAGTTCAGCCGCTGTCTTATTGCAACGGGTTCGAGCTGCAAACGGGTTCGAGCACGCGCGCACGCGAAACCGCCACTGAGCGGGCGATTCTACCCTTCACCCCCCGATTCATTGGCGCGCCATCCGATGGTGAGCCCAACGGTGAGCCCGATCGCGACCCAATCACTACAACTGCAACGTTCTTCGCACCGCCCCGATGCGATCGCCCGACCCCACTTGGCGACCCGGGAGGGCCGGCTGCCCTCGTCCGACGCGGGGTGAGGTGTCCAACCCGCGCGTGCGCTACGCCATCGCAGCCTTCAACCGCGCCGCGGTGAACGGCACCGAGCGCAGCCGAGCACCGGTAGCGTCGAAAATCGCGTTGGCGACGGCCGCCATGACCGGCGAAGCAGCCGGCTCCCCCGCCCCGAGCGACTCCTTGTCGGGCCGATTGATCAGGCTGATGACGATCTCGTCGGGCACATCCGAGAACCGCAGGATCGGATAACTCGCCCAATCGACGCTGTCGACGCTGCGGCGAGTGAACTTCACCTCCTCGAACAACGCGCGGCTGATCGTTTGTACGATGTTGCCCTCGATCTGGTTGCGCGTCCCATCAGGATTCACGATCAATCCGCAATCGTGCGATACCCAGCAGCGCTCGACACGCGTCTTGCCCGATGCGCGATCGACGCGCACCTGCGCCACCAGCGCCACCCAGGCGCTGTAGTTGTCGTACTGCACGAAGGCCACGCCGCGCCCCACGCCGCTCGATCGATCACCGCGCGGACTGGGTCGAGTCTCCCAGTTGGAGAGTTTGGCCACGTCCTGCAGCACGGCAATGGCGCGATCGTCCTTCAGATGTTTGATCCGGAACGCAATCGGATCGGCGCCGGCGGCAGCGGCCAGCTCGTCGATGAAAGATTCGTTGGCGAAGCTGTTCTGCGGGGAGCCCAGTCCGCGCAACGACGACGAGCGCAGCGGCGTGCCTTCGAGCTGGTGGAGCACGACGCGCTGGTTCGCGAACGCATACGAGTTCTTCGCGTTGCGATCGGCGCCGGCCTGGATGAAGCGCTGGCCCATGCCCTGTTCTTCGCCGGCAAGCAGATTGCCGCCCATGCCGGCAAACGGCCGCCCGGCGTGGTTCGGGCTCCACACCTGGTAGTCCCAGCCGGCGACGTTGCCTGATCCATCGATGCCGCCGCGCACCGCCATGACCATCGCCGGGCCTCTGGGCTCGTACAGTGTCTCGTCGCGGCGCATCCATTGCAGGCGCACCGGCTTGCCCACCGCCTGCGACAGCACCGCCGCATCACCGGTCACGTCGTCGGCGCCGTTCTGGCCGTAGCAACCCGAGCCTTCGATCCAGATCAACCGCACCTTGTCGGCGGGCAGCTTGAGGATCGAGGCGACCACCCCGCGGGTGAGGAACGAGCTCTGCGTGGGCGACCACAACGTCGCGCCGTCGGCGCGCACGTCGGCGATCGCGCACGACGGGCCGATCGAGGCATGGAGTTGGTACGGCACGAAGTACTGTGCCTGCAACGTCTTGGCTGACCCGGCGATCGCCTTGGCGGCATCACCGGTGCCGACCAGCTCCTTGGTTGCCGCGCGCGCGCCGCGCAGCAGATTCGGCAGCTCTCCCGGTTCCGGCAGTACCGGCGCGGCGCCCCACTCCACCTTGAGCGCCTGCGCCGCGCGCATCACCTGCTCTTCGGTATCGGCCACGACGCCGACGAAGTTGCCCTTCGCGACCACGCGCGGGTTGCCGGGCAGGCGTTTGAGCGCGCTGTCATCGACCAGCACCGGCGAGGCACCATGCACCGGCGGACGCAGCACACGCCCGTGCACCATGTTCGGCACGGTCACGTTCTGAATGTACGCATGCGAGCCGAACACCTTGGCGGGGATGTCCACGCGCGGAATCGGTTTGCCGACGATGGCGTGCTCGCCCGGCGCTTTCGGTTTGGCACTCCCGGAGAAACGACGCTCGAACTTCTTGCCGCCCACAAGTTCGCCGTAGGTCACGCGCTTGCCGTCGGCGGTACTCACCACGCCGTCGCGGATGCTGAGCTGCTCCGCCGGCGCCCCGAGCCGTGCCGCCGCGAGTTCGCGTAGCGTGTGCCGCGCCTCGGCTGCCGCCTGGCGCAACTGCGGGCCGGCGCGGTAGATCGTCAAGCTGCCGACTGTGGCGAACTGATCGAGGCAACGCGCGGTATCGCCCATCACCATCGTTATCGCGTTGAACGGCACGCCGAGTTCTTCGGCGACGATCTGCGCCAGCGCCGTTTCCACGCCGGTGCCCAACTCCACCTTCCCGGTGAACACCGTCACCTTGCCATCGGCGCCCACTGCCAGCCATGCGTCCAGCTCCTGGGTGCGCGGATCGGGCTTCGGTTGGCCGAATGCGTCGTGGGCAAACGGCAGACTGAACGAGACGATCAGCGCGCCGCCGGCTTTGAGGAAATCGCGGCGCGTTGGTGTGAGAGTGGTGATCATCGCGGCCCCCTTCACGCGCGCACGCCCGCGGCCTTGCGCACCGCTCGCAGGATGCGCATGTGCGTGCCGCAGCGACACAAGTTGCCTTCGAGTGCGGCGCGGATCTGCGCCTCGGTCGGCTTCGGATTGCCCGCCACGAACGCGGCCGTAGTCATCACCATGCCGTTGGTGCAATAGCCGCACTGCAGCGCCTGCTCGTCGATGAACGCCTGCTGCACCGGATGCGGCTTGTCGGGCGTGCCCAGCCCTTCGATGGTGGTGACCGGTGCGTTCACCGCCGATACCGGCGTGACGCACGAGCGCGTGGGACGTCCGCCGATGTGCACGGTACAGGCACCACATTGCGCCAGACCGCATCCGTACTTGGTGCCCTTCAAATTCAATTCATTGCGCAGCACGTACAGCAGCGCGGTATCGGGCGGCGCCTGCACCGCATGGCGCTTGCCGTTGACCGTAATGTTCAACGTCATGTCTCCTCCTGTTGTTGTGAACGGACCGCGCGCGGTCCGTCGTTCAAGCCAGCAGATCGCGCAACGACCGTAAGCCCACTGAAAGCATCGCCGCATCGGGTGAGCGCACTGCGCGCAACTCCTCGAGCACGCGCATAGTGCGCTCCATCGCGCTGCCGCGCGCGGCGAGCCACGCGTCGGACGACGCAGCACCATCGCCTTCGCGCAGCGCGGCACCGACCAGATCGCGATGGATCGCGGCCAACTCGTCGCGATACGCGTTCTTGGCACGATACTGCCAATGCGAGTCCGCGGGCAACGCCGCGATGCGTTCGGTGATCCAGCCCAGCCCGAGCCGCGCGCTCAGCTGCGCGTGCATCGTCGCCACTTGCGCGAACGGCTGCCCGCTCGCAGCGGCGAGCTCCGCAAGGTCGAGCGCAGCGCCGAGATAGCGCAGCGATGCCACTTGTGTCGCCAGTGGCTGGGGCACACCGTGACGCACGTGGCGCTCGATCATCGCATCGCGGCGCGTGAGCTCGAACGGCTCCAGCAGTTCGGGCAACGCGGT
>CADECO010000031.1:0-11648 GCA_902825905.1 uncultured beta proteobacterium
CCGAATCGATGAAATCCGGAATCTGCCACACGCCGTTGGCACGTCGCGTCCAGATCGATCGGTTGCGGAATCGCTCGGCGATCACGAAAAACCGTTCGCGGTCGATGCCGGCGAACGCACAGAACTTGTCGATATCGGCAAGCGGCGTGTCGTCGCCGTTGCGTCGGATGACCTCGAGCGCCTCCCGGCGGGTCATCCGGCCGTTGCGGATCTCAAGGGACAGGTTGTCGAACAGCCGGGTGAAGCCGAACTTGTACCACTTCATCCAGTGATGCAACGAGATGAAGTCATCGTCGATGTCGGCGAAATCGTAGTAGCCGGTTCGCGCCTCGCCGCTTCGATAGCGAAAGCCATGCTCGACCGCGACCCGACGAGTGGTGTCCGGATCCCACGGGAGATAGTAGCCGAGGAAGACAGCGTTGATACCGCGCGACTCCAGGACGTCCGGGTCCGGCCCGAAGTAGGCGGTCAGTTGCCGGGCGTCAAGATCGTCGCCGATCCAGTCCGCTGCGGTCGTTCCCTGAGTGACGCCGTGCTTGAGCAGCCAGTCGCGTCCGAGGCGCAGACCGGTAAGCGCTTCGTCAGCCGTTCCGTACTCGAAGGCCGAGTTCTCGCCCCAGACGACCAGCGGGATCTCGAATCGCAGGGCGATCGACAGCGGGATGCTGAAGAGGGCCATGTGCATCGGGATCGCGGTGGAACCCAATCGCTCGAAAGTCTTCAGCATGAATCGCGCCTCGACCTTCGGATTGATCTGATAGTCGACGTGATCGACTCCGAGCGAAACCAGGTTATCGAGGTTCGCCTGCCCGAGCACGGTTCGGCCGGGCGTTTTCCAGGTGACGGCGAGCGGATGCAGACCCTGCTCCAGGCATTTCACCACCTGCCATGTGCTGTCCTTGCCGCCGCTCACGGGAATCACGCAGTCGTAGCCGCGTGTACGGGACCTTGCATGCGCGGCGACTGCGACGAACTCGCGCTGACGCGCACCCCAGTCGATGTCGAGCTTGGTTGCATGACTCACACAGGCGTTGCACACCCCGTCCGGACCGATGGCGAGGCCCGGTCTCGTATCGGGCAGCACGCAGCGTGCGCACCATCTCATGCCCGCGCTCCCGCGTCGAACTCCTCCAGGAACATCTTCGCATTCAGGAAATAGAAGAGGAACTTGCTCTGGCTGTTCGGGAGGTGGGCCGCATCGAGCAGGCGGACGATGTGCTCGCGTCGGAGATGCTCGTAGACCGGACTGTCCCGCAACAGTTCGTCGCGCACCGCTGGATCGCGCACGTCGAGGTAGTCCAGGATCGGCACGTTGAAGCCAACCTTGCGCGGGTTGTCGATGATCGCTGGCGGCGCGATCCCGCGCACCGCCTCGCGCAAGACCGCTTTAGCCCGTCCGTCGCGCACCAGATGCCGGGTCGGGATCGACGCCGACAGCTCGAAGAGCTTGCGGTCGAGGAACGGCGAGCGATTTTCGATCGAGAAGTACATCGCGTTCAGATCGTCTTCGTGCAGGATCGGCGGGACCGATTCGTGCAGCAGCTCATTCGCCATCCGGTTGCGGAGCGGCACGCGGCTGTAGCGGGCCTCGGCGAACGGTTCGGACCAGGGCCGGCGCAGCCATGCCGCGAACTCCTCGGCGTCCAGGTAGATGTGATCGCGTCGATCAGGGTCCTTCACGAAGCAATCCGGATCCTGCAGGACCGGATTGCGCACGATCGGCGCGACGACCTCGAGCCAACGCGTGCGGGCGGCGCGGTATGCGATCGAATCGTCGGCTACGGCCTGTAGATAGAAGTTGTGGTGGTCGAAGTAGCCGCTGAATAGCTCGTCGGCGCCGGTGCCGCTCACCGAAACCTTGTATCCGGCAGCCGCGACCGCCTCCATCAGACGCCACTGGGCGTAGTAGGTGATCGTGCACACCGGGGCATCATGGTGTCGCACTTGCGCTCGGAGGTTCGCCAGGAAGTCACGCGTTTCCACCGGGATAGGCGTGTGGCGGATGCCCAGCTCGCGCACCGCGGTCTCGACCAGATCGCGTTCCTCGTAGCGGGCGTCGGTGTTCATGATGGTGAAGCCGTGGACGTCGTACCCGAGTTCCCGTCTCGCGATGGAGATGAGCGCGTTCGAGTCGACACCACCGCTCAGGCAGAACGCGATCGGCACGTCGGCACGCAGACGCAACCGGACGGACTCCACCAGCCGGGATCGTGTCGCGGCGACGGCTGTCTCGAACGGCATGTGCTCGTCCTGCTCGTCGAATCGCGGTATCCAGTAGCGCAGGCCGGTCTTCCCGCCTTGCGCATCATGGCGTTCCGCGCAGCCCGGCTCGACCTCGCGCAGACCGACGAAGAACGTCTCCGGCGTTTTGAACAGCGACTTGTAGCCGTTGACGAGGTACCTGTACAGGTGCGGCAGGTTGATCGACGGCTGCCGGGCCATCAAGGTGAACAGGAACTTCGGCTCCGATCCGAAATACAGGCCGTGTGGCGCCTCGTACACGAATAGCGGCTTCTCGCCGAACCGGTCGCGCACGAGCGTGAGGCCGGTGCTGTCCAGCCAAGCGAAGGCCCACATGCCTTCGCACCGATCGAGCCCGTCCAGTCCGTCACGGGCGAGGATTTCGGCGAGCACTTCCGTGTCGCTGGAGGTGCGAAAGCCGATGCCCTTCGCGACCAATTGCTCGCGCAGCTCAAGGTAGTTGTAGAGCTCGCCGTTGAAGCAGAGATCGCCGCTTCCAGTGCGGAAGGGCTGATTCGCCCGCGGGTCCAGGTCGATGATGCGCAGGCGGCTGTGCAGCAGGTAGGCGTGGCGATCACCGATGCGACGATGCAGCACGTCGCGGCCGTCAGGGCCGCGTCTTTGCATCTGCCGCAAACACGCGTCGATGCGCTCCTGCGGCAGCGTGGCGAGTCCGAAATAGCCCGCAATCCCGCACATACCTCTAGTGCACCATCTCGTGCGCGAGTCGCTCGCCCGCCGCGACGCCGCGCGTAAGCTGCCGTCCGATCAAGGTTGCCGCTGACTCCGGCGGAATGCCGCCTCCTGGTCGCAGCCAATCGATGTCATCGGCGCCGACGACGTGACCGATCGGCAAGTCACGCCGCGCATGGGCGGAACGCCGAGCGGCTGCGATTACCGGGACCTCGACCTCCATGGTCCGCTTCACGCCGTCCCCGAGCGCAACGCAAGCAGCCCTCACGCGACGGACCAGTTCGGCGAGCTCCTGCGGATCCGCCGACAGCTGATGGTCGCGGAAGGCGGAATGGGTTTTGGACAGCGTGAAGTGCTTTTCGATGACGCGGGCTCCGAGCGCCACGGACAGCACCGCCGCCTCGATGCCCAGCGTGTGGTCGGAGTATCCGACGACACGGCCCGTCTCCTGTGCGATCGAACGGATTGCCAGGAGGTTGGCACTCTCGATCGGTGTCGGATAGGCCGACACGCAGTGCAACAGCACTAGGCCGGGCGTCGAGCCGTGCCGACGCCACGCACTTTCCAGCGCGGCACGCGAGCGCTTGACGCCTTCCAAGTCCACCATCCCGGTGGACAGCAGCACGGGCTTACCGGTGATCGCGACTGCATCGAGCAGATCGATGAAATCGTTGTCACTTGAGGCGATTTTGAAGGCGGGTACCAGCGGCGCGAGCTGACGCACGCTCTCGATGTCGAACGGGGTCGACAGGAACATGACCTTTGCCCGAGCAGCCGTCTCTGCCAGCTTCCCGAACTGATCGTACGAAAGGCAGAAGCGTCGCAGCTGGGCGATGCGCGCGGATTCCGAGCTCGCTACCAGCCGCTCGGGCACGATCGTCTGGAACTTCACCGCCTGTGCACCTGCTTCGGCGGCCCGTTCGATCAGCTCGACGGCGCAGCCCATGTCACCTTCGTGATTGTTCCCGATCTCGGCAATGATCAGGACTTCCCGCTCCAGATTCACGGATCCGATCTTCACCGCGCGCCCCCATGGAAATGGAGAACGAATTTGGCGTCCGACAGGCGAAAGCCCGCCGACTCGTACAGGCGCATAGAGGGGACGTTCGCGGCCTGAGTGCCGACTATCATGCCTCGCGGACGGCGCCCATTTCCGGTGCCGTGCCGGTATGCGAAAGCGATCATCGCGCGGGCAAGCCCTCGGCGCCCGCTGGCCGGAAGCACCGCGATCAGATCGATGACCAGCTGATCACCATGCCATAGCAGCTGAAGGAATCCGGCCACCGATCCCGCTGGGTGTTCGGCGACGATCATGCCGTCGCCGCGTGCACCGCAGAACCAGTTGGCCGCCCAGGCCCGCTTCACTTCGTGGGCGAGCGCCGCCGGAACTTGCGGATCGAGATGGAAGCGTGAGTAGCGGAAAGCACTGGCCGCGATGGCCTCGACGGCCGCCCGATCCGTTGGGACTGCAAATCTCGCAGTGCTCTGATCGGTCGCGCTCACCAGCGGAGTCTCGAGGGTGAGCGCCGTATCGACGACGCGAAAGCCGAAGGCCTGGAGTTCACCGGCCAGCCTGGTGTCGGCGGCGGGCACCTTGGCCGTTGCGAAGCACCGCGCGCCACTATCGGCGCGCAGCGCCGATAGTGGCGACTCGCCCGTCCCGTCGAAGCGAACATTCCAGACCGGTCGCTCGAGTAGTCCGGTCAACCAGGGATCCGGGGAGATCCGGGCGTCGAGCACACCTGCACTAGACATGTTGGAACAGCTGGGGCTGCGACTCCGCGAGCTTCTTGTACCACTGGATGTACCGTACGAATCCCTTTTCCAGGGGATACCGTGGCTCGTAGCCGAGCAGCCGCCGTGCTTTGTCGACCGAAAGCGTTCCGCGCTCAGGCATCAATGCATCCCGTGGGCGGTATTCGACACGAACGCGGGGAAAGTACTCCCGGACCAGCTCCGCCATGTGATTGAGCGAGCGGGCACCACCGAAGGTAAGGTTGAAAACTTGGTTGATCGCTTCCTTCCGGGTGATGACCCGCGCGATCCCGGCGATGAGATCGTCGATGTACGTGAAGTCCAGGGCATCGGATCCATCGCCGTTGATGGTGAGGTTCTGTCCGCGCAGGGCGTTCTCGATGAACGCCTGGCCCACGCGACGGCTTACGCATCGCTCGCCATAGAGCGCCGACGGTCGGACGATGGTGTAGGGCAGCCCGAACACCTGGTTGTAGGCGATCACCAGCTTTTCGCCGCCGAACTTAAGTGCTCCGTAGATGCCGAGCGGTTCGCAGCGCCGATCCTCGGTCACCGATTCGCCCTCGAAGTTGCCGTACACCATCGACGAGGAGAAGAAAACGAAGTGCGGCTTGCGCTCGCGGACAGTATCGAGCGCATTCTCGAGCGTGCGCATGCTGTGATCGAAAGTGCTGAACGGATCCTTGTTGGCGCGGTTCGCGTGGGCGATGGCGGCAAGTTGGATGACGACATCGGGCTTGATCGACCCCAAGCAATAGCTGAACACGCTGTAGTCGCGCGCGTCGATGATGTGCAGCGGAATCCTCGCCTCGCGCAGCAGATCCAGCCGCTGGTTGACGAAGTTGACGTACAGCCCGTTGTTCGGACCGGGATTCCACCCACTGGTGAAAGCGCCAAGGTTGTTCACCTGTAGGCTGTCGATCACGTGGACGTCGGCGCCGCGCTGCTGGAACTGCAGTGCCATGTTGTGACCGATAAAGCCGCCCCCGCCGACCAACGCCACGGTCTTTCCGGTGAGGTCGGGTAGCGCGCTCATGTGAATCCCTTCAGGACGGTTTTGAATGCTTGGCCGATGTAGGCCATGTCGTCTTCCTGCAGATGCGGCCCCACCGGCAGCGCGATGGAGGCGGCGCTGATCCAGGCCGCGTTCGGAAAGGTGTTCTTCGAGTAGCCGTACTTCTCCGCATAGTAGGTCAGGTGCGGCACGGCGCGGGGATAGTAGACGCTGGTCCCGACGCCAAGCTGATTGAGCCCTGCCACGACCTCGTAGCGGTGCCCCGCCAGCCGGTCGGAGAGCATGACCGAGAGGCAGTAGCGGCTGCTCGTCGAATGAGCTGGCGGCTCGTCGAACAGGGTCAGCTCCGGCAACTCGATCAGGGCGTTTCTCAGCACGCGGTAGTTGCGCTCCCGGCGGGCCAGGATGTCGTCGAGCCGCTTGACCTGCTCGATCCCGATCGCCGCTTCGATCTCGTTCATCCGGTAGTTGAACCCGAGCATGGTGACGTCGTATACGCCCGGGACGGTGCGTTCTCCTTGATGACGGTCGACCCCGAACGCCTTCTGGCGGGCCAGACGGGTCGCCAGCGCGGCGTCGGTGGCGAGGATAATTCCGCCTTCGGCGGTCGTCATGTGCTTGACCGGGTAGAAGGAGAAACATCCGGCGTCACCGAGCAGGCCGGCGTGCCGGCCCCGGTACTTGCTGCCGATCGCCAGAGCGCAGTCTTCCAGCACCTTGAGGCCGCGCTGCTTCGCGATGCGGCACACGGCATCCATCTCTACCGGGACGCCGAGGTAGTGCACGACCGAGATCGCTCGCGTGCGCGGCGTGAGGGCGGCTTCGATGGCTGCGACATCGATATTGCCGGTGCCTCGCTCGGCGTCGACGAACACCGGCTTGGCGCCGACCAGTTCGGCCGCGTGGGCTGTCGCAGCGTGTGTCTGGGCGGGCACGATAATCTCGTCCCCTGGACCGTACTGCCACGAAAAATAGAGCAGATGCATCGCGGCGGTGCAGGAGGACACCGACACGGCGTGCGGGGCTCCGGTCCATTCGGCGAACGCGCGCTCGAACGTCACGCTCCTCGGACCGTGAACCAGGATCGGCCCGTTCAAAACCTCCGCGACAGCGCGACGCTCCTCCTCCCCGATCCAGGGACGTCCGAACGGAATGCTGCGAGCAGGCGGGGACGACATGAGCGCGTTCCTCTCTTAGTCCTTACTGATGACCTCGGCACGGCCGCTGCGGCTGGCTCGTTCAATCGCCAGGCAAACCGCCGTGCACGACATGATTTCCGCAACGCCGATCTCGTCGGCTGCCCGGCCCAGGATCGCGTCGACGAAGCCGGGGATGAGATCGCCTTTCCCCGCTCCGGGGTAGGGCAGGTCTGCTTGCTCGGGGGGCATGGCCGGATCGCGATGCCACCAGTACCGACCGGCTTCCGGACCATTCTCGAAGGTTCCAAGGGTGCCATAGACCGAGAGCCGATGGAAATGCGGTCGGACGCAGCCGAAGTTCGCGCCCAGCTTGGCGATGGCGCCGTCGTCGAAGCGGACCAGTGCTGCGACCATGTCGTTCGGTTCGAAGGAAAGGCGCGCTTCCGCGCTGGCGATCCGGTTGCCCATGGCCATCGCCTCCACCGGGGCACGCCCGGCCATCAGCCAGAGCAGGAGATCCACTAGGTGGACCGCTCCACCGAGCACCACCGAGTACTCCGGTGCCGTTCCGCGCCATGTTCCGTCAAGCTTCTGGAGGCGTCCGTAGTCGTAGTCGCCCTCCGCGTAGAAGATCCGACCGAGCGCGCCCTGCTGCACTCGGGCTTTCAGGTCTGCGAAGCGCGGTGCCTTGCGAAGAATCAGATTGGAGGAGATCTTGAGGTCCGGCCGACGCGCGAGGCGGTTGCGCAGATCGGCAAGCTCCTCCTCCCGCGTGCAGATCGGCTTTTCGACGAAGGCATGCTTGCCCGCGTCCAGGGTGCGGCACAACTGGCCGTAGTGGGCGCCGTCGAAACTCGCGATAGACACGACGTCGACTTCCGCGTCGTCGATGAGCGCCTCAGCGCACTCGTACACGCGCGTGCCGGGCCAACGCGCGCGCGCCTGCTCTCGTTTCACCGGGTCGAGGTCGCAGAGCGCCACGAGGCGGCAGTCGGGATGGCGATCGAATTCGGTTGCGTGCCGCTCGCCCACGCCCAGACCGATGATTCCAGCGCCTAGCGCCTTGCTGCCTGCTCGCTGGTCAGTTCGTCGAGGCAATTCGCTATCTCTTCCCAGCCGGCCCGAAGTGCTCTTGAACCCAACGATTGGATGACGGCCTCCATGCGCGAGAAGTCCTCCGCAGTGTCGACGGAGAGTTGTAGCCCGGACCGCTGGGTGCGTGCTTCGAAGGCACGGATCCGAAAAACGTCGGGATGCGCATACGCAAAGCGGGTTACGTGCTCACGGTCTGCAGGATCACCCGTTGCATCCAGAATCCGCTGCATGGCGTCCTGATCGATGACCTCCACCGACATGCCCTTGGGAAAGGATCTTGGAAATACATTGCTCGCCAAGTCGCAGCGGGTTGCGCTGAAGAGCTCGCAACCTTGGACGATCAGGGCCGGGTCGATAAGCGGGCTGTCTGCATTGGTGCGCACGAAAGCATCGAATCCTGCGGCTCGAGTGGCCTGCATCAGGCGGACAGCCACATCCTCCAGCGGACCGCGATAGCAGCCGACCTTCATTGTCTGGGCCAGATCGGCCACCGCGTCGTCCTCGGCAGCGAGCGAGGTCGCTACTACGACCGGCAGTTCGACTTGAAATTCCGGACCGAGCCGCGCCAAGCGCTCCAATAGCCACGCCAACATCGGCTTCCCTGCGAGCGTTCGCAGGACCTTCCCAGGCAAACGCACCGACGACATGCGGGCCTGTACGACAACGCCGATCCTCATCGGATCGGCCGGCCGGGCCACGGCCTGCTCTGGAGGACCATGGAGTGCTCGAAGCGGCGTAAGGCGACATCATCTGATAGTGACGAAGGTTACGCGAGTTCGGCATAGCCTTCAATGCAGCAGACAGCCTGATCGACGCAAGCGAGAATCGACGCGATCTCCTATCCTTCACACATTCGATTGCTCGGGTACGCAAAACATGGGTGCGAGCGCAAAGACCCTCTCGCGAATTCTTAGCCTGCATCAGCGCGGTCTAGTGCCCTCCGGCGCCGCGGTTATCGATCTGGGGACGCAGCAGCTGTTCTGTTCCGGTCAAATCCAGGCGATAGAGGAGATCATTAGGCATTTTGCTGCCACCGATGCTGCTGTTCGAAAGCTAGAGGCCTATTCGGCCGCACAGCTTAACGACTTCGCCGATAAGGGCCTACTGGGCGACCTGCTGATAGCTTGCGGCTTCGCCTACCGCGCCCTCGACATCTTCGAAGCGAGCCACACCACCCTATTCGATCTGAACGTCCAGTCGGTCGATGATGAGATGCGCGAGCGCTTCGATCTAGTGACAAATCTGGGCACAACCGAGCACATCATCAACCAGTACCAGGCGATGAAGTCGATGCACGAATTGGCGCGCGTTGGCGGCTTGATCTATCACGACCTGCCACTCGCCGGCTATCACACCCACGGATACTTTTCGTACAACCCGCTCTTCTTCCAGCACCTCGCAGTAGCCAACGGCTACGACATCATCATGCATCACTATTCGCGGGGCGCAAAGTTGGCCCCAGCGCCGGAGTTTATGGTCGAGAACGGGTTTCCCGGCGACGGCTACTTCGACTTCGGCATCGAGTTCATCCTGCGGAAGAACTCATCGGCGCCGTTTCGTATGCCGCTGGAAACGAGCACCAGTATGGACGCGCCAGCAGCATCGTTGGGGGCCAATCCCTACGTTCATGATGCCTTGCGTGACGGTGATGCGGATTTCTTGCGAACGGGCTCCTATCTATCCATGGTGTCCGGGCGCGAGCTCCTCAAGGAATTATTTCTTCGCTACCGACGTAGGCTCTTACGCAAGTTCACGCGTCGGTGATTGGGACTTCAAACTCGCCGACCGCGCTACGTTGCTCGCCGCAGTGAAGCGGACAACGAGGCTGCTGCAGTACGACACAAACCGCGTGCTGGGCGAAGTTGCTCGAAGAATCAAGTTGGACGCGAATACCAGGGGAATCCACGCCAGCGCAAGTGGCACGAGCACCGGTAGCGCGAGCATCCCGAAGCGACCATAGATCCAACGGATGCGCCGATAGCTCCGGGCGGTGAAGCGCTTGAGCTTGCCACCGACGAACACGCAGTCGTTCTCGACCGGCGGGGATCCCACGATGTCGTTCACGTACCAGAGCAGCTCACGCGAAAAGTCCTGGCCCTCGTTCTCGCCGTGCAGGTGATGGATGAAGACCTGGCAGACGGCTCCCGGTGACATGAACCGCCGGCATTGCTCGACGATCCGCTGCGCCTGCCGGCAGTCCTTGCGCAACAGGTAGACGAAGACCTGGGAGTACATCGAGGTGCCGCGGACGTTGCCATCGAGGATCGCGTCCGTGTCTTCGAAGTCGAGCAGTGTTCCGCCGTCGGCCTTGTGCATCAGCCGTGCGCTTACCACGCCGTCGATGAGCTGCGGGCTGTTGCGCACCACCAGCATACGTGTCGGATTGCCTTCCAGCGCAGTGTCGACGGCATCGATCAGCATGCGGTAGTCGAGGTAATTGGGGCTGAACAGCGTGGCGCGCTGTCCCAGACCGAAGCCGACGCGGAAGCACCAGTACACGAATGACCAGAACAGGCTGCGCAGCCGGACGATGCCGGTCGTGGGGGCCAGCTCCGGCGGGGATGTCGGCAGTCCCTGCTGTTTGCGATAGTGGCGCCAGGCCTCGACGCCGCGGACCCAGTAGTAGTGGGAAGCGTGCGGGACGGGCGGACCCAGCCTTTGGCTGATGCGTTCGATGAAGGCAGTGGCCTCGGCCCGGACCGCTTCGATCTGCGGGGGAACGTCGCTCGTGTGAAATACGACGTCATGCGTCGCGGCGCGTCGATGCTCGGCTGTCGTCCATTCCTGCAGGCTCCGCGCGATCTGCCGGTCGGTCAGTCGCCCGATCTGCAGCATTCCCAGTTCCTGGTCGCGGCTCTGCAGCTCGAGCATGAAGAACTCGTCGGAGTCGCCCATCACCACCTCGTCGCCGGAGGGACACAGCTCGGGGATGAGTGCGTAGTCACAGAACGAGTTGATGGTGCGGATGATGCGCTCGGGCTTGAGGCACAGCATGAAGATCAGGTAGTAGCGACCCAGCAGAGTGTTCTCGTCGACCTTCCAAAAGAACTGGTTCGGGTGGCTCGAGTGGAGGAACCCCTGGTCCTGGACCTTTGCCACGGTGGTGGCGTGCGGGTAGGGCATCGACAGCGCAGCCAGCTGCCGCGGCGGAATACTAAGGACGTTCCGGATGGCATCGACCGAGTGCTCGAGCTGCGGCTCGAGTTCCTCCGCGATGGCGCGGAAGCTCGGCCCGAGCACGATGGAACGTCCGCCGAGGATGTGCTTCGACAGCGCGCGCAACGATCCGTCGGCCAGCACGAAATCCGCGTTCATGAACACGAAGTGCGTGTTCAGCATCTCCGCGCCGCAGGCAATGATCGGACGGGCATACGCGAGCGTGAGCGTCACGCCGTAGACGCGGGTGCTGATCAGATCGTCGATCGCGACGAAGCGAACGGGGCAGATCGCGCGCAGCTTGCGGAAGCAGTCGTGGTCCTCGAAGTGTCCGACGTCCTGGCTCTGCGTCATGATCACGACCTCGAGATCGGTCACCGCGGCGAGTGCCGGCAGGTTGCCCGGTGCGAGGAATGACGGCAGCGCAAGCTCCGCGAAGCGCCTGATGTAGGCTTTGCCCCAGACGACCGTCAGGAACTTGGTGCGAGGGCGACCGTTGTCGAGCCCGGCTTCTTGTGGTGTTGCGTGCATCCTGGATTGAGCGCGGAATTGCC
>CADECO010000031.1:11748-30404 GCA_902825905.1 uncultured beta proteobacterium
TCGAGCCCGGCTTCTTGTGGTGTTGCGTGCATCCTGGATTGAGCGCGGAATTGCCAAATTGCCAAGTGGTTCGAGCTGGCAGGCACACGCTTCCGGTGCGGGGCCAAGGTCGCGAGGTTGCCTTGCCATGCTACCATTCCAACGTGTCGCACTGCTTTGCGATGCATGGAGCGCAGGCTCGCGGTCTCGGCTGGACGCTCTGATCGTTCCCGTCCCCGAGTCCTTCTGATGTGGTCATGCCCACGAACGGATCCGCAACGCCCGCTTCAGACGTCACCAAGACCCGTGAGCCTCAATACCAGGAGTGCCTCGACGCGGTTGCCGCGCGCGGATACGAGCGGTTGGGACTCCGGAGCAGCCAGAGTTGGCATGACGATCCGAAGCATCTGCTGTTCAGACTATCGCGCTACAAGTTCGTCGCCAAGATGCTGTCGGGGAGCGAGCACGTGCTCGAGATCGGCTGCGGCGATGCATTCGGAACCCGTCTGGTACAGCAGGAAGTCAAGGCACTGACGGCAACCGATTTCGATCAGGTCTTCGTCGAGGACGTCACGGCGCGGATGGTGGATCGGTGGAGATTCCCCGTATTCACGCACGACCTGCTGGCGGGTCCAATTTCCGGCAGCTACGACGGCGTTTTCGCGCTTGATGTTCTCGAGCATATCGCTCCGCAGAACGAACAGGTTTTTCTAGGAAACGCGTTCGCGCCGCTCACGCAGTATGGCGTTGGCATCATCGGCATGCCATCGTTGGAGAGTCAGGCGCACGCATCGCCGACCAGTCGCGCGGGTCATGTCAACTGCAAGACCATGCCCGAACTCAAGAAGACGATGAAGACTTTCTTCCATAATGTTTTCATGTTCTCCATGAACGACGAGGTCGTGCACACAGGATTTCATCCGATGGCCCACTATCTATTCGCCGTGGGCGCCGGTGTGAAGTCCCGTGGATAGTTGCTGGGCGCATCGCATGGGCGGACGGCCAGTCTAGTTCGTACCGGGGGGTAAATGCGCGCATCGGGAGATTCTCGAGACGCCGACCGCGAGCGCTTGGTCGAAGATATCCGGCGGCGCGCGGGAGGCGACCGGCGAATCGTCTTCGTTTCCGGCAACTTCAACATCATCCACCCGGGTCACTTGAGGCTGCTGCAGTTCGCCGCGGACTGCGGCGACTTTCTGGTTGTGGGAGTCAACTCGGACTCTGCGCCCGCCGTGACCATCCCGGCCGTCATGCGCCTGGAGGGTGTGCGCGCTATTGGCATCGTCGATTTCGCCTTCCTTCTCGACGAACCTGCCGAGAGTTTCATTCGCAAGCTCACTCCTGCCGTGGTTGTTAAGGGAAAGGAGTTTGAAAATGGTCGCAATCCGGAACAGGAGGTTGTTGATTCCTACGGGGGGACGCTTCTCTTCGGTTCGGGAGAAGTGCGGTTCTCTTCCCTCGATTTGCTCCAGCGGGAACTCCTGGAGACCAATTTTTCGACCATCCGCAAGCCGCTCGACTTCCCCGCGCGGCATGCATTCGAACTTACCCAATTGGTGGAGGTCGTCCGGTCTTTCACCAAGCTACGCGTCACGGTCGTCGGCGATCTGATCGTCGACGAGTACATCAACTGCGACGCGCTGGGCATGTCGCAGGAAGACCCGACGATCGTCGTCACCCCGATTCGAACCGACCGGTTCGTCGGTGGTGCGGGCATCGTCGCCGCCCACGCGAAGGGGCTGGGCGCAAGCGTGCGCTACTACACGATTACCGGCCATGACGAAACCGCAAGGTTCGCCGAGGAGACGCTCGGGCGGCAGGGCATCGGCGGCGCGTTCGTGCGCGATGACAGCAGACCCACGACCCTCAAGCAACGCTATCGCGCCGATGGGAAGACCCTTCTGCGGGTCAGCCATCTGCGCCAGCACGACGTGAGTCATGCACTTGCCGAGCAGATTTTCGAGCATGTTCGTCCGGCTCTCGATGACACCGATCTGCTGCTCTTCTCCGATTTCAACTACGGGTGTCTGCCGCAACCTCTCGTCGATCAGCTCACCCGACACTGCGTCGAACGAAAAATCATGATGGTCGCCGACAGCCAGGCGTCCTCGCAGATGGGGGACGTGTCCCGATTCGCCAACATGCGGCTTCTGACTCCCACCGAACGCGAGGCGCGGCTCGCGACGCGTGATTTCAGTTCCGGGCTCGTAGTGATGGCCGAAACGCTACGTAAGAAGGCGAACGCGCGGGACGTTCTCGTCACGTTGGGCGCGGAGGGGTTGCTCATTCACGCGCACGATCGCAGCACCGATGGGATGGCGACCGACCGGCTGCCCGCGTTCAATACGGCTCCGAAGGACGTGTCCGGCGCGGGCGACTCATTGCTCACCTGTGCGTCGATGGCCCTTGCCGTCGGAGCGGATATCTGGAGGGCCGCCTATCTGGGGTCGATTGCGGCAGGATGCCAGACCAGCCGGGTGGGAAACACTCCGCTCTCGGCCGAGGATATCTGCATGGAGCTTTCACTCTGAGGGCGCTATTGCTCGCTGCCGGCCTGGGCACTCGATTGCGTCCGATCACTGAGACGGTGCCAAAGTGTCTGGTGTCGATTCGCGGCAGACCATTGTTGGCGTACTGGCTCGATGCGCTGCTTTCAGGGGGCGTGGACAGAACTCTCATCAACACGCACTACCTCGCGGAGGCGGTCCGCGCGTACATAGATGCGTCGTGCTGGCGCGATCGCGTGGATCTCGTCCATGAGGACGAACTCCTCGGGACGGGTGGCACCATCCTGGCGAATCGTGAATGGCTGGGCACCGGCCCATTCATGGTCGCGCACGCAGACAACCTGACCAGATTCGACGTAGCGGGATTCATCGCTGCGCACGCCAATCGGCCGGCGCAGGCCGAGATAACGATGATGACCTTCGCAACGGACTCACCGCAGTCTTGCGGAATCGTGGAGCTCGACGGCAACGGTGTCGTGGTTGGCTTCCACGAGAAGGTCGAAAACCCGCCTGGCAATCTCGCAAATGCGGCCGTTTATATTCTCGAACCTGCCGTAGCCAGCTACCTTGCGTCCCTTGGTCGCAAAGTGATCGACCTGTCCACCGAGGTGCTGCCGCACTACATCGGGCGCATCACGACTTTCCACAACGCAGACTATCACCGCGACATCGGCACGATCGAGAGTCTTCGAATGGCCCAGGCCGAGTTCTGAACGGGGCCTATCGTCGCGACATCCGCACGCCCATGCCTACTGCGATGGAGCCGAGCGCCCTGTACCAGACCATAGGCGCGATGTCGAATGGGCGCAAAGCCAGGAAGAGCAGTGCAGTCTTCAGAGGATTGGCACTCGCCGGCAAGGCGCGCGCAAGAGCAAGCATTCCCTCGGCCCACCAATGCCGGGCAACCATAGGTTCCGTGAGCGAAAACGACTTGCGGGAACGAATCGCGGCAAATCGGATTCGTGCCTTAGTGCGTCGATTCATTGCTTCGTCGTAGAGCGCCGGCGCGATCGCGCGGCCGCGGTCTAGCAACGCGCCCAGCACCCTCTCCGTGACGATTGGATCCTGCAGGGTGCGATCGAGGAAGCTGCCCTCGTGGCGACGCAAGCTGGCTAGTGGAACCGGGGAGAAGATTGCACCATGTCGGCTTGAAATGGCCAGGCATGCAAACAGGTCGGAGAAGGCACCGAGCGAGGGGTCGAATCCGCCCACTTCATCGAGCGCGTCGCGACGATAGATCATGGTTCCTGCGAACCAGCTGCCGAGGCGACGGGCGAGACGACGACATTCGGGCGGACCAAAGTAGCGATCGCGCAGCGACACCACTGCGGATGGATAGATCCGGGTGGACATCCCATCCTGATCGGTCATCCACATCATCGCTGACCACAGTCCCGCATCGGGATAGCGTTCGAGGCATTGGCGCGCACGTGCAAACACACCAGCGGCCAGGAAGTCGTTTGCCGAAAGGCAGTAGACGTACCTGCTACGCGCCTCGCGAATGCCGATATTGAAAGCGCGATTGACTCCGACATTGGTCGGATTGCGGACCAGGCGCGCGAAAGGGCAGTCGCGGATCAAGTCCTGAATGATCGCAACACTGTTGTCTGTGGACGCGTCGTCGACGACGATCAACTCGTCCGGTAGTGGCCGTTGTCGCAATACCGAACCGATCGACTCGCCGAGATACCGTCCATCGTTGTGGTTCGGGATCACGACCGACAGGCTGAATGCAGCACCGGAACTCATCTGCCCGCTTCGAGTCCGGTCGCCCGAAGTTCGGCGAGGCATCGCTCGACGCCGTCGAGCCAGTTGGGAAGCGTGATCCTGAACGCCTTCTCCAGGCGGGCGCAGTTCATCCGTGAATTGGCGGGACGGCTGGCGATGGCAGCAAATTCCGCGGCCGAAACAGGCACTAGCCGGGCGGTCCTGTGGCCGCGCCGCCTGAGGTGGCCCGCGATCGTCGAGGCGAATCCCAACCAGCTCGTCTCTCCAGCAGCAGCCAAGTGCAGGGTACCCTCGGGCGCGTCATGGTCCTGCTAGCGCAAGACCGCGCGAGCAGTGATATCTCCGATGAGTCGAGCACCGGTGGGAGCTCCGAACTGGTCCCGAACAACTCGCACTTCATCGCGCTCGTCCAATAAACGAATCATCTTCAGCAGGAAGTTGTCGCTTCGATTGCTGTACACCCAACTAACACGCAGCAGCAGGTGCCTGCACCCGGAGGCCGCGATGGCTCGCTCTCCGGCAAGCTTCGACACTCCATACCAATTGACAGGATCCGGCTGATCCTCCTCTACATAAGGCTCGGACTTGCGGCCATCGAAGACATAGTCGGTTGAAAAATGGACCAGCAATGCGCCGGAGCGTCTTGCCTCCTGAGCGAGAACCCCTACTGCGTGCGCATTGACCGCGAATGCCCGATCACGCTCGGTCTCCGCCCGATCCACCGCCGTGAATGCCGCCGCGTTCACGATGACCTGCGGTGCGACCTGCCGCACCGCGCAAACCAATCCGTCGATGTCCTCGAGATCCAGCGTCGCGCGATCGGGCGCCATGACTTCTATCGCGGTTCCCCTGGCGGCTCCGATTGCCCGAACAACCTCCCAGCCGACCTGACCGTTAGAGCCCGTCACCAGCACCTTCACGGGTATACCTCGGCGTTGCCGAGTCGCGCTCCACTTGCATCGCGAGTCGAAACGACCGGCAATAGCCCAGTAGGCCAATCGATTGCAAGATCCGGATCGCTCCAAAGAAGCACACGTTCATCCTCTGGGGAGTAGTAGTCGGTGACTTTGTAGACCACGTCGGCGCTCGCCGACAGCACGAGAAAGCCGTGCGCGCACCCCGGAGGTACCCAGATCATCCTGTGGTTCGCGGCCGAGAGTCGTGCGGCGGTCCACTTGCCGAAGGCACTTGACGAGCGTCGCAGATCGACCGCCACGTCGAAGATCTCGCCGCTCACTACCCGCACCAACTTCCCCTGCGGCTTGTGGATCTGATAGTGAAGTCCTCGCAGCACCCTCGCGTTGGAGTGAGAGTGATTATCCTGGACGAAGGGTGCTTCTATCCCCAGTTGGAGCATCATTCGAGAGTTCCAGCTTTCGAGGAACCATCCGCGTGCGTCCTCGTGGACGTCGGGCTCGATGAGTAGAACCCCGGGAAGTGAGGTTGATCTGCTGATCATCGATAGACGGGGTCCTTCAAGATGCGCATCAGGTATTCGCCGTAGCCCGTGTTCACCAAAGGCCTTGCCAGCTGTTCCAGATTGGAGGCCGATATGTAGTGCATCCGGTAGGCAATCTCTTCCGGACACGCAACCTTCAGGCCTTGGCGCCGCTCCAGCGTTTCAATGAACTGCGAGGCCTCGAGCAGCGACTCGTGAGTGCCTGTGTCGAACCACGCGTAGCCGCGCCCCAGTGCCACGACTTCGAGTGCCTCCCGCTCGAGGTACGTGCGGTTGATGTCGGATATCTCCAGCTCTCCGCGTCGCGAAGGCCGCAGGCTCCTCGCGATCTCCACTACCTTCGCATCATAGAAATAGAGACCGGTAACCGCGAACCGCGACTTCGGGTGCGCCGGTTTCTCTTCAATGGATCGTGCCCTGCCGCGAGCATCCAGCTCGACGACGCCATAACGATTCGGATCGGTTACCGGATAGGCGAAGATCGTCGCGCCGCCCGTCTTTGCAGCGACCCGCTGCAGTTCATCCGAGAGATCGTTGCCGTGGAACAGGTTGTCGCCGAGGATCAGGCAGCAGGGGCCGCCTTGAATGAACGCGTGCCCGATCAGGAACGCCTGCGCGATTCCGTTGGGCTCGCGTTGCACGGCGTACTCGATTTGCACTCCCCATTGGCTGCCGTTTCCTAGCAGGCGTTCGAAGCGCTCCTGCTCGTGGGGGACGGTGATCACCAGGATCTCCCGAATTCCGGCCAGCATGAGCACCGAAAGGGGATAGTAGATCATCGGTTTGTCATAGACCGGGAGCAGCTGCTTCGAAACCGCCCGGGTAACAGGGTACAAGCGCGTGCCGTTTCCACCGGCCAGAATGATGCCTTTCACGCAGACGCCCTTTCCCCGTAGTTTCGATTGATCCAGTCGCGGTAGTCGCCGGTTTGCACCTCAGTGAGCCATCGACTGTTCGACAGATACCAGGAAGCGGTTTCACGAAGACCGATATCGAAACTCGTCAGCGATTGCCATCCGGTGTCGCGTCGTATCTTGGCGCTATCAATTGCATACCTGCGATCGTGTCCCGGCCGGTCGGTGACGAACTCGATCAGATCCTCGTAACGCGCCGATCCCGGCAGCGGCCGGACCTGATCGAGAAGTCGACACAGGGCACCAACGACTTGCAGATTGGTCTGTTCGACACCGCTTCCCACGTTGTAGGTCTCACCGGGTCTGCCCCGCTCGAGCAAAAGTTCCAAGGCGTCGCAGTGATCATGTACGAAAAGCCAGTCTCGACGCTGCAACCCATCGCCGTACACGGGTAGTCGCCTACCCGCCAGCGCATTCACCAAGGTCAGAGGAATCAGCTTCTCGGGAAACTGATAAGGCCCGTAGTTGTTCGAACAATTCGAACACAGCGTCGGTAACCGGTAGGTGCCCCAGTAAGCGCGGACGAAATGGTCGGCAGCTGCTTTCGATGCGGCATACGGGCTATTGGGCGCGTACGGCGTGGACTCGCTGAACGGGGGATCGTCTGCCGCAAGCGATCCGTAGACCTCGTCGGTCGAAACCTGAAGGAATCGAAACGAATTTTGGTCGCTTGGGGGCAACTGATCCCAATGGCGCTTTGCCTCGTCGAGCAACGTGCAGGTTCCGACTACGTTCGTCTCCACGAATGGTGCCGTTTCTGCAATCGAACGGTCGACGTGGGTCTCGGCGGCGAAATGGAAGATGGCACGCGGGCGCCTTGTAGACAGGAGCGAGCGCACGAGTTCCCGATTGCAGATGTCGCCTCGCACGAACTCATGGCGACGATTGCCCGATAACGCCGCCAAGTTTTCCAGATTTCCAGCGTAGCTCAGCTTGTCGAGGTTCACCACCAGCTCGTCATGGCGGTGCAACCATCGACGCACAAAGTTCGAACCAATGAAGCCTGCACCGCCGGTTACGAGAATGGTCATCTGAAGCAAACCGAGTGCGCAAGAATTGGCCGCAATACGGCCGGTACGCAAGTCCGAATCATTCTATTCCGCCGTTCGCGCTCGTGCTGCTGAACTCCGGGCGAACGTGCAGCGCGTTGTCCGCGCCGGTCGGGTCCCGGTCGTCGCGCAAATATTCTGGAACGAGCGCCATCAGCTTTCCGCGGACCGTCTCGTCGCCGGGCTGGCGCGCCTCTTTTGGCCATACGCGCAATGCTTCCAGCCACACTAATTTCTGTGCGGGCCGCGCCAGAGCGATTCGAACCTTTGCATGCTGGGTTGGCAGAGAGGTTTCGTCATCGGTCAACAGCTCCTCGAACAACTTCTCGCCGGGCCGCAGGCCGGTGATCTGGATCTTGATGTCGTCTTCGGAAAAGCCCGATAGCCGGATCATGTCGCGCGCAAGATCGAGGATGCGCACCGGCTCACCCATGTCGAGCACGTAGATCTCACCGCCCTGGCCCATGGCGCCGGCCTGCAGCACGAGCTGGCACGCCTCGGGGATCGACATGAAATAGCGGCGCACGTCGGCGTGGGTGACGGTGACCGGCCCGCCCGATGCGATCTGCCTGCGAAACAGCGGGATCACGCTGCCGGTGCTGCCCAGCACGTTGCCGAAGCGCACCATCACGAAACGCGTGCTCGCGCCGGTCTGCAGCGCCTGGCAAACCATCTCGGCGAGCCGCTTGCTCGCGCCCATCACGCTGGTCGGGTTGACCGCCTTGTCGGTGGAGATGAAGACGAACTTGGCCACACCCGCCGCGATGGCCGCCTCGCCGACCACCAGCGTGCCGAAGACGTTGTTGCGCACCGCCTCCCAGGCGTTTTCCTCTTCCATGAGCGGCACGTGCTTGTATGCCGCGGCGTGAAACACGACATCGGGCCGATGCTTGTTGAGCACCGCGCGCACCCGCGCTTCGTCGCGTACGTCGCCTGCCACGCACACGATCGGCAGTTGCGGATGCTGTGCGCGGAACTCCTGCTCGATCGTGTAGAGCGCGAACTCGCTGATCTCGAAGAACACCAGCTTGGTGGGCGCGTAACGCGCGATCTGCCGGCACAGCTCCGAGCCGATCGAGCCGCCGGCGCCGGTGACCATCGCGACCTTGCCGGCGACGTA
Source organism: uncultured beta proteobacterium (assembly GCA_902825905.1). Taxonomy (GTDB): domain Bacteria; phylum Pseudomonadota; class Gammaproteobacteria; order Burkholderiales; family SG8-39; genus CADEDU01. The sequence continues at coordinate 20,505 of CADECO010000031.1, forward strand.
CTGGCCGATCGCGGCGTCATCGAGGGTGATCTGCTCGCGCCCGAGCAGGTCTTCCACGTCGACACGGCGCATCTGCGAGACCTGCACTTTGCCGCTCACCAGATCGTCGGTCGAGGGAACGGTGAATACCGAGAGCCCTGCGCTGTTTGCGAGCTTTACCGCGCGCCTGCGCTGGGCCATCGTGGCCGAGGGCATCGCCACGATTGCGTGCTTGGCGTCGTGGCGTTTGGCGTGTTCGGCCACGTCGTCAATCGCGCCAAGCACCGGCACGCCCTGAATCAGCGCTCCGCGCCGCCTGCTCGAATCGTCGAGCAAACCCACCACGCGCCACTCGCGGCTCGTGGATAGTGACCGCACCAGTTGCTCGGCTGCCTGTCCGCCTCCAAGCACGATGACGTACTTGCTCTCCAGCGAGCGCAGGGAATTGAAGTGCCCTTCCTTCCACGCGCGGTAGAGGATGCGGCTTCCGGCTAACAGCAGCAACAACAGGATCGGGCCGAGCACGAGCACCGAGCGTGGCACTTGCGGCTGTGGCTGCCACAACAGAAACAGCATCGCGACGGCCAGCGCACTCGTACCGACAGCGAGCACGATGCGCCGCAGATCGGGCAGGCTCGCGAAGCGCCACACGCCGCGATACAGACCAAACCAATAGAACACGGCCGCATTGAGTGCGACCACCGGCAACAGGTCGCGCATCAACGCTTCAGCGTAGAGCGCCGGAACGTCGAAGTTGAAGCGCAGCAGATACGCAACGCTCCAGGCGATGCCCGCGGCGAGCACGTCGTGAACGAATGCGAGGGAACGACGCGGATTCATCTGCGAGGGAGGGCCCGGGAGCACGCCGAGCGTGATCCGGGACAGCGGTTCGACTTGGACCGCAATTATCGCGGAGAACGCACGTGCCGGGTAAGGCGATCAACAGGAACCCATTGATTCTGCTGGGCAACGGCGGTCTGGGTCCGACGCGACGGATTGACAAGCGCGGCCTGCGAAGGCATGGTCGGCTCGCCCGGTCCGATCTGGACCGCGTGCACTACGGAATGGGTCGCGCACTGATTGTCACTTGCAGGGCCCGTCTGCGTTTCGAATAACGCGCATCACAAAGGAGTACTCATGCTCATCCCCTCCCATTCGCGCACGCGCCGCGTTGTCGTCGGCTTCAGTGCGCAGCTTCGTAGCGACTCCGCTGCTGGTCAATCGACCTGCTCGCCCAACTGACATCGTGAGGCCTCATGGCTGCCAATCCCCGCTGGAAAATGGCGGTGGACGTCGAGCGCTGCATCGGTTGTCACGCGTGCTCCGTCGCCTGCAAAATCGAGAACAACGTACCGCTGGGCCGGTTCCGTACCAAGGTCTACTACCTGGACACCGGCAAATTCCCGAAGGTCACCCGCGCGTTCCTGCCCACGCTGTGCATGCAGTGCGAAGACGCGCCGTGTCTCAAAGCCTGTCCACATAGCGCCATCGATCGCAAGGCCGACGGCATCGTTCGCGTCGATCCCGACAAGTGCGAACACGACGGCGCCTGCGAAGCGGCCTGCCCCTACGGGGCCATCGGTTGCGATGACAACGATGTCGCCGACAAGTGCGATTTCTGCTCGCATCGGCTGGCCGTCGGCATGGAGCCGGCGTGCGTCGAGACGTGTCCGGCCGAGGTATTCCACTTCGGCGACGCGAACGATCCGAAGTCACCGTATTCGCGGTTCATGGCCAAGCACGGCAAGGACACCGCGGTGTTGAAGCCCGAAGAGAAAACGCAGCCGTCGGTGGCCTACCGCGGTCACAAAAAGGAGATGGAAGCGAAGATCCCCAAGGGGCGCATCCACGATCCCTATTCGTACGAGATCGAAACCTGGACCAGCCTCGCACCGCAATTCCCGAAGGGCAAACGGGTGCAATGGGCGCAAGTGCCTCAGGGGGGCGTGTTCACCTACGGGCCGGATGCGAAGCAACTGGCCGCGAACGGGAAACCCGAGGGGGAAGACAATGGAAAGGCGTGACTTCCTCAGGCGCGGCATGGCCGCGATGTCGAGCCTCGCGGTCGGTGAAACCATCCTGCTCTCACCCAACGACGCGCACGCTTTCTTCTGGCGGCGCAAGCCCGAGCTGATCGGTCAGCGCGAGGCGGTGCGGCGTGCCAACGGCAAGGGCCGCATTCCGAACGACTACAGCAAGGCCACGATCGTCAAAGGCGTCTGCCTGAACTGCTCGACGGTGTGCGGCATCCAGGGTTACGTCATCGACGGGCGGCTGGTGAAGGTGAGCGGCAACCCGGAGGATCCGAACAACGGCAAGGCGTTGTGCGCCAAGGGCCAGTCGGGGCCGACCATCAACAGTTACGCCGATCGACTGCTGTTTCCGCTCAAGCGCGTCGGTGCCCGCGGTGAAGGCAAGTGGATGCGCATCACCTGGGATGAAGCCTACGACGAGATCGCGCGGCGCATCCGCAAGGCGATGGACGAAGGCAAGCCCGAGGAGGTGGCGATCCAGATCGGCCGTTCGCGCATCGGCGAGGAGATGGGCCGCTTCCTGAACGCGATCGGCTCGCCGTCGCTGTTCAATCATCGCGCGCTGTGCTCGTCGAACAAGCGCGCCGCGAACTACGTCTCGCTCGGGGAAACCGACTGGGAGAGCGCCGATTTCGCGCGCAGCAAGTACATCCTCAACTTCGGATCGAACTTCTACGAGGCGCACCAGGGCGCGATCCACGCGGCGATCCGCATCATCAAGGGCCGCTTCGACAACGGCGCGAAACTGGTGACGTTCGACGTGCGCATGTCGAATACGGCCGGGCGGTCGGATGAATGGTTCGCGCCGGTTCCCGGCAGCGACGGGGCGATCGCGCTGGCGATGGGCAACGTGATCATGCAGGCGGGCGAGCACGACAAACAGTGGCTCGACACCTGGAGCAACGTCGATGCCGAGAGCCTGAAGCGCTGGATCGCGCGCTACACACCGGAATGGGCCGAGGGTGTGTCGGGCATGCCTGCGGCCGACATCCGGCGCATCGCGCTGGAGTTCGCGCGGGCGCGCCCCGCGTGCGTCGCGTTCACCAACCGCGGTTCGGGGGCGCACTACAACGGCTTCAACAATGATCGCGCCGTCATTTTGCTCAACGCGATCGTCGGCTCGATCGGCAAACCCGGCGGCTATTGCTACACCGTCGAGCCGACGCGCGTTCCACCGTCGGTGTTTCCGCAGCCGCAGCCGCGCCCGCCGGCACCGAAAGCCCGGAGCGCGATCGAGAATCCGCCCGAATGGCCGCTCGCCAACAAATGGCAGCGCATGAAGGTCGGGCAGATCGTCTATCAAGGGATCAAGGAAGGACGCGGCAAGATCCAGGTGTATCTCTCCTACACCGTCGCAGCGCCGCAGACCTGGCCCGAGGGGCGCAGCCTGACCGTCGAGGTGCTCAAGGACGAGAAGCTGATCCCGTTCCACGCGTGTTCCGACATCGTCTATTCGGAACAGGCGCACTACGCCGATCTGATCCTGCCCGATGCCACGTACCTGGAACGCTGGGGCTTCGATACGCGCAACAACATGGAGTTGCGCGACTACGTGACGTTGCGCCAGCCGATCGTGCCGCCGCCGGGCGAGTGCGTGAGCTTCGTCGATTCGATGATCGAGATCGCCAGGCGCATCGGTCCGCAGACGGCGCAGTATTTCCAGTTCAAGAATCACGAGGACTGGATCCGGCAGCGCTGCCAGGCGTTGAGCAAACGCGTTGGCGAGGACGGGTTCGCCTACATGAAGACGCACGGCGTGTGGCAGGACACCACCAAGCCGAAGTACTACGAGCTGTACAACTGGGAGGTGCCGGCGGCCGAGCTGAAAGACACGCGCGTCGACGAGAAGACTCGGATCATCTACCGCAAGGCCGCCGACGGACGCGAAACCGCGGTGGGCCTCATGGTCGATGGCAAGGCGCGGCGTGGCTTCATCACGCCTTCGCGCAAGTTCTCGGTCGATCATCCCGACATCGAGGCGGCGGCGAAGGAGCGCAACTTCACCGATGATCCAACCGGAATGCCGAACTATTTTCCGGTGCCGTCGATCGAGCGGATGCGACCCGACCAGCTGCATCTGGTCACGTTCAAGTGGAATGTGCACACACAAGGGCGCACGCAATCGCAGAAGTATCTCTCCGAGATCGTTCACCACAACCCGATGTGGATCAACACCGACACCGCCCTGCAGTACGGCATCAGGACCGGTGACCTGGTGGAGGTGACGACGTACCGCCCGCACGGACATCAGATGAAGAACGGCGGCGCGATCGTCGGGCGCACGCTGATTCCGGCCTTCGTCACCGAAGGCATCCATCCGCGCGTGCTCGCGGTGTCGAACACGCTCGGCAATCCGTGGCACGGTCGCGCCGCGAACGCACGCAACAGCAGGCGTTCGCGTAGCGACGCATTCGATGACCGCGTGATCGCCGAGGATCAGGATCTCGACGGCGATATCTGGTGGGACGTCCGCAAGGGCGGCACCGGTGCGGGCTACAACGTGAACGCGATCCTGCCGATCCAGCCCGCGCCGCTGGTGGGCATGCAGGGTTGGTACGACACGGTGTGCTCGATACGCAAGGTGGAGGCGTAGCGAATTGCATCCGCAACCTGCTCTCATCCGTAGCACTACGAGCACCAGGGATAGCGACGAGGCGATCGGGCGTAGCGGGTTGAGCGCGCGCTCGCCTTTTCGGATATTTTCGCGCCTCCCTGTTCTCCGTCCAATCCGTCAAGGCATGTTTCTTCTACGCCGACTCACTGACCGCAGCTCAAGATCGCTCGCGATGATGCTCGGCATCGCTGCGGGCGGTGCAGGCGAGCGCGAACTGCGGCGTTCGGCGCGCGGCCCCGATGTCGGCCGTCACGCTTCGGCCCACCGCAGCCCTCCGCGCGTCCTTGCCATTCATCCATTTGTTTCCAACTAAGCGAGAGGGCTCCATGCACCGACTCCGTTCCATTTCAAGTATTCGCCTCGTGCTCCGATGCGCCGCCGCCGCGGTGCTCATCGCAACAGCCGGCACCTCGGCCGCCCAGCAGACCTTCAGGGTCACCACGATCCCCGAGGAGGCGGCCACCGAACAAACCCGCAAGTTCGGCCCGATCGCGCGCTATCTGGAGAAATCGCTCGGTCGCAAAGTGGAGTTCACGCCGGTGACCGACTATCCGGCTGCGGTCGAAGCGATGGTGAACAAACAGGTTGATCTCGTTTGGTTCGGTGGATTCACCCACGTGCAGGCGCAGATCCGCTCGGGCGGCAAGATCATTCCGATCGCACAGCGTGAAGAAGACACGCAGTTCCGCTCGGTGTTCATTACGCTGGCCGACTCCGGCATCAAGGCCCTCACTGACCTGAAGGGCAAGCAGGTGAGCTTCGGGTCGCAGTCGAGCACCTCCGGCCATCTGATGCCCCGCAATTTCCTGCTCGAAGCGGGCCTCAATCCGGAGAAGGACTTCAAACGCATTGCGTACTCCGGTGCGCACGATGCGACCATCGCCTCGGTGGTCGGCGGACGCGTCGACGCCGCCGCGCTCGACATCACGGTCTGGCGCAAGTTCGTCGACGAGAAGAAGGTCGACACCAACAAGGTCGCGGTCTTCTACACCACGCCGCCGTTCTACAACTACAACTGGTCGGTGCACGCGGACATGCCGACCGATCTGCGTGAGCAACTCACCAAGGCGCTGCTCGCACTGTCGATGGAGACCCCCGAGGGCAAAGAGATTCTTACGCTCAATCGCGCCACGAAGTACATCGCCACCAAGGCCGAGAACTACAAGGGCCTCGAAGCCGCGGGCCGCAGCGCCGGATTGATCAAATAGGGAGCAGTTCGTTGCGCGTCAAACTGACTGGCCTGGCTGCACGGCACCCGGCCGCGCGTGGCGAAGCACCGCCCGCGCTGCATCCGATCGAACTCGAAATCGCACCGGGTGAGCAGCTCGCAGTAATCGGCCCTTCAGGCGCGGGCAAGACCACGCTTCTGCACGCGATCGCCTGCGCATTGAAGCCGATGCATGGCGCGCTCGCGCTCGACGGCGTCGATCCGTGGACGCTGAGCGTGAGAGCGCTGCAAGGGCTGCGCGGCAACTTGTTTCTCGCGCCGCAGACGCCACCGTTGCCGCCGCGCCAACGGGTGATCACAGCGGTGCTCGCGGCGCGTCTGCCGCGTCAGTCGTTGCTGGCGAGTGTGCGGTCGCTGTTCTATCCGACTGATATCGCCGGTGCGGAGCGCGCGCTGGCGCGCTTCGATCTGGCTCCCAAACTATGGGACCGCGTCGATCGACTGTCGGGCGGCGAGCGTCAACGGGTCGGGCTGGCGCGTGCACTGATGTCGCATGCGTCGTTGTGGTTGGTGGATGAACCGCTCTCGGCGCTCGACCCGGCGCGCGCGGCGCTTGCCATCGACACCATCACCACGGCCGCGCGCGAGCGTGGCGCCACGCTCGTGACGACCCTGCATCAGGTGGACGTCGCGGTGCGGCGTTATCCCCGCATCGTCGGCCTGCGCGACGGGCGCATGGAATTCGATCTGCCCTCGACCGAGGTTTCGCGGTCGCGACTCGCCGCCCTCTACGCGCAGCGCGAGCACGAGCTGACCGGGCCGGCGTACGACCCGGCCGAAGACGTGCGAGAAGTCCAGGCCGCGCCGCAGACCGCAGTCATGCATTGTCGGTAGGCCGATGAGCACGATCGCGGCCTCCAGCCCGGCCTGGCGCGACCCCGCGTGGTCCGGACGGGTTTTCTGGTTCGGCGCGGCACTCGTGCTGATCGTGCCGGCGCTCATCGCGACCGAGTTCAAGCCGTGGACGCTCTTCGGCGCCGACAACCTCAAGGCGACGAGGAATTTTCTCGCCGATTTTCTACCGCCCAAGATCGAGGGCGAGTTCATGCTGATGGTGATGCGCGAGACCTGGCGTACGGTCGCGATCGCCACCGCCGGCATTACGCTCGCGCTCGTGATCGCAGTTCCCCTCACCTTGCTGGCCACCAGCGCGCTTTCGGTCTCCGCGCTCACCGGACGCATGAACGCGCTGCCGTTCGTGTTCCGGCAGGCTATTCGCGGGACCTTGATCGTTTTGCGGAGCATTCCGGAGTTGGTCTGGGCACTTGTCTTCGTGCGCGTGGTCGGGCTCGGCCCCACCGCGGGCGTGCTTGCCATCGCGCTCACTTACGGAGGCATGCTCGGCAAGGTGTACGCTGAGATTCTCGAAAGTGAAGAGACGCACGTGACGAATTCGCTGCTGCGCAGCGGCGCGGGGCGTTTGCAGGCGTTCTTGTACGGGCTGCTGCCACAATCGGCGGCCGAGCTCACCAGCTACACGGTTTATCGCTGGGAGTGCGCGATCCGCTCCTCGGCGGTGCTCGGCTTCGTCGGCGCCGGTGGCCTGGGCCAGCAGATGGACGCCTCGATGAAAATGTTCAACGGCTCCGAAGTCTGCACGATGCTCATCGTGTTCGTGCTTCTGGTGTGGCTCGCGGATCAGGCCAGCGCCTGGTTGCGCCGTGCGTTGGGTTGAGTCCATGGCCGCCGATCGCAAACTCGTGCCAATACCCGCGGCCAACGAAACCTATCGCGCTCCGCCACGGTTGTTCGACGCGCGCTGCAAGGCGTGCTGGTTCGTGGCCGGACTGGTCGTGCTCACCATTGCGAGTTTCTGGTCGCTGGAATTGCAGTGGGCGAGATTTTTCTCGGCCGACTCGATGCGCCGCATGGGTAAATTCTTCGGCGAACTCATGTCGCCGACGGCGAATGGCGAGTTCCTCTGGAGGCTCACGATCGCAAGCCTGGAGACGCTCGCCATGTCTGCGCTGGGCACGTTGCTGGCCGCGATCGGCGGCCTCGCGCTCGCACTGCCGGCGAGTCGCACGCACGCGGAGGATCCGGCACGCTGGCGCGGCGTCACGCGGCTGGTGCTGAACGCGCTGCGATCGATTCCTGAATTGGTGTGGGCGGCGTTGCTGCTGATCTCCGCCGGACTGGGCCCGTTCGCCGGCACGCTCGCGCTGGCGGTGCACACGACCGGCGTCCTGGGGCGGCTTTTCGCCGAGGCGATCGAGAACGCGCCGCAAGGGCCGGCCTTCGCGTTGCGCACCCAAGGCGTGCCCGCCGGGCGCGTGTTTCTGTACGCGACGCTGGTGCAGGTATTGCCGCAACTGCTGTCCTACACGCTGTATCGCTGGGAGAACAACATCCGCGCCGCGGCGGTCCTGGGTGTGGTGGGGGCGGGCGGCCTGGGGCAGATGCTGGCGTTTCACATGGGCCTGTTCCAGATGAGCGAGACCAGTTCGATACTCATCGCGATGATCCTGCTCGTGGCGGTCGTCGATATCGTGTCCTATCTGTCGCGACGGATCCTTTCCCGATAGGCGCACCTGGGGGCAATCGCCGGCATGTGAATCCACGCGCGCAAGCGGCGCGTAGCACGTCTGAAGAAAAGGGGGATCGAATGGCTGTTTCACGTCGCAGGTTTCTGGTCGGCACAACGCTCGCCACCACTTCGCTCGCGAGCGCGTGCGCGCCGTTCGTGAACACGCAATCCACGCGCACCGCCTTGCCGGCCTCGAAGGGCAAGAGAGTGGTCGTCGCCGGCGGCGGCTGGGGCGGCTTGACCGCCGCGCGCCATCTGCGCCTGAGCAATCCCGATCTCGAGATCGTCCTGCTCGAGCGCAACCCGGTGTTCTTCTCGTGCCCGATGTCCAACAAATGGCTGGTGGACATCATCGATACGAATTTCCTGATGCACGAGTATCTGAGCACCGCGTCGAAGTACAACTACACCTACATGCAGTGCGAGGTCACCGCGATCGAACGCGACCGCAAGCGCGTGTTCACCTCGCAGGGAATGCTCGACTACGACTACCTGATTCTCGCCAACGGTATTCGGTACAACTACGGCGCCTGGTTCGGCAACGATCGCAAGGCGGCCGACTACACCAAAGCCAACTTCCCGGCGGCCTATATTCCCAATGCAGAGCACATCACGCTCAAGAAGAAGGTGCAGGCGCTGAACAAGGGGCACCTGGTGATGACGCTGCCGCCGCCTCCGCATCGCTGCCCGCCATCACCGTACGAACGCGCCTGCCTGCTCGCGTGGCACATCAAGAAGAACAAGCTGCCGGTGAAGATCACGATTCTGGATCCGAAGGACTCGCCCCGACCGATCACCACCGGCTTCCTCGACGCGTTCAACTTCCTGTACGACGACGTCATCACCTACGTGCCTAACGCGCGCATCAGGGAGGTCGATCCGTTCAACAAGGTCATCAAGGCGAGTACCGGCGACGTGAAGTTCGACGACGCGATCCTGATGGCGCCGCATCAGGCCGGTGACATGGTGTGGATGGCCGATCTGATCGCGCCGGACAAAGAGGGCAAGCCGACGGGCTGGGGCGCCGTCGATCCGCTCACCATGCAGGCGAAGGGTGACCCGAACGTATTCATCATCGGCGATGCGATTCGGGCGGTCTCGCCGCAGTTCGGCTACTACCCCAAGAGCGGACACATCGCCAATCGCCTCGGACGCATCGTCGGCAAGCACGTGGCAGATCTGGCCGCGGGGCGGCAGGCCGGCCCTGCATTACCCGACAACCTCTGCTATCAGCTCGTCAACGGTCAGCCGCCCGAAGCCATCCTGGTCGATTTCGGCTACAAGCTGGTCGATGGGGTGATCCATCAGACCCAGAACGACATCAATGCCCGCAGCGGCAAGCTCGCCGCCGATGACTTCAAGTGGGCGCGTGCCATGTACGACGACATGTTTGCCTGAGAGGTGCCGCGCAGCCCTCGCTACCTCATACACAACGGAGAACATCATCTTGCAACGCCAACGACTCCAGCTATCCCGACTGCTGTTCCTGCTCGCCGTCATCGCCCTTGCCAGCGGCTGT
>CADECO010000032.1:0-6049 GCA_902825905.1 uncultured beta proteobacterium
GAAGCGCACGTGCGCGAGAACCGGGTGCAATACCTGCGCAAGTTCGCTGCCGCCCAGCCGTTGCTTGCGCCACTGGGTGCGACCTTGCCCGACGGTGGTTTCTATTTCTGGCTGCAAACGCCAATACCCGACACCGAATTCGCCAGCCGATTGCTCGAAGCCTGCAACGTCACCGTGCTCCCGGGGAGCTACCTGGCGCGCGAAGCGCACGGCGTGAACCCCGGCGCCAATCACGTGCGCGTCGCACTCGTGGCCGAGTACGACGAATGCATGGAAGGCGTGCAGCGCATCGCCGATTTCATCAAGACCCTTTGAGTCACCGCACAATTCATCACGCCGAGCCCGACATGACCAGCAAACTCGAATCGATCATCGACCAGGCGTGGGAGAACCGCGCCAACATCAATCCCAAGAACGCCGATGCCACGGTGCGCGACGCAGTCGATCAGGTGCTCGCGCAACTCGATGCCGGCACGTTGCGAGTGGCGCAGAAGCAGGGCGGCCAGTGGATCACGCATCAATGGATCAAGAAGGCCGTGCTGCTCAGTTTCCGGCTGCAGGACAACGCGTTGATGCCCGGCGGCTCGACCAACTATTTCGACAAAGTGCCCACCAAGTTCGGCGGCTATTCGCAGCAGGAGTTCGCCGCGGGCGGCTTTCGCGTCGTGCCGCCCGCAGTGGCAAGACGGGGCGCCTACATCGGCAAGAACGTCGTGATGATGCCTTCGTACGTCAACATCGGCGCCTACGTCGATGAGGGCACCATGGTCGACACCTGGGCGACCGTCGGCTCGTGCGCGCAGATCGGCAAGAACGTGCATCTTTCCGGCGGCGTGGGGATCGGCGGCGTGCTCGAGCCGCTGCAGGCCAATCCGACCATCATCGAGGACAACTGCTTCGTGGGCGCGCGCTCCGAAGTCGTCGAAGGCGTGGTCGTCGAGGAGAACTCGGTACTGTCGATGGGCGTGTTCATCGGCGCCAGCACCAAGATCCTCGACCGTGACTCCGGTCAAATACTGTACGGCAGGGTACCGGCCGGATCCGTAGTAGTTCCTGGAACCCTCCCCTCCTCGGACGGAAAATACGGCCTCTACTGCGTGGTGATCGTCAAGCGCGTCGACGCCAAAACCCGCGCGAAAACCAGTATCAACGAGCTGTTGCGCGGCGACTGACGCAGCCTGCCGCCGACTGCGGCTGCGAGGAATTTATGTCGGCGATGCAGCGTTTGTTCGAACTCATGGCCCAGAAGAAGGCCTCGGATATCTTCATTTCGGCGCGCGCGCCGATTTCGATCAAGATCAACGGCACCACGGTTCCGATCAATCAGCAGCCGATCGAGCCGGCCACCGTGCGTCAGCTGCTCACCGAGATCCTGACCGAGGATCAGCTCAAGGAATTCGAGCGCGACCACGAGCTGAACACCGCCTATCCGATTCCGGGTATCGGTAGCTTCCGCATCAGCGCGTTCGTGCAGCGCGGCACGCCGGCGATGGTGGTGCGCTACATCCCCAACGACGTGCCGCAGTTCGACACGCTCGGCCTGCCGCCGGTGCTCAAGGACGTGGCGCTGGAAAAGCGCGGACTGGTCCTGGTGGTCGGCGCGACCGGATCGGGCAAGTCGACCTCGCTCGCGGCGATGATCGATCATCGCAACGAAACCTACTCCGGGCACATCATCACCGTCGAAGACCCGATCGAGTACCTGTTTCGCCACAAGAAATCGGTGGTCAACCAGCGTGAATTGGGCACCGATTTCCGCAGTTATCAGGTGGCGCTGAAGAACGTGCTGCGCCAGGCACCCGACGTGATCTTCATCGGCGAGATCCGCGATCGCGAAACCATGTCGATGGCGATCGCCTACGCGCAATCGGGCCACCTGTGCTTTTCGACGCTGCACGCCAACAACAGCTATCACGCGCTCAACCGGATCATCAGCTTCTATCCGATGGAGGCCCGCGGCTCGCTGCTGCAGGATCTGTCGGGATCGTTGCGCTGCATCTGTTCGCAACGGCTGCTTAAGACCATGCGCGGCGATCGCGCCCCCGCGGTCGAGATCCTGCTCAACACGCGCCACATCTCCGACCTCATCGAGCAGGGGCAGATCAACGAGATCCGTGAAGCGATCGAGAAGAGCCTCTCACCCGGCTCGCAGACGTTCGAACAGTCGCTTTACAACCTGTACAAGCGCGGTGTGATCAGCCAGGAAGAAGCGCTGCGCAATTCGGACTCGCCGAGCAACCTGCTGTGGCGCATCAACAACTCGTCGTCGACCACTCCGTCGGCGGCAGCGGTGGGCCAGGACGAGAAAGTCGCGACGCCGCAACCCGCCAGCGGCAAGGGCATCTGGGGTGCTGGCGCCACGCCCGCGTCGTTCAGCCAATTCGAGATCACCGGCGCGAACACCGAAGCGCCCTGAGCACAACAAGGCGCCCGGGAACACCCGCGGAGGCATCAGCCTCCCGCATCACCTCGATAGCCTCTGCGGCGGCGAATGCCGCCTTGCGTGTGCGTGCCTTGCGTGTGCGTTTATGATCGCGTCCTCCCTGCTCATTGTTGAGGACGATCACGTTGAGTCCGGCCTACGCGCTCACGCTCGAGCTGCTCAAGCGGCGCTCGATAACCCCTGACGACGCCGGCTGCCAGCAGGTGCTGGCCGATCGCCTGCGCCCGCTGGGCTTCACCATCGAGCCGATCGTGTGCGGCGAGGTGACCAATCTCTGGGCGCGGCGCGGCACTGCGCATCCATTGCTCTGTTTTGCCGGGCACACCGATGTCGTACCGACCGGTCCGTTGCCCGAGTGGAATTCCGACCCGTTCGTGCCGGTGGAGCGCGACGGCAAGGTCTACGCACGCGGCGCCGCAGACATGAAAAGTTCGATTGCCGCGTTCATGGTTGCGTTGGAAGATTTTCTGCGCGCGCATCCGAATCCGCGCGGCTCGATCGCGTTGCTCATTACCTCCGATGAAGAAGGCCCCTCGATCGACGGTACCGCGCGCGTCGTGGAGCGTCTGCGCGCGCGCGGCGAAGCGCTCGATTACTGCATCGTCGGCGAGCCCACGTCGGTCGATCGCTTCGGCGACATGATCAAGAACGGGCGCCGCGGCTCGCTGTCGGGCAAGCTGGTGGTCAAAGGCGTGCAGGCCCATATCGCATACCCCGACCTCGGTCGCAATCCGATCCATCTCGTCGTGCCAGCCCTCGCCGAACTCGCCGCCGTACGCTGGGACGCCGGCAACGAGTATTTCCCGCCGACTTCGTGGCAGATGTCGAACATCCATGCCGGAACCGGCGCCACCAACATCATTCCGAGTCGGCTCGAAGTCGATTTCAATTTTCGCTTCTCGACCGAGTGCACCCCGGACGGCCTCAAGGCACGCGTCAGGGAAGTCTTCGATCGGCACGGGCTCGACTACACGCTCGAGTGGACGCTATCGGGCATGCCGTTCCTCACTCCGCGTGGTCAGCTGGTCGAGGCGTTGTCGTCGGCGATCCGGGAAGTCGCCGGCGTCACGCCGGAACTCTCGACCACCGGCGGCACCTCCGACGGGCGCTTCATCGCGTCGATCTGCCGCGAAGTGGTCGAGTTCGGCCCGATCAATGCCACCATCCACAAGATCAACGAGCACATCGCCATCGACTCGATCGATGTTCTGCAACACGTCTACCGGCGCACGCTGGAGAAACTGCTCGCCTGACCCGTTGCCGGCTTGAAGCGACCGTCTCACCGACCGTCAGAGTGGTCCTCCCTGGCCTTCTTCGAGCTTCTTCGACCTTCCTCCATCTACCTTCCGCTGCCTGGCATTGCCGACCCGATCGCATCGAGCGCCTGCCCGCTCTGCCCCCGACTCGAACGTAACCGTCGCAATCGCCGTGGCGCGGACCGCCCGTGCACTGCATGCCGCGCGCGTGCAGTTCGGCCAGGGGACGACGGATGCCGCGCAGGAAGCGACCTGGATGGTGGCGCACACGCTGGATGTGCCGTTCGAGGCACTGGCAGCCCAGCCTGACCGCGCGCTTACCGCAGCCCAGCAGCGACGCGTCGAAGCACTGGTAGCCAGGCGCACGCAAACACGCACGCCGCTCGCCTATCTCCTGAACGAAGCGTGGCTGGGGCCGTTGAAGTTCTACGTCGATCGGCGGGTCATCATCCCCCGCTCGTTCATCGCGGAACTGCTGCGCGCAAAGTTCCGGCCGTGGATCGAGCGAACTGTTCGCATTCGACGCGTGCTCGATCTGTGCACCGGATCGGGCTGTCTGGCGATTGCCGCCGCATACGCGTTCAAGCACGCGCAGGTCGATGCGATTGACATCTCGCCCGGCGCACTCGCGGTCGCGCGCAGGAACGTTGCCGCACACGGTCTTGCACAACGGGTCCGACTGCTGCGCTCGGATCTGTTCGAAGCACTCGTCGACGAACGCTACGATCTCATTCTCAGCAATCCGCCGTACGTCAATGCGCGGTCGATGCGTACGCTGCCGCCGGAATATCTGCATGAACCAGGACTGGCACTCGCCGCCGGCAGCGACGGTCTCGAGCTGGTCCGCCCGATCCTCGCTCAGGCATCGCAATGGATGAGCCGCGATGCCTGGCTGGTCCTCGAGATCGGACACAATCGAAACGTGCTCGAGCGCGCCTACCCGCACATCCCATTCGTCTGGCCGCAGACCAGCGGTGGCGACGCGTACGTGTGCATGCTTCAAGCGGCATCGCTCGCGCCATGACGCGGTGACGCACGTGGCTTGACGGGCTCGCGGCGCGAACGCTAGAAGATCGTCGGGGACCGATGCGTTCATCAAAGGAGAAGCAATGTCGAACGGGGCCGCGGCGAGTTCATCGGCGTTTCCACCAGGAAAAGCGTGGGTCAAGAATTTCGAGCCGATCGGCTATGTCGATCTCGAAGGCCGGCCGGCGTTCAAGCTGGCGGTGCATCAGGCGGGCGAGCGCTGGTATCTGTACACCGCGCAGTTCTGGCATAGCGGGCTGTCGATCGTCGAAGTGACCGATCCGGCGCGACCGCGCTTCGTGCGATTCATCGACGGTCCGCCCAACACCTGGACGCTGCAGGTGCAGATCGCCGAGGGCCGCATGATCACCTCGATGGAGCGCATTCCTGCCGGCTGGGGCGGCGATCCGAACGGTCCGTACGACGAGGGCTTCGTGATCTGGGATCTGGCCGACCCCGAGAATCCGCGCCGACTCGGTCAGTACAAAACCGGCGGCAGCGGCACGCATCGCAACTACTACGACGGCGGGCGCTACGTTCATACGACCGCCCTGCCCGATGGCTATCAGGGCCACATCTATCAGATCGTCGACATCGCCGATCCGAGCCGGCCACGCGAAGTCTCGCGCTGGTGGCGCAAGGGTCAATGGGTGGCTGGTGGGGAGGCTGGCGCCCCCAACGGCACGCTGCTTCATGGCGGCGCGTACGTGAAGGGGTCGCGCGCCTATCTGCCTTACAGCGCGGGCGGTTTCGTCATTCTCGATATCTCCGACGTGACCAAGCCGAGGATGGTCTCGGAACTGCCGTTCTCGCCGCCGTTTCAGAGCTTCATCGCGGTACATACGGCGGTTCCGCTCGAAGGGCGCCCGCTGGTGCTGGTGAACTCCGAAGCGATCAACGAACGCTGCGATGAACCGCTGGGCTATGCCGGCATCGTCGACGTGCGCGACGAGACCAAACCGCGCCTGATATCCCTGTTTCCGCTTCCCAAACCGCCCACGGGCATGGGCGTGCGTAATTTTTGCGAGCGACCGGGTCGATTCGGCCCGCACAACCAGCATCAGCCGCAGCACCAGTCCATCCTTTGGCAAGACGAGAGCATCGTCTTTCTCACCTACTTCAACGCTGGCCTTCGCGCTTTCGACATCAGCGACGAGCGCTTTCCGAAGGAAGTCGGCTACTTCATCGCCCCCGATCCGCTGGAGCGTCGCGGGCCGCTGCCTGAAACCGGACTGGCCACGCAATCCGAAGATGTGCTGGTCGATGCGCGCGGCAACCTCTTCGTGAGCGACAAGAACCACGGCGTGTACGTGCTGCGCTTCCA
>CADECO010000032.1:6149-27759 GCA_902825905.1 uncultured beta proteobacterium
GCGGCAACCTCTTCGTGAGCGACAAGAACCACGGCGTGTACGTGCTGCGCTTCCACCGACCGGCAGACGCCGACAACCCATGAGCGGGTCCGCACACCCCGGCGTCGCGGCATCGCCGTGCTATCGCCTCAGCACCCGCACGTCAGGGTTGCCGAGAGCACGGTTGGTCATCGGGCCGTAGCGCACTAAACTGCGGGCCCGCGCGGTTTACCGCGCGATAACGAAGCCAACGACAAAGGAGCAGGAATGAGTTCCGGACAATCTTTCGTGTTGTTCATCGGTCGCGCGTTGATGGGAATCTTGTTTCTCGTCGCGGGCATCCGCAAGTCGATGGCGTTCTCCGCATCGGCTGCCTACATGACGAAGAACGGTGTGCCGATGGCCGAACCGCTGCTGGTGCTCGCTCTGTTCCTGGAGATCGTCGGCGGCCTCGTGTTGATCTTGGGTTGGAATACGCGCTGGGTGGCCACGGCCCTTGCGATCTTCGTGGCGATCATCTCGCCGATCTTTCACGGCTTCTGGAATTTCCCGCCGGAACAGTACGTCAACCAGCTCAATCACTTCCTGAAGAACGGCGCGGTGCTTGGTGGCTTGCTTTACATCGCCGCGTTCGGCGCCGGTGCGATGAGTGTCGACGGCCGCGGCCGGCGTCGCTGAGCGCTGTCCATCAACCGAAGCGAGGTCTCGAACATGATCGAAATGACCCTAGCCGTGGCGCAGCGCGCCGCGCAGGCCGCGTTCGCCAAGGCGCAGAGCCTGGGGGCGCGCATGACGGTTTCGGTGGTCGACGAGTCCGGTCGGCTGGTGCTGTGCATGAAAGGCGACGGCACCGGCTTTCTCACGCCTGATACCTCGCGCGCCAAGGCGGTGGCAGCGGCGGCGTTTCGTGCTTCAACGCTTGAACTGGCCGAACGCCACAAGACCAATCCCTTCTGGGGCGCATTGCCGGGAATCACCCATGGCGAAGCCCTGCCGACCGGCGGCGCGGTTCCGATCGTCATCAAGGGCCAGGTGATCGGTGCGATCGGCTGTGGCGGCGGGTCGGCTGAAGAGGATCATCAGTGCGCCCAGGCCGGGGCGCAGGCCGCAGCGGGCGGGTGACTTCGCTCAGGTGGGATGTCACCCTTTACTTTTGTGGGATATATCCCATCAATTCTCATGAATTCAGCGTGGTTGTGATCCCATTTTCGAGGAGACGAGAATAAAAATGCGCTGATCCAAGCGATCACCAAAACGAGGAGACAACTCAATGAGCGCCGTCCCCAACGCCGCCACCTCCGGCACCCTGCTCGACAGCATTTCCTCGTTCTGTCGCCAAGCCGGTATGGCCGAATCGACATTCGGCCGCCGCGCAGTCAACGACGGCAAGTTCGTCGCCCGCCTGCGAGACGGCGCGCGCGTCACACCGGAAACCTGGGAACGCGTGTGCAAGTTCCTGTCCACGCACGGTGGAGCCATGCCCCAGGGCGACAAGGCCGAGGTGCTCCATCTGCTGCCCGCCAGCGCACCCCGCGCACGAACCGCTCCCTCCAGCGCTCAACAGCAATCCGACGCCGGCTCACCGCAACGAAGCTTTCGCTTCTTCGACAATCGCCAGAAGTACCTGCTGTTCGTCAACACCTGCGGCGAGAAGGCGGTGATCGCCCAGCGCGTCGGCATGGAACTGGCGCATCTGCATCCGCGACCGCCCGCCCTGCGTCTGTTCGACGCGGGCATGGGCGACGGATCGGTGCTCACCAGCGTCATGCGCGAGATGCACCGCCGGTTCCAGACCTTGCCGTTCTACATCGTCGGCAAGGAGATCAGCCTCGAAGACGTACGCCTATCGCTCGCCAAGATGGCCGATCGGTTCTTCGAGCATCCGGCAACGTGCCTGATCGTCACCAACATGTACTACTCCGAGGCGCCCTGGCTCACGCCGCGCTCGCTGCCGGCGGCGACCTCGATGGTCTGGAAGGAAGTCAGCCTCAACGGGACGACTTCGCACGAGTTCGCCGAACAGATCAACGCGCTCGAACCGTTCCTCGGTGAGCACTGGCAGGCACGGCATAGCCCGAAAACGGGCAATCCGGTGTACGAACGACCGGTAGTGCTGGTGATCTATCGCGACGACTATCGATTTCTGCTCGATTCCGTCATCCCGCGACAAAGCGCGACGCGGGCCGACTACGATCTGGTCATCGCCTCACAGCCGTATCGCCTGCGCGTGCCGGCGGAATTCAAGGCGCAGAAGGTGCTGGGTCCGCTCACCCGCGCACTCGGTGTGGGCGGGCGGCTGCTCGGCATTCACTCGCACGGCGACGACCCGGGTCTGGCAATCGTGCAGCGCGTCTGGCCCGGCGAGAACCCGTACACGGTCGATCGGCACGAGTTGCTGCGCGCCCTGAAGAACGAGCTGGGCAAGGACGCGCGCGAATTCAACTTCAACGCCTACGCCGACGCGCGCGCGATTTTCCGCTACGACATGCACACGCTGCCGACGGAGGTGTCGGCCAGCATCGGCACTTCCACGCTGTTCGCCGCCTGGAACGCCGCGGTGTACGTGGCGCAGATCGAAGACGAGCGACTGGCCGAGGCGCTCGGCGACAAGGCCTATCTCGACGCGACGCGCGAGGTGTTGCAGCAGCACGGCGGATTGTGGTTCCACGACGAGTCGTACGTCGTGTCTCGCAAGCGCGACTAGGCGCGGAGGCGGCCATGGCAACCCTGACCCGCTCGGAAACCACGCTTCGGTCGAACGCTGGTGACGCTGCGGCACTGTCGCGCGACCCAACGCTCTCTTCGTCGTGCTCGACGACGATGCTTGCCCAACTCGTCACCGAGTTGATCACCAACGGTTCGATCGAGTGCACGCTCGGCGATGCACCCCGGATCGCGCAGGCGGCCGAACTGTTGCCGCGTGGAATGGATGTGTACGTCACCGCGTTGCGCGACCAGTCGCTCGCCGACACGTTGACCGGCCTGCGCCAGATCCGTAGCGCCGGCCTGCATCCGGTGCCGCATCTGGCCGCGCGGCGCGTGCCGTCGCGCACCGCGTTGCGCGAGTTCTTGGAGCGCGCCGCACTCGAATGCGACGTGCAACGCGTGTTCGTGATCGGCGGCGACGATCCGCAGGTGCGAGGCCCCTATTCCGACGCCGAAGCGTTGCTGCGCGACGACGTGCTGCGCGACGCCGGGGTCCGCGAGATCGGCATCGCCGGCTATCCCGAAGGCCATCCGCGCATCCGTGCCGACGTCTTGCAGTCGAGCTTCCACAACAAGCGTGCGCTGGCCCAACGCCAGGGACTCGGACTGTTCGTCCTGACGCAGTTCTCGTTCGCGCCGGCGCGGATCGTCGATTACTGCTCCGGACTCGCCCGTACGGCGCGAGGAGTACCGGTGTACGTCGGCATGGCCGGCCCCACCACGCCGCAAACGTTGTTGCGTTACGCGCAACGCTGCGGCGTAAGCGCCTCGCTTCGCGCCTTGCAAAGCATGGGCTTCGGCGCGGCACGCCTGGTCAGCCGCACCGATCCGCGCGATCAGCTGCAAACCCTCGCCCGTTACTGCGCGCCACGCAGCGATTGCAACGTGGTCGGTGCGCATTTCTTCAGTTTCGGTGCGTTCGCCCGTACTGCCGCCTGGCTCAACGCCGTCGTGGCGGACCATCCTCACGCGGCCGTCGTATGAGCGTGTAACCGGCGCCGGTGGCGAGTCGCACGCGCCATCACCGCGCCATCGCGCGATGTTCGCGATCGGCTGATCGACTCGCGACACGGGAAGTCAGTACACTTCGGTTCGCTCGCACGCACCTGGGAAGCGACCTTCGCAACTTCGCATGAGGTTGTGCAGAGGGTTCCCCCGCAAGGCGCGCGATTGAAACAGCAAACCGGAGACCGATCGTGGAAATCGCTGTCGTCGGTGGCGGCATCGCCGGCCTCACGTTCGCATTGGCATTGCATCAGCGCGGCCTCGCCTGTCGCGTGTACGAGAGCGCTCCGCAAGTCACGGAACTGGGCGTGGGCATCACGCTGCTTCCGCACGCGATGCGCGAGCTTGGCGCGCTGGGTCTCGAGGACAAGCTGCGCGCCGTGGCAATCGAGAATCGCGAAAGCGTATTCGCCAACCGCTACGGGCAAGTGATCTACAAGGAGCCGCGCGGGAAGTTCGCCGGCTACCCCTATCCGGAGCTGGGCATCCACCGCGGCAAGCTGCATCGCGTGCTCTACGAGGTTGCGCTGGAGCGTCTCGGCGCCGATCGCATCCTGACCGACCGCCAGTGCCTCGGCGTGACCCAGGACGACCAGGGCGTAACGCTCGCCTTCCGGCACACCACGAGCGGCGCATCGCTTGCGCCGGTACGCGCGGATATCGCGGTGGCGTGCGACGGCGTCAATTCGGCCGTGCGCCGGCAGTTCTACCCGGACGAAGACGTCGTGTTCACCGGCATCAACACCTGGCGCGGTGTGACGCGACGCAAGCCGATCCTGACCGGGCGCAGTTACATGCGCATCGGCTCGATCGAAACCGGCAAGATCGTGATCTACCCGATCGTCGACGACATCGACGAGCACGGCAACCAGCTCATCAACTGGATGGCCGAGTGCCGCATGCCGGACGTGAAGAAGAACGACTGGAACAAGCCCGGCAAGCTCGACGATTTCCTGCACATCTACAAGGACTGGCGCTTCGAGTGGCTCGACGTGGCCGAGCTGATCTCGAACGCCGACCAGATCCTCGAATACCCGATGGTCGACAAGGATCCGGTCGATCGCTGGACCTTCGGCCGGATCACCTTCATGGGCGATGCGGCGCACCCGATGTATCCGCGCGGCTCCAACGGCGCGGCGCAAGCGACGATCGATGCCCGCACGCTCGCGGAAAAACTCGCCGAGAACCTTGCCGCAATGCGCGATCCGATGGCGGCGCTGCAAGCCTACGAAGCGGCGCGCCTGGAGCCGACCGCGAAAGTGGTGCGCACCAACCGGCAGTTTCCGCCCGACTACATCATCATCAAAGTCGACGAACTGAGCGGCGGAAAACCGTTCCGGCACATCGACGATGTCATCAGCCAGGACGAACTGCGGCGCATGTCGGACGACTACAAACGGATTGCCGGTTTCGCGCTGCCGACGCCGTCTACATCAGGCGCATCTTCGCGCGCACAGTGACCGTCTGGTAGCCGCGCCGGCTTGCGTTGGCGCGCACCTCCTGGTCTCGAGCTCCTGCGCGCGTTTCCAACTCTCGCTGCCCAACCCTCGCTCCCCTATCCCGCCTTTCCTGCTCTAGTGCTGGACGAAACACGCCCCAAACTCATAGGCGCGCGCGTCAAACGCGTCGAAGACCCACGCCTGCTCACCGGGACAGGCTTCTTCACCGACGACCATCTGCCCGAGAGTACGCTGCACTTGGCGCTGTTGCGCAGCGACCATGCGCACGCCACGATCGGCGCGATCGATCTCGACGCGGCGCGCGCCATGCCCGGTGTGGTGGCGGTGTTCACCGCGGCTGATCTGGCCGCAAGCGTGCGGCCGATGCAGGCGCCTTCGCGGATGAAGGACTACCGCATGACCACGATGACCGTGCTCGCCGATCGCAAGGTGCGGCACGTCGGCGAACCGGTCGTGGCGGTGGTCGCGATCGATCGCTACCTAGCTGAAGACGCGGTGCGCGCGATCGACGTGCAGTATGAAGATCTGCCCGCCGCGGTCGACCCGGAGGCGGCGCTCGCTGCCGACGCACCGCTGCTGCACGAGCAGCTCGGCACCAACGTGATCCTGGCGCGCGAGTTCACGCGCGGCGAAGTCGATACAACATTCGCCGCTGCGCCGGTCGTGGTCGGCGGGCGCTTCCGGTTTCGTCGCAAAACAGCATTGCCGATCGAGACGCGTGCGTGTCTGGCCGAGATCGACCGGCGCACTCGCACCCTCACGTTGCATTCGGCCACGCAGGTGCCGGGTATCGTCCGCGATGCGCTCGCCGAGCTTCTCGATCTGCCCGCGAGCACGCTGCGCGTGATCGCTCCCGACGTTGGCGGCGGCTTCGGCTCGAAGACCACCGTATATGCCGAGGAGGTGCTCGTCTGCGCGCTGGCGCGCACGCTCAACCGGCCGATCAAGTACACCTCCGACCGCCTCGAGGATCTAGTCTCCACCACGCAAAGCTTCGACGAGATCGTCGATGCGAAGCTCGCCCTGGACCAGGACGGGACGATCCTGGCGTTGAGTGCTGATGTGATCGGCGACATCGGTGCGTATTCGATCTATCCGTGGACGGCCACGCTCGAGCCGGTGCAGGTGGTGAGCTTTCTTCCTGGGCCTTACCGAGTGCCGGCCTATCGCGGGCGGGTGCGTGGCGTATCGACACCGAAAGTGCCGATGGGGCCGTATCGCGGCGTGGGCCGGCCGCCTTCGACTTTCGTCATGGAGCGACTGATCGACATGGGGGCGCGCAAGCTCGGCATCGATCCGGCCGATCTGCGCGAACGCAATCTGGTGCGCGAGGACGAATTCCCCTACCGCGCCCCGTCGGGCCTGATCTGGGACAAGTCGGCGTTCCTGCCCTGCCTGCGGCTTGCACGCGACAAGCTGAACTACGACAGCCTGCGCGGCTGGCAGCAGCAGGCACGCGCGAGCGGCCGCTGGATCGGCATCGGCGTGGCCTCCTACGCCGAGCTCACCGGCATCGGCTCGAAGATTCCCGCCGCACCGGGGATGCCCGTGAACACCGGCACCGAGACGGCCACCATCCGCATCGATGCGAGCGGTGCGGTCACCGCGATCTTCGGCACCGCTTCGCACGGTCAGGGACTGGAAACGACGCTCGCGCAGATCGTCGCCGAAGAGCTGGGTGTGCGCTTCGAAGACGTGCGCGTGATCCAGGGGGATACGTCCGATCGCACTTACTCGACCGGCTCCTATGCCAGTCGCAGCGCGGTGCTCGCCGGCGGAGCGGCAACGCTCTCGGCGCGCGCGGTGCGCGAGCAGCTGCTGCGAGCCGCCTCGCATTTTCTCGAAGCCGCCACCGAAGACCTCGACATCGCACATAGCCGCGTGGTCGTGCGCGGCACCGACAAGGCCATCAGCGTGCGCGACATCGCCCGGCGGGTGTACATCGACTTCGGTCGTAACCCGAAGGAATTACAGCAGGAACTGGAAGCCACCAAGCTCTACGATCCGTTCGTGGGCACGACATCCAGCGCCACGCACATCGCGGTGGTCGAAATCGATCCGACCACGTATCACGTGCAGGTGTTGCGCTACGTGGTCGCCGAAGACTGTGGGCGGATCATCAATCCGCTCGTGGTCGATGGACAGGTGCACGGCGGCGTCGCCCAGGGCATTGGCGCGGCGCTGCTCGAAGAGATCGTCTACAACGAAGCGGGCCAGCTGCTGACCGGCAGCCTGCTCGACTATCTGGCCCCTTCGGCGCCGGAGGTGCCGAAGATGGACGTGCTGCACGCGCAATCCGAGTCGCCCTCGACGCTTGGCGGATATCGCGGCATGGGCGAAGGCGGCACGATCGGCGCACCAGCCGCGATCGCCAACGCGGTGAGCGATGCGCTGGCCCCGCTTGGCCTGGAAGTGATGGAACTGCCGATCACGCCCGACAGGATCTTTCGCATGCTGCGAAGCAGGCGCGACGCATCCACGCCACCGGCGTAGCATCGCCGCCTTCGTACCCGCGCTGCAGCAGCACCACTTATACGCAACGCCCCGTAACACCCAAAGGAGCTCTCGTCGATGGATGCCGGACTCAAAGGAAAAGTCGCACTGGTGACCGGCGGTGCGCGCGATGTCGGCCGTGCGATCGCCGTCGCGCTCGGCGCCGAAGGCGCAACCGTTGCGGTGAACTATCTGCGCTCGAAGGCCGATGCCGATGAGACCGTGGCGCAAATCAGGAACAGCGGGGGCAAGGCCGCCGCGTATAGCGCCGACGTTACCGATCTGAACGCCGTACGCGCCATGGTCGACAACGTGGTGAACGACCACGGGCGCCTGGACATCCTCGTCAACAACGCCGGCTACGTGCAGCGGCAGCGCTTCCTCGACACCAGCCCCGACGACTGGAAAAAGCAGATCGACATCGGCTTGTACAGCGTGATCCATTGCAGTCACGCCGCGGTCCCGCACATGGCGAAACAGGGTGGCGGGCGGATCATCAACCTCATGGGCGATTCGGCCCGCATCGGTGAGACCGGCCTGTCGATCACCGCCTCCTCGCGCGGTGGCGTCATCGCCCTGTCCAAGTCGCTCGCCAAGGAGCTGGGCCGCAACTGGATCACGGTGAACGCGATCGCGCTCGGCCTGGTCGAGACCAGCCACAGCGATCCGGCATGGCTGGAAGCCAATCGCGACAAGATCCTGCGCAACTACCCGCTGCGTCGCCTGGGCAAGCCCGCCGACGTGGCACCCACCGTCGTGTTCCTTGCCTCCGAGGGGGCGAGTTGGATCACCGGTCAGGTGATCAGTATCAGCGGCGGCTTCAGTACTGCCGGTTGATCGACGCTCATCAGCGGATGCGACGCAACGAGGAGGCACGGCGGTGAAGGACGACCTGATCGTCAAGCAGGACGGCACGATTCTGCGCATCACGATCAACCGGCCCGAGGCGGGCAACAGCTTTACCGATCAGATGGTGCTGGAGCTGACGCGCGCCCTGAACCGCGCACATGAAACGGCCGATCTGGTACTGCTGCGAGCCAATGGCCCGGACTTCTGCACCGGCCGCGCCCCTCGCCCGATGCACGCGCCACCGCCGTCGCCGGAAGCGTATCGTCGCCGCGACGAATACGACATCGTGTTCAACGCCTACTGGGCCATGCGCCGATCGCCGGTGCCGGTGGTCGGGGTGGTGCGCGGGCGGGCAACCGGGTTCGGGTTGGCGCTGACGGCGATGTGCGACGTCTCGTTCGCCGCCGACACGGCGATGTTCAACATCCCCGAGATGGCGCACAACATTTTGCCGACCATGGTGATGTCATCGCTCATCGACCGCGTCGGGCGCAACGCGATCGCCTGGCTCACCTACTCCACTGATTTCATCAACGCCGAGCGCGCGTTGACTTACGGGATCGTGAGCACCGTGGTACCCGAGGCGGTGATCGATGCCGAGGGAGAGGCGTTCTGCGAGAAGATGGTCAACACGCCACGACCGGCCATCCTTGGCCTCAAGGAATATCTGCGCGTGGCGCCGAACATGGAATCGCAAGGCGCGATCGACTACGCCCGCAGCCTGCACTCGATGATCAACGCCGCGAGCGACATGCGCGCGCGGCAGCGCAAGCTGTAGTCGGGCGTCGCCATCACTCCAGCGCTGCGCCGGCGGCGTTCCGATTCAATTCAGCGTTGATCGACTGCAAGCGCGCCGGGCCTGCCTGCTTTCGCGCCCTGGATCGCCGCCCACACGCGCGCCGGCGTCGCGGGCATGTCGAACTGTTTGACGCCAACCTGACCGAGCGCATCGGTGATCGCATTCATCACCGTGGGCAGCGAGCCCGTCACGCCCGACTCACCCACGCCCTTCGCGCCCAACGGATTGGTCGGCGTAGGCACCGGATGGTCGAGCAGCGTCACCTGGGTGAGCAGGCCGGCGCGCGGCATCGGGTAGTCCATGTAACTGCCGGTGAGAAGCTGCCCTGCCCCGTCGTAGACGACGTGTTCCCCCAGCACCTGGCCGATGCCCTGTGCCAGACCACCGTGCATCTGGCCTTCGACCAGCGTGTGATTGATGATGGTGCCGGCGTCGTCGCAAGCGAGGTACGACACGATGGCGACCTCGCCGGTGGCTTCATCGATCTCGACCTCGGCGATATGACAGCCGTTGGGATAGGTCGATCCGCTTTTGTTCTCAGCCTTGGCGTCGAGCGGATGCGGTTGCTGTGACCGATGCTTCTCCACGAGAGCCGTGAACGTGATGGCGCGATCGGTGCCCTTGATGCGATAGCGACCGTCGACGAACTCGATGTCAGCCTCGGCTGCCTCCAGCGCCGCCGCAGCGAGCGCCATGCCCTTCTTGATGATTTCACGCGCAGCCACGAGCAACGCACTACCCACACCATGGGTCGATCGCGAGCCGCCGGTGCCGTTGCCCACCAGCCGTACGCGCGGATCGCCCTCGCGCAGATGCACCGACTCGAGCGGCAGGCCGAGCGCATCGGCGACGATTTCCGCGAAAGCGGTCTCGTGTCCCTGGCCCGAGGAATGCGATACGGCGTAAAGCGAGACCGTGCCGTCCTGCTCGAAGCGCACGTCGACGTTGTCGGCGACGTTGCCCGCACCGGTAGGCTCGATCGCCGTGGCGATCCCCCGACCGAACAGCTTGCCTCGTGTGCGCGCCTCGGCGCGTCGGCGCTCGAACGCGTTGCGGTCATTCCAGCCGCTGGCCTTCAGCGCATCGGCAAGCACCGCTTCCGGATGACCCGAGTCGTACACGTACCCGTTGACCAGGTTGTAGGGGAATTTCTCTGGCGGGATCATGTTGCGGCGACGCAGTTCGGCTTCGTCGATGCCGAGTTCACGCGCTGCCACCGTCACCAGGCGCTCCAGGATCGATGACATGATCGGCCGGCCCGCGCCGCGATACGCGGCCATGGGCGCGGTATTGGTGAGCACGAGCTGGTTGCGCGCGTATGCGCTCGGCACGTCGTACACGCCGGTGATGCACGTCGACACGCGCATGTTGATGAACGGCCCGGCCGGCGCGCAATAGGCGCCCATGTTGGTGATGAAGTCGTAGCGCAGCGCGAGGAACTTGCCGTTCGCATCGAGCGCGAGTTCGCCCAGCGAGTCGACATCGCGTCCCTGCTCGTCCGACAGGAACGCCTCCGAACGCGTCGAGGTCCACTTGACCGGTCGCCCGGTGACTCGGGCGGCTAGCAACACCACACATTGCTCGGGATAGATGTTGCCTCGCACGCCGAAGCCGCCGCCGACGTCGCGAGCGACGACATCGAGCTTGTCTTCGCCCAGACCCATCACGCCCGCGACTTGCGCGCGCAGACCGTTCACGCCCTGCGTCACCGAGTGAAGCGTGTAGTGATCCTTCGCGGCGTCGTACACACCGAGTGCCGCGCGCGGCTCCATCGGACTGGCCGCCACCCGGTTGTTGTGCAGCGTGAGTCGCACGACCTTCGCGGCGGACTGGAACGCGGCGGCGGTCTTCGCTTCGTCACCGTTGCCGAAGTCGAACACCCGGTTGCCCGGAACGTTGTCGTGCAATTGCGGCGCGTCGGTGCGCAACCCCGCCACCGCATCGGTGACAGCGGGGAGATCGTGATAGTCGACCCTGATCGCCTCGATCGCGTCCTGCGCGGCCGCCTGCGATTCCGCGACCACGCACGCGACGCACTCGCCGACGAAGCGCACCTTGTCCTGCGCCAGCGCAGGTCGATATGGCTTGATCAACTCCGCGCCGTCGCGGCCCTTGACGGCCAGTTGCGTGGGCAAGGACTTCAGGCCTGCAGACTTGACGTCGGCGCCCGTGAGGACCGCGCGCACGCCGGGTCTTTTGAGCGCCTCCTGCACATCGATGCGATCGATGCGCGCATGCGCACGATCGGCACGCAGGAACACCGCGTGGAGCTGGCCGGGAAGATTGTTGTCGGCGGTATAGCGGCCGGTGCCGGTGATGAGGCGACGGTCTTCCAGCCGTCCGATAAAGGGATGGTCGTGGCTCAAGCGGGGACTCGCGAAAGTGAGAGAAGGAGGGACTCGAGAGCGAATCTCGAACGCCCCGAAGCATAGCAGGGGCTGTGATGCGACTTCGATCGCGAACGGCTTAGCACGTCCTCAGTGCTGCGCGTTCTGCGAACCCGGATTCTGCGGCGCTTCGCCGTACTTCGACTCGACCTCGCCCCAACGATCGAAATCCACGCAGTCGAGATATTCCTTGAAGCCCACGCCTTTGCCTTGCATCGCGAAGGTGCCGGCACGCATGTCGGCCAACGCGGTCTTCACCGTCTTGGTCACGTGCATCAACAGATCGATCCCGTAGATGACCACCTTGAAGCCCAGCCGGTACAGTTCGTTCGGATGCAGGATCGGCGTGACACCGCCGGCCAGCGGATTGGCCTGCATCGGTACGCCCTTGAACGCGCGACCGACGCGCTCGAGCTCTTCCACGGTGCGCGGCGCTTCGATGAACAGTCCGTCGGCGCCGGCCCGCAGGTAGCACTCCGCCCGACGCAACGCTTCATCCAGCCCGAGCGGCCCGCGTGCGTCGGTGCGTGCCCAGATGAACGTTTCGCGATGCATGCGTTCACCCACCGCGGCGCGAACTTTCGATTCCATCTGCTCCATGGGTACGACGGACTTGCCGGCCATGTGTCCGCATCGCTTGGGCCAGCGCTGATCCTCGAACATTACCGAGCTCGCACCGATGCGCTCGTAGGTGTGCAGCGTGTGCACGACATTCTTGACGTCGCCGTAGCCGTCATCGCCATCGACGATCACCGGCAGATCGCACGCCGCAACGATGTCGCGCACCGCGGCGGCGATCTCACCCAGGCCCTTGAGGCCGACGTCTGGAACACCGTAGCGCGCCCCGACCGCCGGGAACCCGCCGATGAAAAACGCAGGGAATCCCGCCTGTTGAATGAGCCGCGCCGACAGCGCGTCGTAGGCGCCAGGCACAACCAGTGGGCCGGGTGCGTCCAGCAACGATGCAAAGGATTTCTTGGTCATAGCGTGAGGGGCGGTGCCGATGGGAATCAAAGGAGATCGCGGACAGCAGCGTGGAATCGACGGATCGCCTCCAGATGTGCCTCCACCGATGTGCCTGCTATCCGTTTGTGGTGATAAGAGGAGAACGTCGTGTTCAGCGTGACGTGCGAGACGCCCAGCGCCCGCCAGCCCTGCATTTGTTCGCGCCACTGCTCGGGCGTCGACTCGCCGATGGAGATCCACGCATCCACGCCAACCGCTGATTCCGTTCGCCCGGCCGCGCGGACTTTCGCGCGCAACGTGTCGATCGCCGCCTTGCCCTTCTCGTCGGGTAGATGCTGCAGCACGATCCAGCCGTCGCCCCAGCGCGCGATGCGATCGAGCGTCTGATCGACGTGCCCGCCGAACCAAAGCGGGATCGGGCGTTGGGGCAGCGGGTTGATCCCGGCATCGGGCACCTCGTGCCACGTCCCCTTGAACGTCACGTTTGGCTGCGTCCACAGCGCCCGCATCAGCGTGACCTGCTCTTCGGAGCGGATGCCCCGGTTCTTGAAGTTTTCGCCCAGGCCGACGTACTCGGTCGGATTCCAGCCGATGCCCACGCCCAGTCTGAGCCGGCCACCCGAGAGCACATCCAGACTGGCAGCCTGCTTGGCAACCAGCACGGTCTGGCGCTGGGGCAGGATCAGCACCTGGGTGGTGAGTTCAATTCGCCGGGTAAGCGCAGCCAGATAGGCGAACAGCACGAATACGTCGTGGAAGCAATGACCGGAGTGATACGGCGCTTTCCATTGCGGACGGCTGGCGAGATTGACCCCCAGCACGTGATCGTAGGTGGCCAGATGCGCGTAACCGATCGCCTCGGCGGCCTGCGCGAAGTCCCTGACCACCTCGGGCTCGCCACCGATATCGAACTGCGGCAACGCGACGCCTAGTTGCATGGCTTTCTCCCGGAGGGATTGTTCTTGGAGCGAGCATCGACTGTACCGTGAACGCCAGCGTCGGGAAAACGCACGGTGAGGCGACACAGATCCGCGCGCCCCTTGACGCGCCGGCAAAAGCCATGCGCAATGGCGCTCGGCATTCAGCCTGGCTCCCCCCGCACCACGATGAGCATTCGATACTTCGGCGCGCCGATCCCTCGCAGTGAAGATTCGCGCCTGCTGACCGGCAAGGCGCTGTTCATCGACGATGTCGATCTGCCTGGCATGCTGCACGCGACGTTCGTGCGCAGTCCGCATGCCCATGCGCGGATCCGCGCCATCGATGTCGACGCCGCGCGTGCGTGCCCGGGTGTGGTGGCCATCTACACCGCCGCGGATCTCGGCGACTACTGGCAGCCCGGCCCGCTGCTGGTGCCGCCGCCACCGATCGAAGGCAGCGTGTTCAACGAACGCACGCAGGTGCCGCTGGCGAAAGACAAGGCACGCCATGCAGGCGAGCCGGTGGCGGTGATCATCGCCCGTTCACGCTACCTCGCCGAGGATGCGGCCGCCGCGGTCCAGGTGGAGTACGAGCCGCTCGATCCGGTCATCGATCTGGAGCAGGCCACACGCTCGCGTGGTGAAGTGGTCCACGCCGACGTCACCGACAACGTTGCCGCACGTGTACATCAAGCGCGCGGCAACTATGGGCAGGCTGCCAGGCAAGCTCACCTGCGCATCAAGCGTCGGTTCGTCTACGACCACGGTTGCTCGGCGCCGATCGAGACGCGCGGGGTGGTCGCGCAATGGGATGCGATCGCTGAACGCTTGACGGTATGGGATACCACGCAGGCGCCGGTGTTCATCCGCAACGGTCTGGCGGCGATGCTCGGCTTGAGCGAACGCCAGGTGCGCGTCGTCGCGCCGTTCATCGGCGGCGGATTCGGGCCGAAGATCATGATGTTCTACCCCGAAGAGACGGTGATTCCGTGGGCGGCGATGCGACTCGGCCAACCGGTGAAGTGGATCGAAGATCGCGCCGAACATTTCCTCGCAACCACGCACGAGCGTACCCAGATTCACGACGCCGAGATCGCCCTCGATGCGAACGGCAAGATCCTCGGCGTGCAAGACACGTTCCTGCACGACACCGGAGCGTACGACCCGTACGGCCTCACGGTGCCGATCAACAGTCAGTGCACCCTGCTTGGCATCTACGACATTCCCAATTACGACAGCACGTTCACCGCGGTATTCACCAATCTGCCGATCGTGACGCCCTATCGCGGCGCGGGACGGCAGCACGGCGTGTTCGTGATCGAGCGGCTGCTCGACCTGGCCGCGCAGCAGCTGGGGATCGATCGCGCCGAGATCCGTCGCCGCAATCTGATCGGGCCCGATGCCTTCCCGTACAAGATCGGGTTGATCTATCAGGACTTCACTGCACTGGAGTACGACAGCGGCAACTACGCACCGATCCTCGCCAAGGCGCTGGAATTGATCGACTACGAGCGCTTCGTGCGCGAGGTACAGCCCAGGCTGCGGGCGGCCGGAAAGCACGTGGGCATCGGTGTGGTGAGTTACGTCGAAGGCACCGGCATCGGCCCCTATGAAGGCGCGAAGGTGCAGGTGCAGGCGAGCGGCAAAGTCAGCGTGCTCACCGGCATCGGCACGCAAGGTCAGGGCCATTACACCAGCTTCGCGCAGATCGTCGCCGATCGGCTCGGCGTTGACGTACGCGACGTCGAAGTCATCACCGGCGACACCGATCAGTTCTATTGGGGCGCCGGCACCTTTGCCAGTCGCGGTGCGGTGGTCGCAGGCACCGCCATCGATGAAGCAGCGCAGGTCGTGCGCCAGCGGATCTTCAACACGGCCGCCGAGCATTTCGAATGCGCCGAACAGGATCTGGAACTGTCCAATGGCACCGTGTCGGTCGTCGGAGTGCCTGGCAGGTCGATCAAACTCGGCGCGCTGGCGAATCTTGCCAATCCGATGCGCGGTGCGGTGAAACCCGGCACCGAACCAGGACTGGAGGCGACTCGCTATTTCGGCCCGTCACACGGCGCGACCGCGAGCGGCGTGCACGCCATGATCGTGACCGTCGACCGCGATACCTGCGACGTGACGATCGACAAGTACGTGGTGGTGCACGATTGCGGCGCTGTGATCAATCCGCTCATCCTCGAAGGCCAGATCCTGGGCGGCGTCGCGCAAGGCATCGGCAATGCGTTCTACGAGAAGCTCGTGTTCGATCGGTCGGGTCAGCTGCTCAGTGGTTCGTTCGCCGATTACCTCTTGCCCAGTTCCACGGTCGTGCCGCGCGTGGAGACCGCGCATACGGTGACACCCTCCCCGCTCAATCCGCTCGGCATGAAGGGCGCCGGAGAAGCAGGCGCGATACCGGTGGGTCCGCTGTTTGCGCAAGCGATCGAGAATGCGCTCGACCTGCCGGCACGCGGGATCGAACTGAACGAGATTCCGCTCAGTCCGAATTCGCTCTGGCGGCACATCCACGCCGGGAAAGAACGATGAACGGCCACGAAACCCTGCTTGTGCGCACCGACCACGACGGCGAAGTGGTCCACGTCATGCTCAATCAACCGCAGACGCGCAACGCGCTGAGCCGCGCCATGATGCACGATCTGACCGCGCTGACCGATCAGCTCGAGCGTGAACGGCGCGCACGCGTCGTGGTGCTGCGCGGGGCTGGCGGAACCTTCTGCGCCGGCGGCAACATCGCCGACTTCGATGCGCATCGCAGGAGCGAGCGCGCGCCAGGGCAGCCGGACCCGATCGCCCAGGGCAATCGGCAAAGCGGCGCGCTGTTCGCGCGCATTCGTCGGCTGCCGATGGCGATCGTCACGGCCGTCGAAGGCGCGGCGCTCGGCGGTGGAATGGGGTTGGCCTGCATCGCCGACATCACGCTCGCCACCACCGACGCTCGCTTCGGCATGACCGAAACCACGCTCGGCGTGGTGCCCGCACAGATCTCTCCGTTCGTCGCCGAACGGATCGGGGTATCGCGATCTCGATACCTCTCGCTCAGCGGCGAGCGCATCGACGGCGCCGAGGCCTATCGAATCGGTTTGGTGCATAAGCTGGTCGCCGACAGTGCGGCGCTCGACGGCGCCATTTCGCAGCTGGTTACCGGCGTGCTCCGCTGCGCGCCGGACGCCAACCGTCTCACCAAGGAAGTGTTTCTGGCAATCGGCACCTTGCCGCTCGATGCGCACCTGGACATGGCCGCCGAGCGTTTCGCGCAAAGTCTGCGCGGCGACGAAGGCGCCGAAGGCGTAGCGGCGTTTCTTGCCAAGCGCGCACCCGGCTGGGCGCGCAAGTGAAATGTCAGTGCGCGACCTGTTCGAAATCGCCAGCTATGTCGTGACGGTGGTGGGCCTGCCGTTCGCGATCGGTGCTTTCCTGTACGAGCAGCGTAAGGAGCGCGAAAACGAGGAGGAAGAGGCGTACCAGCTGCTGAGCAACGCCTACAACGACTTCCTGAAGATCGTGCTCGAGAACGCCGACCTGCAGTTGCGCACCAATGAAGCGCTTCCCGAACCGACGCAGGAACAGAAGGAACGCATGCTGGTGATCTTCGAGATGCTCACCAGCCTGTTCGAACGGGCCTACCTTGTGGCCTACAAGGACGAGATGACGCCGACCGAGCGGCGCCGCTGGAATTCGTGGGACGACTACATGCGTGAGTGGTGCCGCCGCGACGACTTCTTCTACTCCATGCCGCTGCTGCTGCGGGGCGAAGACCCCGAGTTCCAGCTCTACATCAAGCGGGTAGCGCAGGAAGAGCGCGGCGTTGCTATGCTGTCCTGACCTGTGCCGCGCTCCCCCGAGCCGCGACTCTGCGTCCTACGCTCCTTCGGGTTTGGAGCCTACGATTTTTTCGAAGCGCTTCACATAGGCCGGCCACACCTGCGGATTGAGCAGTCGCTGCGGACGCTTGCCATCGAGGATCGCCAGCAACTGCTCGGCACCGATCGTGGCGATATTGCGGCGCGACTCCACCGTCACGCCTGCGGTATGCGGACTCACCAGCACGTTGTCGAACTGCATCAGCGGGTGCGAAGCGGGCGGCGGCTCCTGTTCCCACACGTCCAGGCCCGCACCGGCAATGCGTTTGTCGCGCAACGCCTGCACCAGCGCATCTTCGTCGGTAATGCTGCCGCGCGCGGTCGTCACAAGATAGGCGTGCTTCTGCATCAACTCGAACTGGCGCGCGCCCATCAGTCCACGCGTTTCGGCGGTGAGCGGGCAGTTGACCGACACGTAGTCGGATTGCCGCAGAAGATCATCCAATGCGGCCTTCTCCACGCCTTTGCCTGATAGCTGCTCTGCGGAAAGATACGGATCGAACCCGAGCACGCGCATCCTGAACGCGCCGCGGCACAACTCGGCGACACGCGAGCCCACATGGCCGACACCGATGATGCCGAGGGTCTTGCCTAGCACGTTGTTGCCGATGTACTGCGCGCGCGGAATGCCGTTCTGGCGACGCATGAACCGATCGGTCTCGCCGATGCGCTTGGTCAGGCACAGCATCATCGCCAGCACATGCTCGGCCACCGCCTCGGCGTTGCCGCCCGCCTGATTCACGGCGAGCACACCTGCCTCGGTGCATGCGTCGACGTCGACGGTGTCGAAGCCTGCACCATGCGTCGACACCGCAAGCAGCCGAGGTGCCTTCTTCAATAGCGCTGCATCGGCGCGAAAGCCAGGTGCGAGCTCATCGCGCATCGAACCGATCTGATACGCCACCGACGACTCCAGCACCGAGGCGATGTCTTGCGCCGATGCGTCGCGCCGCAATTCCACCGCCTTGACGTCACTCCGCCGGCTGAGCACATCGAGGAACGCCTGGTTCGGCAGCG
Source organism: uncultured beta proteobacterium (assembly GCA_902825905.1). Lineage (GTDB taxonomy): Bacteria > Pseudomonadota > Gammaproteobacteria > Burkholderiales > SG8-39 > CADEDU01. Next base: position 24,600 of record CADECO010000032.1, read on the forward strand.
GCTGGACATAGAACAGTTGTTTCATCGGATTGCTCCCGGTTCGTGCGGTGTCTTCACTATCAAGCAGGCAAGAGTGTAGCGACTAGAATGAAACTCGAGGCAGTCGCGCGCCAGATGCGGCAACCGACGGCCATTCGAACCGACACGATCGATACAGCGAAAGGGGAAGGCAATGCTGGTGTTCAGCCTGCAGCATGAACAGGTGTGGAATCCTGCCCGCCACGTGGAGAAGATCCTGGGCAAGGTCGATGCTGGAGACGTCACCGTCGCCTGCTGGGAGCCCGGTCAGATCAGCCCGTATCACTGCCATCCGAACGCCACGGAGATCTACTTCTGCTTCGAAGGCGGCGGCCGCATGCGCACGCCGGAGCGCACGATCGACGTCGTTCCGGGGTCGTTCGTGGTGCATCCGCGTGGCGAGCTGCACGAATACATCAACGGTCCGCAGCGCACCTTGTTGTTTCGCGTGCGCTACGGCGATGACATGCGCGCCCATCACGTCGCCTGGCGCGGACGCGAAGGCTGGGCGCAATCGCCCGCCGACGCTGCGTTCTTCGCGGCGCGTGCCGAACTGTTGCGCAACGAGATCCACGGCGATTTCGCGCCACCGGCGCGGCATGAGTAACGTCGCCTGCGCTAGCGCGGCGCTTCGAGTGCGGGTTTGCGCGCGAACCAAAAGAACACCGAGCCCATCCCGGCCAGCAGCGCGAGCGTGGTGAAGCCGAGCTTGTAATTGCCGGTGGCGTCGGCGGCCAGGCCCGCGTACATCGGCCCGCCTACATTGCCCAGCACCACGATGATCGACGAGATGCCGATGATCATGCCGATCGACTTCAGGCCGAAGTAGTCGGCGCGCATCGCCTGCATGAACGGGCCGCGCACGCCCCAGGCCAAGCCGTTGAGCACCGCGAACGCCACCAGCATCGACATCGATGTCGCATAGGTGAGTAGGAGCAGCCCGATCATGTGCGCGAACATGCAGAACGCGGCGATCAGGCGCTTCTCGAACCGATCGCCGAGCACCCAGCCAAGGAGGATGCCCGCGACCTGGCAGCCGGTTTGCAGGCTGATCACCAGCGCGGCCTCGCCCACGGTGTAGCCAAGACCCTCTTTCATGTGGGTAATCGCGTGCACGTTGACCGCACCGATCACCAGCATCGCGAAGCCGTGGCCGAACGAGATGAACCAGAACGCCGATGTGCGCATCGCCTGCATGGCAGTGAACTCGGCTTGCCGTTCGGTCGATCTGGTTTGGACCGCATCTTCGAGTGCCACGCCGCGCATTTCGCCGTCGGGCACTTCACCGACGTCGCGCGGTCGGTCGCGGATCATTCCCGCCAGCGGCCAGCCCGCCACCAGAACGATCACTCCGGAGGCGAATGCTGTGACCCGCCATCCGAACGCCACCAGCGACCACGCGATAATCGGCACCATCATGCCGCCGGTGGCGAAGCCGAGCGTGATGACCGAGAGCGCACGCGCACGCCGCCGCTCGAACCAGTGGACGATCGCGATGTTGAGCGGAAAGTGTCCGGCCATACTCACGCCGAGCGCGATCACCACGAAGCTGGTGTAGAAGGTCCAGAGCTGCTCGACCTGGCTGAACATGATCATGCCCAGTCCGAACATGACCACGCCGACACGCAGCATGCCGCGCGAACCGAAGCGGTCGAGAAACCAGCCCTGGATCGGTCCGAGCAGCGCACCTTCCAGCTGCTGGATCGCGGCAGCAGCCGAGAGCGCAGTCTTGCTCCAGCCCATGCTCTCGCGCAGCACCGCCACATAGGCGCCGAACGCGTGATGCAGGAAAGCGGCCTGCATGAACTGCAGGCCGAATGCGGCGCCGACGATGCGCCAACCATAGAAAATCTTGCGGGAACCTTGCGCCATGCTTCGTTATGCGAGCGGGATGCGAAGCGACAGCGGTCGCAAGCCATGAGGACTCGACGCTCGATAACGCTCCTTTGGGGTGATTATCCCAAAGGTACAGGCGGTTGACCCGGCTTTCCTGACGTTGCCGCGTTCTTGCGCTTTCCCGACCTGCCCGCCTTCACCTGGCGTGGCGCAGAAGATGTCGCGTGCGCTCCTGGTGCGAGTCAGACCTTCGCCAGCAGATCGGCCCACTCTTCCAGCATCTGCGGCTGCCCGTATCGGATGTGCGGGCTGAACTGCGTGTAGCCCGCATCACGCAGTTCGCGCACACGATCGCGCAATTGCGGCGCCGTGCCAGTGAAGCTCATCGAGCGAATCATGTCGGCGCTGATGAGTGGGGCTTCCTCCGGCCGCACGATCATCAGATGACCACGATGCAACGCGAGGTAGCGGGCGTCGGCAGGTTCGTAGCGATCGTAGATGGCGCGATAAGCCTCGAGCGCCGGCTGCAGCAGCGGCGGTGTCTTGATGCCGAGACTGCCGCGCTCCTGGGCTTCGAGCAGATCGTGCAGCACCATCGCCGGCACCGGCCCCGCCTGGGCAAGCGCGCGCGGGCTGTCGTAGGGCTCACCCTCGGCCAGGATGCAGCCCGCCGCATGCGCGGTGGCGATGAGATCGGCCTCGGCGCGGCCCTTTGCCTGCCACGCCTGTTGCAGATCGCGCAGTTGCTCGATCGCACCCGCAGCATCGCGAACCGGAATGATCCAGCCCACGCCCAGTTCGGCGACCGCTTCACGCCCGCGCGTGCCGAACGCGCTCAGGCTGAAGCCGATGGGATCGGTGGTGTTGATGAGGTTCAGATCCGGATTGAGGAAGCGGACCTTGCGACGCTCACCTTCAAACTCGAATGTGACCGTGTCACGCGCGAGCAGGCCTTGCACGACGCGGATGTACTCGGTCACGTCGGCCATGCGCATGGCGCCGGCCCCCATCGTGCGACGCGCGGTGAACCCCGTGCCGACGCCGCAATGGATGCGTCCGGGTGCGAGCTTGTTGAGCGAGGCCAGCGCGCTGGCGGTAACGGGCGCGATGCGATTCGACGGAATCAGCACGCCGGTGGCCAGCTTGATCCGGCTCGTTACCATCGCTGCTGCGGCCATCACCACGAACACGTCGGCGTTCAGCAGCTGCGTGTCGTAGAACCACGCGTGCGTGAACCCCAGTTCTTCGGCGCGCTTGGCCAGCTTCCAGGCGTCGGCGCCGGGCGCGATGTTGATGCCGTATTCCA
>CADECO010000032.1:27859-30360 GCA_902825905.1 uncultured beta proteobacterium
CATGAACGCCCAGGAAGCTCAACTGTTGCAGTCTTTCCTCGATTCGCTGGTGCAAGTGCGCGGCGTCAACAAGGACCGCGACGCCGAGGCGCAGATCGCGAGCGCGGTGTCGCAGCAACCAGACGCCGCGTATCTGCTCGTACAACGCGCGCTGCTGCAGGATCAGGCGCTGCAGGCTGCGCAGGCCCGTATCACCGATCTGGAAAGCAAGCTCGCCGCACCGGCTCCAGCCCAGGCCGCAAACAGCTTTCTCAGCGGCGGAGGTTGGGGAAGACAGGCAACCGCGCCCGCGAGTGCGTTCGGTACGCCCTCTGGCGCCGATGTTTCCGTGACGGGCAGGCCGCTCGCGCCGAACCCGGTCTCCGGGCTCGCTGCGAATCGAGCAACCCCGGTGCAAGCGGCCGCGCCGGCGGCCCGCGGCATGGGAGGCGGGTTCCTACCCGCGATGGCAGCAACCGCCGCCGGCGTTGTGGGCGGTGCGTTCCTGTTCCAGGGGATTCAGCATTTGCTCAATAACAACAACGCCGGATCGAACACCGCCGCGGCGGCCCCTGCCGGCGACAGTTCGCTCGCCGAAGGCAGCTATGCGCCCGATACGTACGCGGCAGCCGGTGAACAGAACAGCTACAACGATTTCTCTGCCGAAGACATCGACATGGGAGGCGACGACTACGTGTGAACGCAGTCGTCCCGCATGCCCGCGCGGGTAGTGGGAGTTGCAGTGGGATCTGCCGCGGAACCTTACCGAGGAACCAATTCCGCCGGTCGTTGCCAGATCTGGGAATCGAGATTCGCGGGGAACGCCGATCGTCCGAAGTGCGGATGACAGGCGCGTGACTCGAGCCTTTCATCGGCGCACAGCCTGCGCCGGTCAGACCGAGCCGGATGTGGTGCGCGATCAAGACGCCACCGGCTCCCGCGCGCGAGGAGATCTGTGCATGCACTTCGATCCGAAAGTGGTCCGTTCCGTATTTCTTGCCGACAGTGCCGCGTACCTTGGCCTGCGCGACGCTGAATTCAATGTGGCGCGACACGGTACCCGAGCACAGCATGGGACTTCCGCTTCCTGGCCGATGCCGCATCGCGCAGGTGCTCCCGACCTCATCGCGCTGGCTGCTGACTACCAGCGTTCGGTCGATCGCAGGTCGACTTCGTAGTCCAACCGCTGTCTCGGATTCAGCCATGGTCTGGTGGCCAGTCTGCCATGCACCGCGCTCCCTTGACCAAACACAAAGCCTGGTGGCGCATCGCGGGTATTGATCTTGCCAACCCTGTTGAGCAAGGCTCGAGCGTTTGCGCCCCGCCGTTGACAACGAAGAACATCACGAGACTGCGCTTCGCCACGTCGTCGATCGGGTTCCCACCGGGCGCGTCGACGAATCGGTAGAGACAGCAGTTGCGCGTCTACCGGGTTCGCACTACGACTACGCGGGTGCGTTGTACGTGCATGACGTCGACCGACGACTCGTCGGGATCGTGCCGATGGCGACGTTGCTGGCCGCGCAGGGCAGCACCCACCTGGGCGAGTTGGCGTTGCGGGACTATCCCGCCATCGACCCGGATACCGATCAGGAACACGCCGCGTCACTGGCGATTCACTATGGCGTGTCCGCGGTACCTTTGGTCGATGCTGCCGGCCGCTTGATCGGTGTCGTGCCTTCGCAAGCGTTGCTCGAGATCCTGCGGCGCGAACATATCGAAGATCTGCATCGCCTGGCCGGCATCCTGCGCGAATCGACACGGGCCCAGCTATCGATCGAAGCTCCGCCGATCCGGCGCGCGCGAGATCGCCTGCCCTGGCTGATGGTGGGGCTGCTCGGGAGCATGGTTGCCACGATGCTCGTCGCCTCGTTCGAAGCGACGTTGCAGACGCACGTGACGGTCGCCTTCTTCGTGCCGGCGATCGTCTATCTCGCCGATGCGATCGGCACGCAGACCGAGGCCGTGGCGGTGCGCGGCCTGTCGTTGTCGACCGTGCCATTCACCCGGCTCATCGCCGGCGAGGTGCGCACCGGCATGCTGATCGGGCTCGCCCTTTCGCTGGCTGCGTTCATCCCGGTGTGGCTTGTGTTCGCCGATGCACGACTGGCGCTCGCAGTGGCGAGTGCCCTGTTCGCTGCGAGCACCGTGGCCTCCGCAGTCGGCATCCTGTTCCCATGGCTCCTGCTGCAGCTCGGCCGCGACCCTGCCTTCGGCAGCGGTCCGGTCGCCACCATTGTGCAAGACCTGCTGACGCTGCTGATCTACTTCAGCGCGGTGACGCTCGCACTGTGAGTCCGACGAATACCAACGAATACCAACGAATTCCGACGAATACCAACGAATTCCGACGAAGTCGCGAGTTCCGTACACTGTATGCATTGCATACCCACGCTGACCGGAACCCGCATGACGATCACCGCCCAAGCCATCGACATTCCCGAAGTCCATGCCGAGGTGAGTGCCGCATTCGAGCGCTATGAAGATGCGCTCGTTCACAACAAGCTCGATGTCCTCGGCGA
>CADECO010000033.1:0-23465 GCA_902825905.1 uncultured beta proteobacterium
AACGGGCCGGTGTACTCGACTTCCGATTCGAACGAGGCTGTCGTGAAGTTCACGCCCTCGCCCATCGTCGCGTAGCGCAATCGAGCGGAATCACCCGGCTGCGAGCGCAGCGAAAGCCTCGCCGCATCGAGGTGGAGTTTGGTCCAACGCGTGCGGTTGAGCGGAAATTCATGCTCCGCCCGCTGTTCCGCTCCATCGACTCGCCGCACCGCCATCTGTACGCGCGGCTCGTTCTCCCAACCGTTGCGCTCGTCCTTCAGGTACCGGGCGAAGAAGCGCTTCTGCATCGCGACATAGCGCGGCAGATAGAAACTCTCATAATGCGTACCGATGTGCAGCGACAACCACTTGTCGCGCGAGCCGGCACCGAGAAAGCCCTCGATGTTGCCGCGCAGATGCAACCCAGGGCCGCCCCAGTTCGCCGCCGAGAGCAACGGCACGTTGATCCGCGACACGTCGGGCGTGCGTGCGCGATGCCAAGCGTCATCGAGCGGATGCCGCGGCACGTATTCGGGATAGAGCGAACGATTGCCGACGAGCAGCGATTCGGAGAGGGCAGGCCCGGTCGTGCGCTCGCCGGTCTCGCGATCGCGATGCGCACTCGCGCCGTTGCCGTGCTGATTGGGCAGAATCTGCCGCGGCCACCACGCGCTGAAGAACGCACTGGAAAGAATCCCGCCGTGATAGTTGGCGTCGCGATAGTGATCCGCCGCGCCCTCCCACGGCAGGATCGCAGCGAGCGACGGCGGTTGCAGCGCCGCGACCTGCCACTGCGTCATCGCGTAGTACGAGACGCCGGCCAATCCGACCTTGCCGTTCGACCAAGGCTGGCGCGCTGCCCATTCGATCGCATCGTAGTAATCGCGGATCTCGGTCGGCGAGAACGGATCGAGATAGCCCGGCGACATGCCCGAACCGCGCGCATCCACCTGGATCACGACGTAACCGTCGGGCACCCAGCGTTCCGGGTCGACGGTTTCCCACCGCAGATAGCGACCGCTCGAGCCATCCTTCGTGATGCCGGGATAAATCTCGTTCAGCTTCGCCCATTGCGCACTGAACGCATCGGCGAAATGAACATCCTTGCCGTACACGCCATGTGCCATCACCACCGGATATCGCCCGCTCACATCGGGTCGGTAGACGTTCGCCCTGAGCACCGTGCCATCGGCCACCGGCACCGCAACGTTCTTCTCGACGCGCATCGATAGTTCGCTCATGGTCGCTTCAGCCCCGCTTGCTCGATCAACTTGCCGTAGCGCTCGAATTCCGACCGCAGCGCCCGCCCGTAGTGCTCGGGATCGGTCTGCTCGGCCAGGATCACCGACTGGCCCAGTAGTCGCTCGCGTACCTCGGGTCGCTGCATGACCGCGACCATGTCGGCGTGGAACTTGTTCACCAGATCGCGTGACATGCCTGCCGGGCCGACGTAACCCAACATCGCGCTCGAGTCCCCCGCGGGCAGTCCCAATTCATGAACCGTGGGGATATCCGGATGCGAGACCAGCCGCTTGTCATTGGTCACCGCCAGACCGCGGATCTTGCCGGTGCGGATCAACTGGATCGAAGGCGGCACCAGGAATACGCCATAGTGCACCTCGCCATTGAGGATCGCCGTATTGGCATCTGCGACCGTCTTGAACGGAACGTGGACCACGTCGATGCCCGCGGCGCGATTGAAGATCACCGCGGCAAGGTGCGCGGCGGTGCCATCGCCGAGCGAGAGGAAGTTGAAGGTGCCCGGCTTGGCTTTGGCCTGCGCGATGAACTCCGCGAGCGAACGAGCGCCGACCGCCGGCCCGACAATGACGATGTTGGTGATCTCGCCGACCTTGATGATCGGCGTGAAGTCCTCGATCGGACGATAGGGCGGCTTGGCTTGCAACATCGGCGACACCACGTGCGCGGTCGAGGCGAGGCCGATGGTGTAGCCGTCGGGCGCCGCCTGTTGGATGACCTGCGCACCGATCAGCCCGCCGGCACCCGGCCGGTTCTCCACCACGACCTGTTGCCCGTAGCGCTCCGACAATCCTTGAGCGATCGTGCGCGAGACGATGTCACCGCCCGATCCTGGTGGCGTCGTGACGATGATGCGCACCGGCTTCGCGGGGAAGTTCTGTGCCGCGGTGATCGATGCAACGCTTGCCATCAGCAGCGCGGCGAGTGCGCGGATGGTCATGCCACGTCGGTGAAGCATGGAGATCCTCATGGTGAAGATTGCGCATGGGCTTTCGCATACCGGCCCGCGTGCATGCTCCGCATTCTAGTGGGATGCCGCTCGCTTCCTGACACACCTGCCTCGTCGCGCGATGGTGGCCCCTCGGGGACGCGGGGCACGCCACCTTCGAATGTGGCGCGGCCGGCCTGCGAGCTCGCGTCGCGCGGGCATAACATGCGTCGATCGTCTCCATCGGGTCCGACATCCGCGATCGAGACGACCGACGTTGTGATCGTCGGCGGCAGTCCGGCCGGGCTGACGCTCACCATCGCCGTGCGCGCCGAGCGCGTCACCGACGGCGCCGTCGCGGGTCATACAACGAGTCCATCTACGCGTCGCGACCAAGCAAGCAGCATCGAGGTTCGTGACGTCCGCGCGAAATATCTCGCGGGCTGCGATGGCGCCCGCAGCTTGGTGCGGCAAGGCTCGGCGTCGCGATGGCGGGCCGAATTAGCCTGTGCGCAGGCCTCTTTGGGGTATGTCATGCCCGCCGTGCGGCGTTATCCTTGCGTCGATCAGCGCACTGACCGAGGAGCACGCGTGAATCGACACGTGAAGCAGATTCAGCCACGCACGGGATGGCGCGTCATCACGCGCATCGCGGCGCTGCTGCCATTGCTGATGCTTGCGATGCCTGGATCCCCGCAGGCGCAGAGTTGGCCACCGAGTCGGGTCAATGTGATCATCCCGTTCCCCGCGGGCGCTGCGACCGACATTTCCGGTCGCATCATCGCCGAGAAGCTGGCGCAAACCTGGGGTCAGCCGGTCACGATCGACAACAAGGGCGGCGGCAATGGCCTGCCCGCAGCGGAAGCTGCAGCGCGTGCCAAACCCGATGGGCTGACGATCTTCCTGACCTCGGCGATGACGCACGCGGTCAATCCGTCGCTCTACGCCAAGCTGCCGTATCACCCGATCGACGATTTCGAGCCGGTCACCTCACTGACGCAGCAGCCGTTCGTGGTGCTGGTGCGAACCGATTCGCCGATCAAGACGCTCGCCGAGTTGACCACGCTGCTCAAATCCGAACCGGGCAAGCACAACTTCGGCTCCGGGTCGCTGCCGGCGCGGATCGCCAGCGAAATGTATCGGCAGCTGGCGGGCATCGACGCGGTACACGTGGGCTACAAGAGCAACCCGCAGGCGTTTCCCGACATGTACTCGGGACGGCTGACGTTCATGACGATCGACATCACCAACGGCCGCCTGCAGGTCGACGGCGGCAAGATGCGCGCGCTGGCGATCACCACGAAGCAGCGTGACGCCAATCTCGCGCAGGTGCCGACCTCGGTGGAAGCCGGGCTGCCCGATTTTCAGATCTGGACGTGGAACGGCTTCTACGTGCCCAAGGGCACGCCGCGCGAGATCGTGCAGCGCATCCATCGCGACATCATCGCCGCGTGCAACGACCCGCAGGTGCAAGCACGCTTCGATGGCTTGGGCGGGCGGCCGGTCACGATGACGCCCGAGGAATTCGGCAAGTTCACGCACGCGGAGATCGAACGTTGGGGCAAGATCATCCGTGGTGCCAAACTCAAGCTCGACTGAACCGATCGATCAAGATCGACAGTTCGCCACCCGATTCAACCGACAGTCTCGACAGGAGCCTCGCCATGCAAACCGGTCAACAGCTCAAGGGCAACAACGGTCCGCGCTATCGGCATCTGAGCGAAGTGGCTGCGCCGTATGAAACGCTGCAGCTCGACAAGCTCACGCCGATCATCGGTGCCGAAGTGTCGGGCATCGATCTTTCCACGCCGCTTTCACCGAAGCAGCTCGAAGAGATCCAGCGCGCTCTGGCCGAGAATCTCGTGATCTTCTTTCGCGACCAGCACATCGCCAAGGCGCAGCACCTGGCGTTCGGACGCCTGTTCGGCGATCTGCACGTACACCCCGCCGCACCGAGCGAGCCCGGCCTGCCCGAGCTGATGATCATTCATGCCGATCGCGATTCGCCGCGCGCCAACGGCGAAGGCTGGCACACCGACGTGAGCTGCGATCTGGAGCCGCCGATGGGCAGCATCCTGTACATCCGCACCTGCCCGCCCCATGGTGGTGACACCCTTTTCGCGAGCATGTACGCCGCGTACGAGGCGCTATCCGATCGGATGAAGACCTACCTCGCGGGCATGACTGCGAAGCACGAGAGCGATCACGTCTATCGTGGCATGTACGCCAACTACGGCGTGGAAGACAAGCCGCAGTATCCGAGCGCGGAACATCCGGTGGTGCGGACCCATCCCGTCACCGGAAAGAAGGCGCTGTACGTCAATCGCGGCTTTACGACCCGGCTGATCGGGGTGCCGGCCGACGAGAGCACGGCCGTGCTCAACTACCTGTACGAGCACATGGAGAACCCGATCTTCCAATGCCGGTTCCGCTGGCGCGCGAACTCGATCGCGTTCTGGGACAACCGTTGCGCGCAGCACCGCGCGATGTGGGACTACTGGCCGCACACGCGCAGCGGCAATCGGGTCACGGTCGCGGGCGATAAACCATATTGAGCAGCAGTCCGGGGCCAGAAAACAAAAACGGGGCCGGAATTCCGGCCCCGTCCAACGGTCGCGGGGAACGACCTAACGCTTGCTGCGTCTGCGGACTGGTAGGTGTGATGCCGGTGTTGCGCTTCGGACCGTGTTGACCTTCGCCGCGCCCACCAACATCTGCCAATTCGGTACTACTGCGGTACTGCCTCGGTGCTGCTGATTCACTGCTGCTACTGCCAGTGACTTCGTTATCACTGCGCTACGGTTGCAAAGAAGTGTAGTGGCCGAGTGGCAGAACGCCACGCAGAGCGCCATCACCGCCGTGAATAGCGCAACAACGTGTTGCAATAGTTCACAAAATCGACCAGCCAGAACGTCCAGGGCAACAAGATCCGGCGGGCAACGCAATGAATTCAAAGGAAATCGCGTTTGTTAAGCGATCGCAGGCCGCGGACGGCAATTGCAAAGATCAGCACGAAGGCCACGGCGGCAAGCTCCGGGATCGACAGGCCGAGGAAGGACCACGGCTTGAGCGTGCACGGGCCGTCGTACTGGAACAGCCACGGCGCCAGGTTGCCCAGCCGCGACTGATCGAGCAGGCGCTCGATCATCGATCCGGCGCATTTCATCGCGCGCTCGGAATCGCTTTGCAGATAGATGTGATAACCCGCCGCCGCGACGCCGCACGCCGCAAGCACCGCCAGCACGCCCCAGTAGGTGCGCGCGCCGTTTCGTCGCGGTCGGTGCAACGCCGCGCCTAACGCAACGATGGCGAGGACCACCATCACGATCCGCTGCGCCACGCACCACGGGCACGGATCGAGATTGAGCTGATGCTGGAGATAGAGCACCGCAGCCAGGATCAGCACACATCCGGCGAACAGCGCCAGAAACCACCGATGCGCGCGTCGCAACGCGAGATCGGACGAAAAAACAGTGGTTCGCAGCGGGTCGGGTCGCATCGAACGATGATAGCAAACGGGTCTCGCCCGCTTGCCCGTCGCAACCGTCCGAGTCAGGCTCGAACCCGTGGCGGCGCCGGCACGACCTGATGCCATACACCCTCGCGTCGCCTCATCCGATCACGTCTTGGCGCTGCGGCTGCGAGGTATAATTTTCGATTCTTCTCCCTTAGCGATCGCCTACTCCATGGAAGCCGAACGTCTCAACGCAATCGCCGCATCGATCGACGACCTGGGTGCGCGCATCGCCGAATTGCGGAGGTATCTTTGACTTCGATACCAAACAGACGCGGCTAGCCACCGTCAGCAAGGAACTCGAAGACCCCGCCGTCTGGAACGACACCAAACGCGCGCAGGATCTCGGGCGCGAGAAGAAATCCCTGGACCTGGTCGTCGAAGGCCTCACGCAACTCAACCAGGATCATCAGGACACCAGCGAGCTGTTTGCCCTCGCCCGCGAAGAAGGCGACGACGCCACGCTGATTGCGGTGGAGAAAGACGTCGGCGCGGTCCGCAAGACGGTCGAAGACATGGAGTTCCGGCGCATGTTCGCCGATCCGCTCGATCCGAACTCGTGTTTCATCGACCTGCAGGCCGGATCGGGGGGCACCGAAGCACAGGACTGGGCGCAGATCCTGATGCGCATGTACCTGCGCTACAGCGAGCGCAAGGGCTTCCAGGTCGAGGTGCTCGAACAGTCCGACGGTGAAGTGGCCGGCATCAAGAGCGCGTCGATCAAGGTGACGGGCGAGTATGCATATGGCCATCTGCGCACCGAAAGCGGCGTGCACCGGCTGGTGCGCAAATCGCCGTTCGATTCCAACGCCCGGCGGCACACCTCGTTCGCCAGCGTGTTCGTATACCCGGAAGTGGATGACTCGATCGAGGTCGACATAAACCCCGCCGACCTGCGCATCGACACGTACCGCGCGTCCGGTGCCGGCGGTCAGCACGTCAACCGCACCGACTCCGCCGTGCGCATCACGCATCTGCCGACCAACATCGTCGTGCAATGCCAGAGCGATCGATCGCAGCATCGCAACCGCGCCGAGGCGATGGCAATGCTGAAGTCGCGGCTGTACGAACTCGAACTGCGCAAACGCACGCAGGCCAAACAGGCGCTCGAGGATGCCAAGACCGACATCGCGTGGGGCCATCAGATCCGCTCCTACGTGCTCGATCAATCTCGCATCAAGGATCTGCGCACCAATATCGAAATCGGCAATACCCAGGCCGTGCTCGATGGTGATCTCGATGATTTCATCAGCGCGAGCCTGAAGCAGGGCGTAGGTCTCGAAGCCGAGGGGCAATCATGAACGACGCAGCCAGGCAGCCGGCACAAGACACAGCGGCCGACGAAAGCCAGATCCAAGCCGAGCGCCGCGCCAAGCTCACCGAGTTGCGCAAACTCGGCAACGCGTTCCCGAACGACTTCGATCGGCACGATCTCGCTGCCGATCTGCACGCCGCCCACGGCGAGCGCGCCAAGGAAGCGTTCGACACCGATCCCACCACCGTCGCGGTGGCCGGTCGCCTGATGCTCAAGCGCGTGATGGGCAAGGCGAGCTTCGCCACGATCCAGGACATGTCCGGGCGCATTCAGCTTTACCTGACCGACGATGCCACCGGCGCGGCCGCCCATGCGGCGTTCAAGCACTGGGATCTCGGCGACATCCTCGGCGCCGAGGGCACGCTGTTCAAGACCAAGACCGGCGAGTTGTCGGTGCGCGTGACCAGCGTCCAGTTGCTGAGCAAGGCGCTACGGCCACTACCGGAAAAGTTTCACGGTCTGGCCGACCAGGAACAGCGCTATCGCCAGCGCTACGTCGATCTGATCACCAGTGAAGAGGCGCGCCGCACCTTCCAGTTGCGCAGCCGGATCGTGCAGGAGATCCGCGCGTTCATGGTGGCGCGCGGCTACCTGGAAGTGGAAACGCCGATGATGCAGCCGATTCCCGGCGGCGCGGCGGCCAAGCCGTTCGTCACGCATCACAACGCACTCGACATGCAGCTCTATCTGCGCATCGCGCCGGAGCTGTACCTCAAGCGTCTGGTCGTGGGTGGCCTGGAGAAGGTGTTCGAGATCAACCGCAACTTCCGCAACGAGGGCATCTCGACGCGCCACAACCCCGAATTCACGATGATGGAGTTCTACGAGGCGTATCGGGACTATCGCTACCTGATGAGCTTCACCGAGGAGATGCTGCGGACCGTCGCGCAAAACGTGCTCGGGACGCAGCAGGTGCGTTACGGCGAGCACACGATCGACCTGGCCAAGCCGTTCGATCGGCTCACCGTGGCGCAAGCGGTGCGCAAATACCATCCGCAGACCACCGATGCGCAGCTCGGCGACCGCGCCTGGCTGCTCGCCGAACTGGCCAAGCGCAATGCGAAAGTCGACAAGCAGGCCGGCATCGGCACGCTGCAACTGGTGTACTTCGAAGAAACCACCGAGAGCCAGCTGATCCAGCCGACCTTCATCATCGACTACCCGGCCGAGGTGTCACCGTTGGCTCGGCGCAATGACAGCAACCCCGACATCACCGATCGGTTCGAACTGTTCATCACCGGCCGCGAGATGGCCAACGGGTTCTCCGAGCTGAACGATCCGGAAGATCAAGCCGCGCGCTTCGCCGATCAGGCCAAAGCGAAAGCCGCGGGCGACGAAGAGGCGATGTTCTACGACGCCGACTACATCCGGGCGCTCGAATACGGTCTGCCACCGACCGCGGGTGAAGGCATCGGCATCGACCGGCTGGTCATGCTGCTCACCGATTCACCGTCGATTCGCGACGTCATCCTGTTCCCGCAGATGCGGCCGGAGTGACGCTCCTCGCGCTCGTGTTGGTGTTGATCGCGGCGTTCGCCCACGCCGGCTGGAACCTGCTCCTCAAGCGCACCGGCGGCGGTGTGGGGTTCGTGTGGCTGTTCGCGGCGCTCGCCACGTGCATCTATGCGCCGATCGCGCTCGCGCTGCTGTGGAATGCGCGATTCACGCTGGGCTGGACGGCGCTTGGCTTCATCGTCGCCAGCGCGATCATTCACACCGGCTACTTCCTGATGCTCGATCGCGGCTACCGCTTCGGTGATCTGTCGGTGGTCTATCCGCTGGCGCGCGCAACCGGACCGCTGCTCACGATCATCGTCGCCATCACGGTGCTCGGCGAACGGCCCGGACCGATCGCATTGCTGGGCGCACTTGCGATCATCTGCGGCGCACTTTACATCTCCGGCACCGTGCGCACCCTCGCCCACAGTGCCACGCGCAACAGCCTGCTGTTCGCGTTCCTGACCGGTTGCACCGTAGCGGCCTACACGATCTGCGACCAGCAGGCAGTCACCGTTGCGCTGGTGCCGCCGGTGCTTCTGCACTGGGGCGAGAACTTCGGCCGCGTGCTGCTGCTCTCGCCGATCGCGATGCGCAACAAGCAATCGGTGCGCGAGGCATGGCACGGTCATCGAACTGCGGCATTCGCGGCGGCAGTGCTGTCGCCGCTCGCCTACATCCTCGTGCTTACCGCGATGACATTCACCCCGGTGAGCTACGTTGCACCCGCACGCGAGATCAGCATTCTCGTCGGCGCCTGGTTCGGGGCGCGGCTGCTGGGCGAGACCGATGCGCGCCGGCGTCTGATCGCCGCGGGCGTGATGAGCGCAGGCGTCATCGCGCTGGCACTCGGCTGATCCGGCCGAGCACGCATCGCGCAGAGCATCGTCGATGGCCAAGACCGAAGCCCAACGCCGACTCGCCGGCATCGGCATGATGATCGCGGCGGTATCGGTGTTCGCGTGCACCGATGCGGTGGCGAAATTGCTCACCCGCGACTATTCGCCGCTCCTCATCGTGTGGGCGCGCTACTTCTTCCAGATGATCGTCATGATCATCCTGCTGGCGCCCAGGCGCGGGATGGAACTGATCCGCAGCAAACGGCCACGCTTCCAATTCTGGCGCGGGCTGGTGCTCACCGGCTCCTCGCTCACCTTCTTCAGCACCCTGCCGTTCCTGCCGCTGGCGGAAGTGTCGGCGATCACCTTCCTCGCGCCGCTGTTCGTAGCGGTGCTCGCCGGCCCGGTGCTGCACGAGCGTGTGCCCGCCGCGAGCTGGGTGGCGATCGCGGGTGGGCTGGTCGGTATGCTGTTCATCATTCGACCCGGCACCGACGCCTTCTCATGGTGGACCGTACTGCCGATCTGCACCGCGCTGCTGATGGCCGCCTATCAGCTGATGACGCGACGCATTGCCGGCATCGATCCACCCACCACCACACTGTTCTACCCTGCCGTCGTCGGCACGGTGGTGCTGCTGTTGGTACTGCCGTTCGTGTGGCAATGGCCGCACAACTTCTGGCACACGCTTGGTTTCATCATGCTAGGTGTGTTCGGCGGGATCGGCCACTTCCTGCTGATCCGCGGCTACGAGCGCGCGCCGGCTTCGCTGCTCGCACCGTTCGTCTACGCGCAACTGGTCGGCACGCTCACGCTGGGCTGGTTCGTGTTCGGCGACTTTCCCGACGCATGGGGACTGTTCGGCATCACCATCATCGTCGGCAGCGGCCTGCTGCTGATCGCACGACAGGCACGCGGGACGAGCGCCGCAAGCTGAAACTGAAACGGCGCCTCGCGGCGCCGTTGTTTGCGTCCTGCGCTGCGAGGCGCTCAGATGCGCTCGAAGATCGCGGCAATGCCCTGCCCGCCGCCGATGCACATGGTCACCAGTGCGTAGCGCTTCTTGACGCGCTCGAGCTCATACAGCGCCTTGGTGGTGAGGATCGCACCGGTCGCACCGATCGGATGACCCAGCGCCACCGCACCGCCATTCGGATTGACCTTCGCCGGATCCAGACCGAGATCGCGCGTCACCGACATCGCCTGCACCGCGAACGCCTCGTTCGATTCGATGACGTCCATGTCGGCGGGCTTGAGGCCGGTCTTCTCGAACACGCGGCGCACCGCGGGAATCGGCCCCAGGCCCATGAGCTGCGGCTCGACCCCCGCATGCGCATAGCCGACCAGCCGGGCCATCGGCTTCACCTTGGCGCGCTCGGCGGCCGCCGCTTCCATCATCACGATCGCCGACCCGCCGTCATTGATCCCTGAAGCGTTGCCCGCGGTCACCGAACCGTCCTTCTTGAACACCGCCTTGAGTTTGGCCATGTCCTCGATCTTGGCGCCATGACGCACATGCTCGTCGGTGTCGAACGCAACCGGGCCCTGCTTGGACTTGATCTCGACCGGCACGATCTGGGCCTTGAAGTGGCCCGCCTTGATCGCCGCCGACGCACGCCGGTGCGATTCGACCGAGAAGGCATCCTGCTCCTCGCGGCTGATGCCGTACTTGGCAGCGATGTTCTCGGCGGTGATGCCCATGTGGCCGTGACCGAACGGATCGTGCAGCGCGGCGGTCATCGCATCGATCATCGCGCCGTCGCCCATGCGCTGGCCCCAGCGCGCGCCCGGCAGGAAATACGCGGCCCGACTCATGCTTTCGGCGCCCGCGCCCACGACGACGTCGGTGTCACCCAACAGGATGTGCTGCGCGGCCGAGACGATCGCCTGCAACCCGCTGCCGCATAGCCGATTCACCGTCAGACACGGTGTCCCCACCGGCAGACCCGCGTCCACCGCGGCCACGCGCGAGATGTACATGTCGCGCGCCTCGCCGTGGATCACGCTGCCCAGCACCACGTGTCCGACCGTAGCCGGATCGATCTTCGCGCGCGCCACCGCCTCGCGAATCGCGATGGCGCCCAGCTTCGTCGGCGCCATGTCCTTGAGCGAACCGCCGTAGTCACCCACTGCGGTCCGTGCCGCGCTCACCACCACCACTTCTCGTGCCATAGCTGTTCCTCTCGAAAAAACTGGTTACCAGGGTACTAAGACGCGCGCCCGCCGCGCTCTCAGCAACGGTCACACCTGCACCGGCACCGCCCACAGATCATGGGTATCGGAATCGGTCACCTCGACCTCCAACCAGTCTCCTGCCTTCGCTCTCTTGGCGTTCTTGATATGCACCACCCCGTCGATATCGGGTGCATCCGCGCTGGAGCGACCCACCGCGGTGCCTTTACCGGCATCGACTTCATCAATCAGTACACGCATTCGTTGGCCACGCTTTCGCGCCAGCCGCGCGGTGCTGATTGCCGCCTGCTTCTCCATGAAGCGGGCACGCCGCTCCTCCTGTACTTCGGCCGGGACCGGATCGTGCAATGTGTTGGCCGCGGCCCCCTCGACCGGTGAATAGGCGAAGCAGCCGACGCGATCGAGCTGCGCCTCGTCGAGAAAATCCAGCAGCGCCTGAAACTCCGCTTCGGTCTCGCCGGGAAACCCGACGATGAAGGTGCTGCGCAACGTGATCTCCGGACACACCTCGCGCCAGGCGCGGATGCGCGCGATGTTCTGCTCACCTGAAGCGGGACGCTTCATCAACTTGAGAATGCGCGGTGCGGCATGCTGAAACGGCACATCGAGGTAGGGCAACACCTTTCCCTCGGCCATCAGCGCGACGACATCGTCGACGTGCGGATAGGGATACACGTAGTGCAGGCGCACCCACGCACCGAGCGAGCCCAGTGCGCCGGCCAACTCGAGCATGCGCGTCTTGATCGGCCGACCGTTCCAGAAGCCGGTGCGGTACTTCACGTCGACGCCGTACGCGCTGGTGTCCTGCGAGATCACCAGCAGCTCTTTCACGCCGGCGCCCACCAGATGCTCGGCCTCGGTCATCACCTCGCCGATCGGTCGCGACACCAGATCACCGCGCATCGACGGAATAATGCAGAAGGTGCAGCGATGGTTGCAGCCCTCGGCGATCTTCAAGTACGCGTAGTGCCGCGGCGTGAGCTTGACCCCTTGCGGCGGAACGAGGTCGACGAAAGGATCGTGCGGTTTGGGCAGATGCGCATGCACCGCACGCATCACCTCTTCGGTGGCATGCGGACCGGTCACTGCCAGCACGTTCGGATGCGCATCGCGCACCGTCGACCCCTTCGCGCCCAGACAGCCGGTGACGATCACCTTGCCGTTCTCGTCGAGCGCCTCGCCGATGGCATCGAGCGATTCGTGCACGGCGTCGTCGATGAACCCGCAGGTGTTTACCACCACCAGATCGGCGCTCGCGTAGTCCGGCGCAATCTGATAGCCCTCGGCGCGCAACTGCGTGAGGATCCGCTCGGAATCGACCAACGCCTTCGGGCACCCCAGTGACACGAAGCCCACGCGCGGCGTCTCCGCCGACGCGGCACGCACAGTTCGTTTGCGGGTGATGGTCTTGGCAGTCACAAAGTACGTGCGCGAAGTGCGTGCGGGATCAGCGGCGCGGGCCGGAGCCCGGCGTTATTTGTCGTTCGGCTTGTCGCCAGGCGGCGCGCCAGGAAAACCCGGGAACGGAAAGCCCGAAAACATCGAACGGGCCTGGTTCTGGAACTGGCTTTGCATCTGCGCCAGCACCTGCCTGGACTGCTCCAGATAGGCGTTCATCATGTTCTGCATCGCCGGCGCCTGCGCGCTCATCATCTGCGCCCACGCGTCCGGGTTGGGCTTGCCGCCTTCCCCGAACATCTGGCGCGACTGCTCCTGGAAATTGCGCTGCATGTCCATGAACGCCTGGATGTTCTTCTCGAGATAGTTGCCCATCAGGCCCTGCATCGTGCTGCTGTAGGAGCGGATCAGCTGCGTCAGCGCGTCATGGGTGAACAGCGGCTGGCCTGCGTTCTCTTCTTCCAGAATGATCTGCAGCAGGATCGACCGGGTCAGGTCTTCGCCGCTCTTGGCGTCGACCACCTGAAACTCCTCCTGCTTGACCACCAGCTCCTTCACATCGGCGAGGGTGATGTAGGTGGAGCTCTGCGTGTCGTACAGACGGCGATTGGGATACTTCTTGATCAGACGCATCTGCTTCGCCATTCGGATCTCCTCGGGCCTTCGGTGGTCGCGCCCGTCCTCTCGATGCTCTGCCGCGGAACGGTTACGCGTGGGATGGTGATGCCAGTGTACTGTGCTCGACACGCACGCTGATGCGTCGCACCATTATAGCCACGCAGAAAAAGATCAGAAAATGTTCGGCGATCCGCCAGACAGTGCTCAGAACGGCGCCGCCCACTAACCACCACGCTATGCGAAGAGCGGCGCCGCGAAGCGCCGGCGCCCAGGTGCGGATTGAGCGTCGCGCGGTTCAGCCGCGACGCTCGAATCCGCACCACAGTTAGTACGTCGCAACGCCGACGTACTAACCATACATGTGCATCCCCCCATTCACCGGAATGTTCGCCCCGGTGATGTATCCCGCTTCCTCGGTAGTGAGGAACGCCACCACCGCCGCGATCTCCTCCGGCCGCGCCAGCCGCCCCATCGGAATGCTGTCGATCAACGCCTGCTTCACGTCGGCGCGAATCGCCCCGACCATGGGCGTATCGACATATCCCGGCGACACGCAGTTCACCGTCACGCCCTTCTTCACCACCTCCTGCGCCAGCGCCTTGGTGAAGCCCGACACGCCCGCCTTGGCCGCGGAGTAGTTGGTCTGGCCGAACTGGCCGCGCGTGCCGTTCACCGACGACATCGTGATGATGCGTCCCCAGCCGCGCTCGGCCATGCCGTCGACCACCTGCTTGGTGACGTTGAAGACCGAGCTGAGGTTGCTGGTGATCACTGCGTGCCAGTCTTCAGCCGACAGTTTGCGGAACGTCGAATCGCGCGTGATGCCGGCGTTGTTGACCAGCACGTCGATCCCGCCCCACTTGGCCGCGGCCTGGGTGATCGCCTGATTGCAGGACTCCAGACTCGTCACATCGAATTCGCTGACGTGCACGTCAGTGAAGCCTTCGGCGCGCATCTGCGCCAGCCACTGCTCGCGCGGCGCGAATCCGGGCAGGCAATTGGCGATCACCCGCATGCCATTTTGCGCCAGACGTTTGCACACGGCGGTACCGATACCGCCCATCCCTCCGGTCACCAAAGCAACCCGCATCGACTCTCCCTGTTGTTCGCCAATTCGCGTTCGGCCGTCTAGGCCAGCCGCTGCTTCACGTAACGTCCCGGTGCAGGCTCGATCGGCCGGTACCGGCTCGACCCGACCTGCTTCGGTGCCCGGACCCGCTTGCCCGAGTGTTTCGCGAGCCACGCCATCCAGTCGGTCCACCAGCTGCCCGGATGCTCCGCCGCCGCGGCGTACCACTGATCAGGATCGGCCGGCAGCCCCTTCATCGCCCGATCGACCGACCAGTAGCTGCGTTTGTTCTTCGCAGCCGGATTGATGATGCCCGCGATATGCCCGCTCGCGCCGAGGATGAAGCGCGGCGCATGATCGAGCAACTGCGTCGTCGCGTAGGCCGTGCGCCACGGCACGATGTGGTCCTCGCGCGTGGCCACGATGTACGCCGGCGTACCGATGCGATGCAGGTCGACCGCCTCACCGCATGTGGTAATTGCGCCCGGCTCGCGCAACCCGTTCTCGAGGTAGAAGTTGCGCACGTACCAGGTGAACATCGGCCCGGGCAGATTGGTGGAGTCGGCGTTCCAGTACAAGATGTCGAACGCTGCCGGCCTGCCGCCCTTGAGATAGTTGTTCACGACATAAGGCCAGACCAGGTCGTTGTCGCGTAGCGCCGAGAACACCGTCGCCAGCTCGCGTCCGGACAGCAGTCCGCCCGCGGCTAGGGCAGCCTCGCGCGCGGCAACATTGGCCTCGTCGACGAAACAGCCGATCTCTCCGGCGTCGCTGAAATCGAGCAGCGTGGCGAACAGCGTGATGCTCGTTGCCGGATGGTCGCCGCGCGCCGCGAGCACGGCGAGCGCGGTCGACAGGATCGTCCCGCCGACACAGAAGCCAAGGGTGTCGATTTTTTTCTGGCCGCTGATGGCGCGCACGACCTCGATGGCGGTCAGCGGACCTTTCTCGATGTAGTCGTCCCAGCCCAGATGCCCGAGTTCCGGTCCGGGATTGCGCCAAGAAATCACGAACACCGTGTGACCCTGCTCGACCGCATAGCGGATCAGCGAGTTCTCCGGCTGCAGATCGAGCACGTAGAACTTGTTGATGCACGGCGGCACCATCAGCAGCGGCCGCTCGAACACCGTCTCGGTGCCGGGCTTGTACTGGATCAGCTGAATCAGCTCGTTCTCGAACACGACCGCGCCCGGGGTGATCGCGAGGTTCTTGCCGACTTCGAACGCGTGCTCATCGACGGTGGAGATGTAGCCCTTGGCCATGTCTTCGACCAGATTGGTCACGCCGCGCTTGAGCGTTTCGCCCTGCGACTGCGTCGCGAGCTTCATCACTTCGGGATTGGTCGCGGCGAAGTTCGAGGGCGCGATCGCATCCACGTACTGGCGCACCAGAAATCGCACCTGCCCCTTCGATTTCGGCGCGATCTCGGCCGCTTCGGCCGCTGCGTTCAGGAACTCAGCAGTGGCCAGATAGCTGTCGCGTGCAAACCGCGCCGCGGGCGTCGTGTTCCATTCGGGCGAGCTGAAGCGCCAGTCGGTGGTCTTGGCCGGCTCCGCAGGTGCAGAGGCATGGGCCGGCTGCAACGCGCGCTGCCACAACTGCGCCAGCTTGCCGTTGTACTGCATCAGCATCTGCGCGTACTGAGGCGAAGTGGTGGCCCACTGGATGAATTGCTGCCACGGCGGATCCACCGGTGGCAATGATGCAGGAGCAGATGACGCCGGACGCACTCGCACAGAAGATGCGGGCGCAGAAGATGCGGGCGCAGGAGCGTTTGGAGAGCGCCGTGCACGCGTACTCGACGCGCCGCGTGGGGACGTCCGGCTGGTCAGGGAAGCCATAGGAAGCTCGGAGAAGTAGGTACGACGCAGGCACACCGCGAAGCGGTCTCAGGTACACCGCGAAGCGGTCTGAGGAGCCACAGCGAAAGGGTGTTCGAGCACATCCGAAGCGCGCCGATTGTTGCACTGCACCAATGCGCTGTCAACGCCTGCGGAAACCGATCGCCGCAGGATTGCGGTCGCGCTACGCTCGCGCGATGTACATCGTCGCGATTGCCTGGCTGTACGTCGTGGTGCTGATGGCGTTCACCGCCGGGTCGTTCGTGCGCGGCGCGCTCACCTTCGTCGCGCTGGGCGCGATTCCGCTGGCGCTCCTCATCTGGCTTTCGGGCGCGTCGCATCGGCGGCGAATACGCCGGCGCACGTCAATGGTCGTGGGTGAACACACCGACGGCCCAGATCAACACCACGCCCAGCGTGATCAGTAGCACCTGAACGGCGGTCGCGCGCAATTCCGGACGCCGGTGCAGACCCGGGATCAGGTCGGCGACGGCGATGTAGATCATGCTGGCCGCCGCAACGGCGAGGATGTAGTTGATCCAATCGGACACCTGCTGCAGCGCGAAGTAGCCGAGCAGGCCGCCGGCGAGCATCGCCAGGCTCGACACCAGATTGAGCACCAGCGCACGCGTACGACTGTAGCCGGCGTGCAGCAGGATCAGGAAATCGCCGATCTCCTGCGGTATCTCGTGCACGATCACCGCCGTGGCGGTGACCACGCCCAGCGCGGTGTTCTCCATGAACGCCGCCGCGATCAACACTCCGTCGACGAAGTTGTGGAAGCTGTCGCCCACCACGATGAGCACGCCGCTGCGCGAGCTCTCACCGTCATGCTGATGCGCGTGGCCGTGATGATGATGGTGGCCGCCGTGTTGCGCGAGCCCTTTGTCGCCGCTGCCCCCGTCTCCGATGCCCCGGTCTCCGATGCCCTCTTCGCCGTTGGGATGATGATGATGATGGCGCCAGATCACCAGCTTCTCGAGCACGAAGAACGCGCAGATGCCGGCAAGCACCGTGGCGGCGAGCGACTGGAAGTTGGTGGAACGCTCGAACGCGTGCGGCAGGATCTCCAGGAACGCCGCGCCGAGCATTGCCCCGACCGCAAAACTCACCAGCGCACCGATCCACTCCTTGCGCGCGGCGAGTGACACCAGTGCGGCGGCCAGCGCCGACAGCACACCACCGGCGATGGTGGCGAACGCGATCCACGCGAGCGTGCTCATCAGGCGATCCAGATCAGACTGGCCGTGCGGCCGGTCCGGCCATCGCGGCGAAACGAGAAGAAGCGGTCGCGCTCGGCAAACGTGCACGCGGTGCCGCCGTGGATCCGAGTCACGCCGGCGCGCGCCAGACGCTGCCGGGCGAGCGTGTACAAATCGCACCAGAATTTGCCGCCGGGCTTGGGTGCGAACCCAGCCTGTGCTTCAGGGTCGCCCGCGCAGAACGCGTCGCGGACGTCGGCCCCCACTTCGTAGGCCGCGGGGCCGATCGCCGGGCCGAGATAGGCAAGCACGCCGCCGGGATCGGTGTGCATGCGCGAGACGGTCGCCTCGATTACGCCGTTGGCCAGACCACGCCAGCCCGCGTGCGCGATGCCCACAACGTGCCCGTCGGCCGCTGCGAGCAGCACTGGCAGGCAATCGGCCGTCATCACCACGCACACCACGCCGGGGGTGGTCGTCACCGCCGCATCGGCGGTGGCGTTGGGCGCAGCGTTCGCGGCATCGATCACTGCCGTGCCGTGCACCTGGTTCATCCACACCGGTTCGGCTGGCAGACGGTTCCTCAGCACAGCGCGGTTGCGCGCAACCACCGCTGCATCGTCACCCACATGCAGCGCGAGATTGAGTGAATCGAACGGAGCACTGCTCATGCCGCCGCAGCGCATGGTGAGCACGGCCTGCACGCACGGCGGCGCAGGCCAGTCCGGCGCGACGAAGGCTTCGAGCGTCGCGGTGTTCATTCGAGCGCCTCGATCGCGGACCGAAGATCAGGCGGCAGCGGGGCTTCCCAGGACAACAAATTGCCGGTGCTCGGGTGTACCAGCGCGAGCTTCCAAGCGTGCAGAGCCTGACGCGAGAGATGCTGCAGGGCCCCCGGAAGCTGGCCGCGCCGTGCGCCGTAGGTGGGATCGCCGACGAGAGGATGACCGATCGATCGCAGGTGCACGCGAATCTGATGGGTGCGACCGGTATCCAACGCACATTCGACCAGGGTGAAGCCACTGGCGTAGCGCTTCAACACGCGCACGAACGTCCGCGCGGCCTTGCCGGTGTTCACCACCGCCATCCGGGTGCGCGCCTGCGGGTCGCGACCGATCGGGGCGTCGATCATCTCATCGCGTGAGAGTTCACCATGCGCGAGCCCCCAATAGATGCGCTTCACCGTGCGCTGTTGCAGCTGACGCACGAGCGCGGTCTGCGCCTCCAGCGTCTTGGCGACCACCAGCAGACCGCTGGTGTCCTTGTCGAGGCGATGGACGATCCCGGCGCGCGGAATCGAGGCGAGCTGCGGCGCGTGATGCAGCAACGCATTGAGCATCGTGCCCTGCCAGTGACCACTCGCCGGATGCACCACCAGACCCGCCGGCTTGTCGATCACGAGCAGCGCGTCGTCCTCGTAGAGCACATCGAGCGCAATCGCTTCAGCGCGAAAACTCGTCTGCTCGGGGGATTCGGTCGGTGCGATGCGCGCCCGCTCGCCGCCCCACACCTTCCTGGCGAGGTCGATCGCGCGACCGTCCAGGGTGACCCGGCCCTCGCGCCCCCACACTTGAATGCGATGGCGCGAATGCTGCGGAAACAGCCGCGCGAGCGCCGAGTCGGCTCGCATTCCAGCGTAATCGACGGGAACTGTGGCCTCGAGGATCGTCGCGAGCGGATCAGCCGATGCGGATTTGGTGGAGGGCACTGCCGCTATAATCGCCACGCGATTGACGCAGAGGTTGTGCTGATTTGGGATTTAGGATTCGGGATTTTGGGGCGCCGCGTGCAGCACACGCGGGTCGCAGACTGGGTGGGCCGCCCGGCCAAAGTGCACCGCACGGCGGATGCTCACTCGATCCAGGCTGGACCACCGAAGCGGGTAAAACCAAACAAGAGGGGCACCATGCGTAGTGTAACTGTACTGTCGTGCCTGCTGCTCGCGGCCGTTTTGACGGCCTGCGGTTTCGGCGGCAAGGAATACGACGAGACGATCGGTTGGTCCGCCAACAAGCTCTACGACGAAGCCAAGGACGCGCTCAACAGCGGCAACTATTCGCTGGCCATCAAGTACTTCGAGAAACTCGAAGCGCGCTATCCGTTCGGTCGCTACGCGCAGCAGGCGCAGATGGAAATCGCCTACGCGTACTACCGCGAAGGCGAGACCGCCCAGGCCGTTGCGGCGTGCGACCGGTTCATCAAGCTTCACCCCAATCATCCGACGGTCGACTACGCCTACTACCTAAAGGGCCTGGCCAACTTCAACGAGAATCAAGGCCTGTTCGCGGGCCTGACCCGCGAAGACCCTGCAGAACGCGATCCGAAGGGCGCGCGCGAATCGTTCGACGCGTTCAAGGAACTCACCACGCGCTTTCCCAACAGCAAGTACGCGCCCGATGCCACCGCGCGCATGAAATTCCTGGTGAATGCGCTGGCCCAGCACGAGGTGCATGTGGCGCGCTGGTACATGCGCCGCGCTGCCTACGTCGCTGCGGTGAATCGCGCGCAATTCACGGTGAAGACGTATCCGGACACACCGGCGTCGGAGGAGGCGCTCGCGATCATGGCCGGCGCCTACAGCGCGATGGGCATCAACGAATTGCGCGACGACGCGGTGCGCGTGCTGGAGAAGAACTTCCCGAAAAGCCGCTACATCCCCGCCACCAAAGGCAGCGGGTCGTGGTGGCAGTTCTGGCAGTAGCGCTTTCGACGCGTTGGGATGCGCTCAGAGCTTGATGCTCTGTTCTTCAATATGCGCCCGAATGACGGCGTCGATATCACTGTCGGCGCGAAACCCCATCGCTAGCGAGCGCGGGGTACGGAATCGCGTGGGCCAGGTTCGCACGATGGCACGGATGCGCTCATCGGGGGTTTCGCGAACGAGCGCGGCGCGCTCTTTGCCAGCGATGCGTCCGAGCGCGTCGACCATCTCGCGCACCGTCGCGGTGATCCCGGGAAGATTGACAACACGATAGCTGCCCCACACGGCGGCCGGCAGTGTCGCGGCATGCTGGAACGCCTCGATCACGCGCGGCGGCGAAAGCAGCCACACTCCGGTGGAATCCGGCACCGGGCAGTTGGAAGCCTCGCCATTGAGTGGCTCGCGCAACACGCTCGATGCAAACGACGAGGCCGCCAGATTGGGCTTGCCTGGCCGCACCACGATCGTCGGCAAGCGCAGACAGCGGCCATCGACGAAGCCCTTGCGCGAGCAATCGTTAATCAGATATTCGCCGACGACTTTCTGCGAGCCGTAGGACGACTGCGGCATCGGCGTGGTGTTGTCATCGAGCACGTCGGGCATGTCGCCGCCGAACGCCGCCACCGAGCTCGCGAAGATGAACCGCGGTGGCGCGGCCAGCTTGCGGCACGCCTCCAGCACCGCGCGCGTGCCGTCGATGTTGACGCGCATGCCCAGGTCGAAGTCAGCCTCGGCTCCGGCGCTCACCACCGCTGCCAGGTGATAGACGAGTGCGGTGTCGCGATCGAGCGCGGCGACGAGCGCCTCCGACGATGCGACGTCGCCCTGCACGTACTGCAGGCGGGGATCGCGCGTCGCGGGGAATGCCGTGTCGAACACGGTGACGCGCGAGATCGCATGCGTCTTGTCGTCCGGGCCGGTGATCGATCCGCGATCGAGCAGCGTGCGCGCCAGTCTATGACCCAGGAATCCGCCGCCGCCGGTGATGAAGATCTTCATGGTTCGCTCGCCCGCTCGATCTGTGTGTTGAGGAAATCAAGACTGCGGCGCAGTTAACCGCCGCGCGACGGACAGGTCAAGTCCGCGTGAAGAAGGCTTCGACATCGTCGAGCTGGAAGGTGTGCGGCATCGGCGGCAGCGCCTCCAGGATGCGCTTGCCGTAGGGCCGCGTGGTGAGCCGCTTGTCGCAGATCACCAGCACGCCGCGATCGGCTTCGTCGCGGATCAGCCGCCCCACGCCCTGCTTGAGCGCGATCGCGGCCTCGGGCACCTGATGCTCGAGAAACGCGTTGCGCCCGGCGCGCGTCATCCACTGCAGCCGTGCGGCGAGCACCGGATCGTCGGGGGGCGCGAACGGCAGCTTGTCGATCACCACGACCGACAATGCATCGCCTTTGACGTCGACCCCCTCCCAGAAACTCGCGCTGGCAAGCAACACGGCGTTGCCGCTGGCGCGAAACCGTTCGAGCAGGTTCGTCTTGGTGGCCTCGCCTTGCACCAGCAGCAGGAAGTCCAGCCCCTCGGCGGGCAGCCGCTCTTTCAGAATCGCATGCGCTCGGCGCATCGCCCGCAGCGTCGTAAACAGCAGAAACGCCCGCCCGCCACTGGCGCGCAGCACCGGCAGACACGCATCGACGACGCGATCGGTGAAATCGGTGGCCGCCGGATCGGGCAGATTGCGCGGCAGATACAGAAGCGCGTTGTGCGCGTAATCGAACGGGCTGGGCCACAACGCGGTCTGCGCATCGGCAAGGCCGAGGCGTTCCTGGTAGAGCCGGAACTCGTTGCCGACCGCCAAGGTCGCCGAAGTGAGAATCCAGCTGCGTCGGCGGGCATCGACCTGTTTGCGGAATGCCGTGGCAACTTCCAGCGGCGAGCTTTGCAACACGAGCGATTGCATCCGCACATCGAGCCATCGCACCACTGGTTCACCGTCGGCGCCAGCATCGTCGGCATCGTGGTCGGCCTGCTGCCAGCGCTCCACGCGTTCGAGCAACTCGCGCGTGCGCTCCGACGCGTGCTCGAGCTGTTCGGCCCGATCGCGATATTTCTCCAGCACGGCACCCAATTGCGCCAGCCGCTCGCGCAGGGTTGCGAGCGCCCCACCAAATTCCTCGAACCGGTCGACGCCTTGCAGCGGCACCCGGGTTTCCTTCAGCGGGATCGTCAGGCGCAGATCGCGCGCCGCTTTGTCGGCGAGCCGGACCGCATCGCCCAGATCGCGCGCATCGGCGGCGCTGGTGCGCTGCGCGGCTTGAACGTCGCGACACAGATCGACGACTTGTCCGGTGCTCACGCTCTCGCCGAAGAACTGCGTTGCCGCATCGGGCAGCTGATGCGCTTCATCGAGCACGATGGTGTCGCAGGTCGGCAGCAGCTCGGCCATGCCTTCGTCGCGCAGCATCGCGTCGGCAAAGAACAGGTGGTGATTGACCACCACGACATCGGCCGCCAGCGCGTCGCGCCGCGCACGCATCACGAAACAGTTGTTCCACTCGCTGCACTGCTGGCCCAGGCAGTTCTCGCGCGTCGAGGTCGCGAGCGCCCAGGCCGCGGCGTTCTCGGGGACGGCCGCGAGCTCGCTGCGATCGCCGCTGCGCGTGCGCTTGGCAAAGCGCGCGATCGCCTGCAGATCGACCACCGCCTCGCGCGACGGCAACCGGCCATCGTGGAGATTGCGCTCCAGGTGGTAGTGGCACACGTAGTTGGCGCGGCCCTTGAGCAGCGCGATCTGCGAGGGCAGCCCCAGCGCATCGCGCACCGTGGGCAGATCGCGATGAAAGAGTTGATCCTGCAGGGTCTTGGTGCCGGTGGAGATGAGCGTCTTGCCGCCGTAGAGCAGCGCGGGCACCAGATAGGCGATCGTCTTGCCGGTGCCGGTGCCGGCCTCGGCGATCAGCACTGCGTCGTCGGCGATGGTTTCGGCGATCGCACCGGCCAGTTCGATCTGCTGCGCGCGGACGCGGTATCCGGCGATCGCGCGCGCGAGTGGTCCGTCTGTGCCGAACACCGCATCGATGGTCTGGCGACGCACTGCGTCGCTATTCCTCGCGGTGCCTTCGGTTGCGTCGTGCAAGGATGGCTTTCAGCAAGCTCTGAACAATCTGAACC
>CADECO010000033.1:23565-30054 GCA_902825905.1 uncultured beta proteobacterium
CTGTGCGTTGTCTGCGCGTCGCTGAGCGCGAGTTCCAGCCACTCGCCCAGCCGTCCGTTCACCGTTGCATTGACCGACTGCGTGCTGATCGTTCGGCTTGGCCCGCGGCGGTCTTCGAGTTCGTCCATGCGCGGATTGATCTCCAGCGTCACGCGCTCCCCGCTCACGCGCGGCAGCACCGTGAAACCGGTCGACGCTTCGCGCATCACGGTTGACTCGGTAACCACCGGGCCGTGCGGCGTCGGTGTCACCGTCCGCGCACGCATCGGCACCGACTGACCGATGCGGATGAAGGCACGCGTGCCATCGAGCGCCTGCACCTGCTGGGTCACGACGCGCTCGCGATCCATGCGGCCGGACTGCACGTCGATGTCGACGCGACCACGCACGCCTCGATCGTCGATGCCGACCGATCCAGAGGCACCGCCACCGTCGTAGACCACGCTCGCGTCGCGGTCCTGGCTCACGAAGATCATCAGACGCCGCGGCGGCGTGTCGATCGTAGCGAGCACCTGTTTGAGTTGCATCAGATTCGCCGGACTCGCGCGCAGGATGATCTGCCCTTCCATGCCGGTGACCGCTCCACCCGGTTCGACGATCTGACGCAGCACCGGCAGCACTTGTTCAACCGTGCGGTGCCGTAGCGGAACGATTTCGACCTGGTCGGCCTGGACCAAGTGGCTCGCGACCAATCCCAACAGGAACGCACCGATGAGCAGTGCGCGTGTCTGCAGATTCGTGTTCGACAGGTGCATGGGCGTGGCGTCCTTGAATCACCCGACCTGGCCGGGGACGGGCACAACATCGAGTCAAGCTGGTCTACGGGACCGGGTTCCAGGTTTGGTTCCACCCGGAGCGCCGCGAGCAGGACGGCGGTGCGTCCAACTCGTCACCATGGCACGAACGACGCGGGCTCGCGGCGACCTTGTACCTGGATTGCGCTTGATCGGCGCGCGTCCACCCGCGCGGGTCGAGGCACGTTGGACTGCAAGCGGCCCACGCGCGGCGGGACTCGATACGCGGCAATCGCACGCGAGGCGCCGCGCAGGCCCTTTACAGACCGGCTGTTGGCTCATAAAGTTCTCGAATGGATCGGCGCAACGCAATGTTTTTGATGGCTTTAGCGGCGCTCGCCGGGTGTACCTCGGCGCCGTCGCGACGCGTCATTGCGCCCAGCCCGCCGCGCGGCAGTGCGCCGCCGCCGTCGGGCGAGACGCTGGACGATGTCCTCAACCGCGATCCCGATCCGAAGCGCAACGAGCTGGTGCTGATCGCGCTGTCGCAGCTCGGCGTGCCATACCGCTGGGGCGGTCATTCGCCGCTCACCGGGTTCGATTGCAGCGGACTGGTGGTCTATGTCTACCAGCAGGCGTTGCAGCTCAAGCTGCCGCGTACGACGTTTGCGCAGGCGCGCGGCAGCAGGCCGGTCGAGCCTCAGGAGTTGCGTGCGGCGGACCTCGTGTTCTTCAACACGCTCGGGCCCGCCTACTCGCACGTCGGCATCTACATCGGCAATTCCCGCTTCGTTCACGCACCGACCTCGGGCAGCACGGTGCAAATCGATCGCATGCAACTGCCCTATTGGACCGATCGGTTCGATGGGGCACGCCGTCTGATCGCCTGAGGCTGGCGGTTCCCCTTCGAGGCGCTCGTGACAGCGGGTGGCGCTCGCGAGCACTAGATTGGTAATGCCGTGATCGAGTAGGTGATTCCGATATTGCGAATCATTCTCATTAACGATAAAGTAGGGGCAAATCACCTTTCGCCCGACTACGAACTGAACTTGGACCATGAACGAGCCACTCAGCCCTGACCGTCTCTCTCTTCCCACCCTGGCGACGTTGACGCGTCGTACGCTGATCGCCGCGACGCTATTGAGTGCGCTGGGATTGGTATCGCAACACGCCCAGGCACAGCAGGTGCTGAATCTGTACACGGCCCGTCATTACTCAACCGACGAGGCGCTGTACGTCAACTTCACCAAGCAGACCGGGATCAAGGTCAATCGCATCGAAGGCGGTGAAGACGCGCTGTTCGAACGCATTCGTGCCGAGGGCGCGAACAGCCCTGCCGACGTGTTCATCACCGCCGATGTCGGCCGGCTCTGGCAGGCGGAACAGGCCGGGTTGTTCGCACCGGTCAAGTCGGCGAGCATGGAATCGCGTATCGCCCCGCACTTTCGCGATCCCGACGGCAAGTGGTTCGGCTTTTCGGCGCGCGCGCGGATCATCGTGTACGACAAGTCGCGCCTCAAAGCCGGCGATATCAGCAACTACGAGGATCTCGCCGATCCGCGCTGGAAGAAGCTGATCTGCACCCGCTCGGGCGCGCATCCCTACATGCTCTCGCTCACCGCGAGCATGGTCGCGCATCTGGGCGAGGAGAAAACCGCCGAATGGGTGAAAGGTCTGGTCGGCAATCTCGCGCGCGCACCCAAGGGCGGCGACACCGATCAGATCCGCGCCGCCGCCGCGGGCGAATGCGCGATCGCGGTGACCAACCAGTACTACCTGGTGCGTCTGATGCGTTCGAACCGCGCCGACGATCAAGCTGCTGTCGCCAAGCTCGGCGTGGTCTGGCCCAATCAGGGCAATCGAGGCACGCACATGAACATCTCCGGTGGCGGCGTCCTGCGGCATGCGCCGCATCGTGAAGCGGCGATCAAGTTCCTGGAGTACCTCGCGAGCGACGAGGCGCAAGCGGTGTTTGCCAGCGGCAACAACGAATGGCCGACGGTGCCCGGCGCGAAGCTCGACAACCCGGCTCTCGCATCGCTGGGTACGTTCAAACAAGACGCCCTGCCCAGCGCGAAGATCGGCGCCAACCAGCTTGCCGCCCAGCGCATCGCTGATCGCGTCGGCTTCAAATAACGCAGACAGCGCTAGCGGCCGCGCTCGGCGAGCGCCATGCGACGCGACACCAGCACCAACGGGATCAGCCCGACCAGCACGATGACCAGCGAGGGCAATGCCGCCTCGGCCAGGCGCTCGTCCTTGGCAAGGTTGTAGATCGAGATCGCCAGCGTGTCGAAGTTGAACGGCCGCAGCGCGAACGTGGCGGGCAACTCCTTCATCACGTCGACGAACACCAGCAGTGACGCAGTCAGCACGCTGCCCCGCATGATCGGCACGTGTACCCGCCGAAGTGTGGCGCGAGCGGACAAGCCCAGACTGCGTGCCGCATCGTCCATCGATGGCGTTACCCGCGTGAGCCCCGCTTCGACCGTCTGCAGCGCGATCGACAGGAAGCGCACCAGATACGCGAAGAGCAGCGCGAATACGCTACCGGTGAGCAGCAGGCCTACGCGGATGCCGAACGTTTCGCGCAGCCAGTCGGCCACGAAGTTGTCCAACGCGGCCAACGGCAGCAGGATACCCACCGCGATCACCGCCCCGGGAATCGCGTAGCCCAGGCCAGCCAGTCGGTTCGCGACATCGACCATGCGATGTTTTGAAAGCCGCCCCGCATAACCCAGCAGCAGCGCGGCGGCTACCGCCAGCAATGCAGCGAGCGCGCCCAGCCACACCGTATTGACGAGCACGCCCCACAAGCGCGCGAGCGCCATCGTTTCTTCGGCCTGCAACGCAAGTCGCGCCAGCAGGATCGCCGGGATCGCGAAGCCCAGTGCGAACGGCACGGCACACAACACCGCGGCGGCAAGCGCAGGCCAGCCCGACAACTGCGCCGGGATCAGCCTGCGCGGCGTGGCCGCCGCCTGGAACCGCGCCCGCCCTCGTCCGGCCCGCTCGATCGCGATCACCACCGCTACGAAGATCAGCAACAGCATGGCGATCTGTGCCGCCGCGCCACGATCGCCGAACGCTTGCCAGGCGCGAAAGATACCGGCGGTGAGGGTCTGCACGCCGAAGTAAGACACGGCGCCGAAGTCGGCCAGCGTCTCCATCAACGCCAGGGCCACGCCGGCAGCGATGGCCGGGCGCGCAAGCGGCAGCGCGACGCGGGTGAACGCCGCGAACGGCCGCAGCCCCATCAGGCGCGCGGCCTCCACCGCGCTGGCCGACTGCTCGATCAACGCCGAGCGCACCAGCAGATACACGTACGGATACAGCACGAAAGCGAACAGCGCCATCGCCGCCGGCAATGATCGGGCATCGGGGAACCAGTATTCGCCGGCGCGCCAGCCGGTCCATGCACGCAGCGCGCTTTGCACCGGCCCGCTGAACTGCAGCCAGTCGGTGTACGCGTACGCGATCACGTAGGCTGGCATGGCAAGCGGCAGGATGAGCGCCCACTGCAACCAGCCGTGGCCGGGAAATCGATAGTTCGCCACCAGCCAGGCCGCGCCCACACCAAGCAGCACCACGCCGATCGCTACGCCCCCGGCGAGCAGCGCAGTGGTCCAGGCGTATTCGACGATGACGGTGTCGAGCAGATGCGACCAGGTGTCGCCTTTGGAACGCAAGGCGGTGAGCGCGACCGAGAGGATCGGCAAGGCGACCAGGAGCGCCACGCACAGCGCGCCCACGCCGAGCCGGCTCAGTCGACGGTGAGATCCAACGACGCCGGCGTTCGGCGCGAACCCGTCCGAGCTAGAAGGTAACTGCATACCTTGCTCCCGGAACGAGTACGCTCAACGCTTTACCGGGGGCTGGAAATTTCGGCACCGGTCCCCCTGCTGCTCTCGTTGCTCTCGTTCCGCTCGATCGTATGTTCGCCAGGCAGAGCCGCATCCTCTTCGATTCGTCGGATCGATCGAATATAGCAAGTATCGACGCGAACGATTCTTGTTTGCGTCTGCTACCGGCACGTATCATGGGCACGTATGATTGGCCACACGCTCCTGCCGCCACGATGATTTCCAGCCCCACTCTAGCCGACCTCCGCGCGAATCCGGCTGCATCGACCACCCCCGTGCTCCAGGTGCGCGATGTCCACCACCGGTACGGCGACCTTGCGGTGCTCAATGGTGCGTCATTCGAACTCGCGCGCGGACGCATCGGTTGCGTGCTCGGTCCGAGCGGGTGCGGCAAGACCACGCTGCTGCGCTGCCTCGCCGGCTTCGAGACGATCACCGGCGGTTCGATCGTGCTCGACGGCGTCGTGGCGAGCGCCCCGGGGCGCACCGTGCCGCCGGAAGCGCGCCGCATCGGCATGGTGTTCCAGGACTACGCGCTGTTCCCGCACCTCGACGTCGCCGCCAACATCTCGTTCGGCCTGAGCCGTCTTCCCAGGCAGGAACGCGAGCGACGCGCCACTGCATTGCTTGAGGTGGTGGGGCTAGGCGGGATGGGCACGAAATTTCCGCACGAACTTTCCGGCGGGCAGCAGCAACGCGTGGCGCTCGCGCGAGCGCTGGCCACCGAGCCGGCGTTGCTGTTGCTGGACGAGCCGTTCTCCAATCTCGACGTCGAACTGCGCGAGCGGCTCGGCCAGGAATTGCGCGAGATCATCAAGCGCGCCAACGCCACCGCGGTGCTGGTGACGCACGATCAGCACGAGGCGTTCGCGATCGCCGACGAGATCGGCATCATGACCAACGGGCGCATCCAGCAGTGGGACTCCGCGTACAACCTCTACCATCAGCCGGGCACGCGCTTCATCGCCGAGTTCGTCGGCCAGGGCTCGTTCCTGCCCGGCCGGGTGCTCGCCAATCACGAAGTCGAGATCGAATTGGGTGTGCTGCACGGTGACATCCCGCGCGCGTGCGAGGTCGGCTGCGACACCTGCAACCGCGGTTGCCATCTCGACGTGCTGCTGCGGCCCGACGACATCGTGCATGACGACGCGAGTTCCCTGCGCGCCGAAGTCGTGCAGAAAGCGTTCCGTGGCGCGGAGTTTCTGTACACGCTGCGGCTGGACAGCGGCGCCAAGGTGCTCGCGTTGGTGCCCAGCCATCACGACCACGCCATCGGCGAGCGCATCGGCATCCGCCTCAACGTCGATCACATCGTCGCCTATCCGCCGCAAGGCGAGCCGCTGCCCGCAGTGCGCGCGCCGCAGCAGTCCTGAACTGGTCACTCTGCTCGCGGCTCAACGCGGCTCGAAGCTGACCGTCGCCTCGACCTCGAACGGGCGCTGCCTCAAGACCGCAGGCACCGGCACACGTGCGTGCGCGCGTCCAAGCAGTTCGGTCGCCGCATCATCGAGCGTCGGGTCTCCGCTCGAGGCCGTAATGCGCGTCGATTGCAGCAGCCCTCCCGCGGCGAACTCCAGGCGAACACGGGCCCGTCCTGCACCGCTCTGCGCGATGTTTGCGCGCAACCGACCCGCTTCGAACAGCAGCGCGAGCCGGTACTGCTCGGAAGTGTGAATGCCGCGATCGTCCTGATGAAGCGGGCGCGTTTCTGGAGCTGAGGACGGTGGAGCGGAGGACGATAGAGCAGCGCGCGGTGAAGCCGAAGGCAAACTTGGCGCGAGCGCAGCGGGCCCGGTAGAGGACTGCGAAGCCGCAGGCCGCGACGTGCGCTCGG
This sequence comes from uncultured beta proteobacterium, assembly GCA_902825905.1. GTDB lineage: Bacteria > Pseudomonadota > Gammaproteobacteria > Burkholderiales > SG8-39 > CADEDU01. Next base: position 29,997 of record CADECO010000033.1, read on the forward strand.
TCGATCGCGAAGCCGGCGACGCAACCTTCGCCGATTCGGGACGCGCCACATCGGGACG
>CADECO010000034.1:0-7454 GCA_902825905.1 uncultured beta proteobacterium
TGGATCAACCGGATCACCGGCATCAACCGCATAATGACCGAACGAGTCGTCCGCACCAACGCGCCACGCGTCATCCCGATTGTGGACGCTCGCCGCGATCGGCCGTTGCCGCCTGCGGCGGCGTTCGATGCCGAGACGCTGCGCGACACGCTCGGTCGGCGGCTGCACGATCTGCGCATCTCGGTGACCGATCGCTGCAACTTCCGCTGCACCTACTGCATGCCGAAGGAAGTGTTCGACAAGGAATACAAGTTCCTGCCGCAGGGCGATCTGCTCTCGTTCGAGGAGATCACCCGAATCGCCCGGACGTTCGTAGGGCTGGGCGTCGAGAAGATCCGCATCACCGGCGGCGAACCGCTGTTGCGCCGGAACATCGAACGGCTCATCGAGATGCTCGCCGGCCTGGGCGATCACCTCGATCTCACTCTCACCACCAACGGCTCGCTGCTCGAACGCAAAGCCCGCTCCTTGGTAAGCGCCGGGCTCAAGCGCGTGACCGTGAGCCTCGATGCGCTCGACGACCCGACGTTCAAGGCGATGAACGACGTCGATTTCCCGGTGGCGAAGGTGCTCGAAGGCATCGAAGCCGCGGCGCAGGCGGGGCTCAAGCCGATCAAGGTCAATGCGGTGGTCAAGCGCGGCGTGAATGACCACTCGATCGTGCCGCTCGCGCGGCACTTCAAGGGCAGCGGCCATATCGTTCGCTTCATCGAATTCATGGACGTTGGCGCCACCAACGGCTGGCGCATGGACGACGTGGTGCCTTCAGCCGAGGTGGTCGATCGCATCAGCGCGGAACTGCCGCTCGAACCGGTCGATCCGAACTACACGGGCGAAGTGGCCGAACGCTGGCGCTATCGGGATGGTTCCGGCGAAATCGGCGTCATCTCCTCGGTGACGCAGGCGTTCTGCTCGACCTGCACGCGCCTGCGCCTGTCGACCGAAGGCAAACTGTTCACCTGTTTGTTCGCAACCGCCGGCTACGACTTTCGCACGCTGTTGCGCAACGGCACGACGGACGAAGAGATCACGGCCGGCATCGCCGCGGTGTGGCGCGCGCGGGGCGATCGATATTCGGAGATCCGCACGGCGCAGACGGCCGGGTTGCGCAAGGTCGAGATGAGCTACATCGGCGGCTGACCGATGCCCACCGAACGTCTTATCCCGACACTGTCCTCGGCCTCTCGTCCCCTCACCTTCGACGTCGAGGCGCTGAACGAGAACGGCGAGGTCCACACCACCGCCATCGCCGGCGAACATCCGCTCACGATCTATATCGACAAGCGCGAAGTGGTCACGTTGATGACCTTGGGCCAGGCCCCCGAAGCGCTTACCATCGGCTATCTGCGCAATCAGCGCTTGGTAAGTGCGCTCGACGAGATCGCCGCGGTGCAGGTCGACTGGGAGACGAACGCCGTCGCCGTCACCACCCGCAAGGGCGTGAAGGGACTGCGTGAGCGCATGAAGAAGCGCACCGTCACCACCGGCTGCGGACAAGGCACGGTGTTCGGCGATCTGATGGACGAGATCGATTCCATCAAGCTGCGCGACGACATCACGCTGAATGAGGAAGCGCTCTACGCGCTGCTCGACGCCGTGCGCAAGCACGAGACGATCTACAAGGCGGCAGGCGCGGTGCACGGCTGCGCGCTTGCCACCAACGAGGGCAGCGCGAGCCGGATCATGACGTTCGTCGAAGACGTCGGCCGGCACAACGCGGTCGATGCCATCGCCGGCCGGATGTGGCTCGAAGACTGGCCCGGTGACGACAAGATCTTCTACACCACCGGCCGGCTCACTTCCGAGATGGTGATCAAGGCGGCGCAGATGGCGATTCCGTTCCTGGTCTCGCGCTCCGGGCTCACGCAGATGGGCTGGGAGATCGCCAATCGCATCGGCGTCACCATGATCGGCCGCGCGGTCAATCGGCACTATTTGCTGTTCACCGGCAAGCAGCGGTTCGTGAAGACGCGAATGCCCACGGCGATTGCGTGAATCTTCGATCCGCAGTTTGCAGCTCTCGAAAGACGAACTCGACCGGGTGATGCCTGACGCCAATGTCTACAACCGCGGCCAGCAAAGCGAGCGGTGATGGGACAACGGGCCGGGCGGCACCAGCCTCCGCCTCCAACCGTGAGGCCAACGCCTACAACCTCACGATCAAGAATTGACTCCATGACCACCCCGCCCGCTCCAACTCCGATCACCGGCCTCATCCTCGCCGGCGGCCAGGGACGGCGCATGGGCAATGTCGACAAGGGGCTGCAGCCGCTGCGCGGTCGGGCGATGATCGAATGGGTGATCGAGCGGTTGCGCCCGCAGGTGGCCGACATCGTCATCAACGCCAATCAGAATCGCGCGGCGTACGAGCAGTTCGGTCATCCGGTGATCGCCGATCAGGTCGGCGGATTCGCCGGGCCGCTGGCCGGATTGCACGCCGGTCTGTCGGTGGCGAGCACGCCGCTATTGGTGACAGTCCCGTGCGACTCGCCGTTCCTGCCGCACGATCTGGTCGCGCGCCTGGCGGGCGCACGCGAGCACGCCAGCGCCGACCTGGCCGTGGCCAAGACCTTCGATCAACCGCATCCGGTGTTCTCGCTGGTACGCTGCGCGGTGCTGCCGCATCTGAGTGCGTTCCTCGAATCCGGCGGCCGCAAGATCGATACCTGGTACGCCACGCTGAAGGTCGTCGAGGTGCAGTTCGACGATGAGGCCGACGCGTTCTCCAACATCAATACCCGCGACGAGCTGACCGCATTCGAACAACGCGAACGACGATGAGCACGCTCGAACACGTCAACGCAGCTGCCTGGCCGACTACGATCCGAACGCCGTGCCGGTCGAGCACGCGAAGAAGATCATTCGCGGTTTCCTCCACCCGGTGACCGCGAGCGAACGCGTCGCGGTGCGATCGTCGCTCGGCCGCGTGCTCGCACAGGACGTGGTCTCCACCATCAACGTGCCCGCACACGACAACTCCGCGATGGACGGCTACGCAGTGCGCGGCACCGACTTGAGCGCGAACGCCGAAGTGCGCCTCCGACGCATCGGCGAGGCGTTCGCCGGGCGCGCGTTCACCGGCGGCGGGATCGGCCCGGGCGAGTGCGTGCGCGTGATGACCGGCGCGGTGATGCCAAAAGGCGCCGACACGGTGGTCGTGCAGGAGATCGTGCGCGAAGACAACGGCGTCGTCATGATTCCGCCGGGCCAGAAAGCGGGCGAGAACATGCGCTTCGCCGGCGAAGATCTCGGCATCGGCAAGGTCGCCATCCCCGCAGGCAGGCTGGTGCGCCCGCAGGAACTGGGGCTGATCGCCTCGCTCGGGATCGGCGAGGTCGAGGTCAAGCGCCGGCTGCGCGTTGCGTTCTTCTCCACCGGCGACGAGTTGGCCTCGGTCGGGCAGCCGCTCAGCGATGGCCAGGTGTACGACTCCAATCGCTACACGCTGTTCGGCATGCTCACACGCCTGGGCGTGGACGTGATCGACCTGGGCGTGGTGAAGGATGATCCGGCCAGCTTGGAGCGCGCGCTCGTCACCGCAGCCGCCAACGCGGATGCGGTCATCACCTCGGGCGGCGTCTCGGTGGGTGAAGCCGATTTCATCCGCTCGTTGCTGGCGAAATTGGGTGAAGTCGCGTTCTGGAAGATCGGCATGCGCCCGGGCCGACCGATGGCCTTCGGTCGCATCGGTAATGGCGATTCCGCGGCACGGTTCTTCGGGCTGCCCGGCAATCCAGTAGCGGTGATGGTGACGTTCTACTTCTTCGTGCGCGATGCGTTGCTCGCCATGTCGGGGCGCACCGACGATTTCTCCTTGCCGACCCTGCAAGCACCCTGCCTCGATCCGCTGCGCAAGAAACCCGGCCGCACCGAGTATCAGCGCGCCATCCTCGCGCGTGATGCGCAGGGTCGCTACGCCGTTCGCCTCACCGGTCAGCAGGGCTCGGGGGTGCTGCGTTCGATGTCGGAGGCCAACTGCTTCATCGTGCTCGAGCACGAACGCGGCAACGTCAGCGCGGGCGATCTGGTCACGGTGCAGTTGTTCGAGGGCCTGGTGTAGCGACCCGCGAGTTCCCGCGCCACATGGAATTCCAACGCCCCGCGCAATCCACTTTCGTGCAGTTGGACGCGTTGCGCCTGCACGCGCTGGACTGGCCCGGTTCGGCGCTGCCGATCGTATTGCTGCATCCGAACCGCACCAATGCCCGAGTGTGGGATTTCGTCGTCGAACACTCGGCGCTGCCCAACCGTTTCATCGCCCCGGATCAGCGCGGGCATGGTCTGTCGGACTATCCGGCGAGCGGCTATCGCTACGAACACTATCTCGCCGACACCTGCGCCCTGCTCGATCGGCTCGGCGCACCGCGTGTGCATCTGGTCGGCGCGGCCACCGGCGGCAATCTCGCGCTGCTGCTTGCCTCGCGCTGGCCTGAACGTGTCGCCAAGCTGGTCGTGGTCGATCCCGGGCTGTCGCTCGATCCGGCGCTGAGCGCCAGCGTACGCGCGCAGATGGTCCGGGAGTTTCGCTTTCCGTCACTGGCCGCGGCGCGCGCGGCGATGCCGTTCTCGGGCCGCTGGTCCGAGCCGATGAAGGATCATTTCAGCCGTCACTCGTTCGCGGCGAACAGCGACGGCTCGGTGCAATGGCGCTATCACCCGCCGGGCGTGGTCGAGACCGAGCACATGCTCGAGACGCCGATCTGGGACGAGATCCGCGTGCACCAATCCACGTTGATCATCCGCGGCACACACTCGCCGGTGTTCCCGCTGCACAACATGCAGCGACTGGCCGGGATCATTCCGGGTGCACAGACGATGGCGATCGACGCCGATCATCGCGTCAGTCAGGACAATCCGCGCGCGCTGGCGGCAGCGATCGATTTGTTTCTCGGCTGACAGTCGAATCGATGCACGGGCGCTTGATCGCGCGCATGGCGATCGCACCGGCCTATGTGCGCCACCGTACGGAACCGGACAGCAACTTCGCGTATTGACCCCCCCTGTCGTCCGAGTGCGCGCCGGATCGTTGACGGGTTGTGCGGCTCTGATTCGATTGGCACCCACGGGAATAGGATCTTCACATGGAGTTTTTATGGTTCGCTGCGATCGGTCTGGCTGCCGGAGCCATCGCAGCGCAGAAGGCACGACAGAACCATCTTGGCGTTGTCGGTGACATTCTGTTTGGCGTCGTCGGGGCCGTATTCGCTGGTTACCTGTTCGACCGGCTCGGATTGTTCGAGGCGGGCGGCTTGGTGGGGAGCCTGGTCTTCGCCGCCATCGGCGCGGCGTCGCTGCTGCTGCTGTTACGGATCGTGTACGGGAGTCACTGAGTTCGCACACCGGTTGCCTGATCGACAGATCGTAGAAGGCGATCGCTGACAGCGCGGCCTCGATGGGCTGCCGCGTGTGATGCCGGGAATCGAGGCTCTGGTATCCTGCCTCGATCCCCGCTGCAGCCGCCCTGGCGCAGCCATGGGTCGATTCAGGCGACCCATCGACCCATCGTCATGACAGACCTTTCCGCGCAGCCTCAAAACCGGCTGTTGACCGCGCTGCCCACGGCGGAACTCGAACGACTGCGCGAGCACCTGGAACTGGTGCCGATGCACCTCGGTGAAGTGATCTACGAGTCCGGAAGCAAACAGAACCTCGTCTACTTTCCCACCGACTCGATCGTCTCCCTGCTCTATGTCACCGAGGACGGCGCATCAGCCGAAATCGCGGTGGTCGGCAATGAAGGCATGGTGGGTGTGGTGCTCTTCATGGGCGGTGAGACGACACCGAGCCGCGCGGTGGTACACAGCGAAGGTCATGCCTACCGGATGAACGGGCGGCATCTCAAAGATGAGTTCAACCGAGGCGGCGCATTGCAACACCTGCTGCTTCGTTACACGCAGGCGCTGCTGACGCAGATGGCGCAGACGGCGGTCTGCAATCGCCATCATTCGCTCGAACAGCAACTGTGTCGCTGGTTGCTGCTCAGCATCGACCGGTTGAGTTCGAACGAACTGCTGATGACCCAGGAACTCATTGCCAACATGCTGGGTGTGCGCCGCGAGGGCGTGACCGAGGCTGCCGGCAAACTGCAAAGCCTGGGCGTGATCCGTTACGCGAGAGGGCGCATCACGGTGATCGACCGGCTCGGGCTGGAAGCACACGCTTGCGAGTGCTACGAGGTCGTCAGACGCGAGTTCGACCGGCTTCTGCCGGATATCAAGCCGACGTAACCGACACCCTCACTGCCCTGGCGGGCCGTCGCGATCGAACGTCGCTCCGGCGATCCAGCATTGCAGGGGCGATCCAGCATTGCAAGGGGCGATCCAGCATTGCAGCGGCGATCCAACACTGCGGCTCCGATCGCGGATCGATCGCCGCTCAAATGACGTTTCTCTCGACCAAGGGTTCGCCGCGTTCGACCCGCAGCGGTGACAGCGCCTCGATCGACGGCGCGGTCGTCGGCCCGTCTGCAATCAGTGCCGCAAGCGCGCTGCCGATTGCCGGCGAGTGCTGCATGCCATGCCCGGAGAATCCGCACGCGGTGAACACGTTCGACCAGCCCGGCACCGCGCCCGCCAGTCCGTTGTGATCGAAGAGGTGCATCTCGTAGTAGCCCGCCCACGCCGAGCGCACGCGCAACGCTTCGAATGCCGGCACCCGCGCGGCCAGCGCCGGCCAGATGACCGCTTCGAACAGGCCGTGATCGATTCGATCGAGCGGCGGCTCGTCGGGGTCACCATCGCGCGGTGGCGCCCCGGCGATGAAGCCGCGGCCCTCGGGCCGGAACCACACGCCGCTGGTATCGATCACCAGCGGACAGCGCTCGAGCACCGCCGGCGAATCGAGCACGAACACGTCGCGCTTCTTCGGTCGCACCGACCACTGCAGCCCGAGTTGCGCGGCCAACGGTGCGGTCCAGGCGCCTGCGCACAGCACGGCGATATCCGCCGGCTCGATCCGACCGTCCGCACATCGCACGCTGGTCAGGCGCTCACCTTGCGCCTCGAACGTTTGCACTTCACGCGTCACGAACCGCGCCCCGCATGCGATCGCCTTGCGCCGGAACGCCTGCATCAGCGCCGGGCCGTCGAACCAGCCCTCGCCCATCACCCCATGCGCGCCAAGCGCGAGATCGTCCACCGCGAGCCAGGGAAACCGTTCGCGCATCGCGGCGGGCGCGAGCAGCTCGACCGCTGCGCCAGCGGCCTGCTGGACCAGATGGTTGGCCCGCAGCACCTCGCTCCCGACGGTATCGGCAAGATACAGATAACCGGGCTCGACCAGCCCGATCTGCGGGCGCTCGCTGTCGAGCGCGAGCTCGTCGCCGACGCGACGCATGAACGCCAGGCTCCACTGCGACAACGCGATGTTCACCGCGGTGCTGAACTGCTGGCGGATCGAACTGGCCGAGAGCGCGCTCGAAGCACGCGCGTAGGTCGGATCGCGCTCCAGCACCG
>CADECO010000034.1:7554-13523 GCA_902825905.1 uncultured beta proteobacterium
CTGGCCGAGAGCGCGCTCGAAGCACGCGCGTAGGTCGGATCGCGCTCCAGCACCGTGGCTGCGATACCGTGATCGCGCGCCAGAAAGCACGCGGTGGCCGCGCCCATCACGCCGCCGCCGATGATCACGATGCGCGGTTGCATCATCCCCGGGTTCCCGGTGTTTTGCGGTGTTTTGCGGTGTTTTGCGGCGTGTCCCTGCGATGCCTACTCTTCGGCCCGAAAGCCCGAATCGGTTACCGCCTGCCCCCACACGCCCGTATCGCGGCGAATGATCTCGACTAGCTCGGCGCTGGTTCCGCCGGTGGGCTCCATGCCCGCGTGGGTGAGTCTGGCGCGCACGTCCGGCACGGCGATGGCGCGTTGCAATTCACGGGTCAGGCGATTGACGATTTCCGCGGGTGTTCCGGCCGGCGCGAAGAACGCGAGCCACAGCGTCATGTCGAACTGGTCGAATCCCTGCTCGCGGAACGTCGGGACGGTGCCGAGCGTCGGATGGCGCGACGTGCCGCTCATTGCCAGGATCTTCAGCCTGCCGTCGCGCGCGAGCTGCGCGACCGACGAATCGACATCGAACGCGGCATCGAGCTGACCGCCCAGCAGATCGATCTTCATCGGCGCCGAGCCCTTGTACGGCACATGCAAGGTCTCGATACCCGCCGCGCGCGCCAGGATCACCTGCGCGAAATGCGAAGCACCGCCCGCGGCGAACGACCCGATCGGCACCCTGCCCTTCGCCTTGGCGAGCTTCACGAACTCGGCGAGGTTGTCGGCCGGCGACTTGTCGCTCACCACCAGCGTGAGCCGGAAGTTCGCGCCATGCATGAGCGGAACGAGATCGCGTTCCGGGTGGTAGTTGAGCATCTTGTAGCTGCGCGGGAAGATGGTGATCTGCGCCGAGCTCGCCACCAGCAACGTGTGGCCATCGGGCGGGCTCTTGGCGACGAACTCCGGTCCGAGGCGCTGGTTGGCACCGGGTTTGAACTCCACCAGCACCGGCACACCGAGCGAGGCACGCATCTCCTCGCCGACGGTGCGCGCGAGCACTTCCGACGACCCCCCGCCGGGCGAGACGCTGATGACGATGCGCACCGGCTTGCCGGCGATCGGGAACGATGGCTGCGCGAACGCGGATCCAGCCACGCACAACGACGACAGCGCAATCGGTAGCCAGCGCATGAGCCTTTTTCTCCCGGAGAGTCCCGGTCCTATTCTGGCACCATCACGATCCGTTCCGCTCCACCCACCCAACCATGAGCCAGTTCTTCGAAGACTTCCCGATCGGTGCGCGCTTTCCCACCCGGGTGCGCACCATCACCGACGCCGACCACGATGCGTTCTGCGAGCTGGTCGGTTACAAGGTGCCGATCTTCCTCGATGACGATGCGGCGCGCGCGCGCGGACTCGATGGACGCATCTGCCCCAGCCATCTGGTGATGTCGTTCTCCACGGCGATGACGGGCGATCTGTTCAGTGGAAGCGTGATCGCGCTGATGGGTATCGAGAACGCGAAGTTCCTCAAGCATGTGCGCCCGGGCGACACGATTCGCACCGAAGTCGAGGTGATCGACAAGCGCGACACGTCCAAACCCGATCGTGGCCTGGTAGTGTTTCGCGACCACGTCTACAACCAGCGCGACGAGGAAGTGTTCCGCAACGACAAGTTCGCACTGGTGCGTCGGCGCGCGCCGGCTTCGCCCTGATCGCCTCGCCCCCGAACTCGCCGCCCAACGGATGCCCCGATGAATGCCATCAAAACCATCGACCGATCGCAACGCCTCGCTGCACGACTCCTGATCGCAAGTGCGCTCGCGGCGGTCGGCGCGGCGACGCCCGGGGCGCATGCACAAACCTACCCCGAGCGCTCGGTGCGCATCATCAATCCGTTTCCCGCCGGCGGCTCGGGCGACGTGGTGATGCGCACGGTGTTCGACAAGGTCGGCGCCGCGCTCGGGCAATCGTTCGTGATCGAGGCGCGCCCTGGTGCGGCCGGCGCCATCGCCACCGACTTCGTCGCCAAGCAGGCGCCCGACGGCTACAACCTGATCCTGGGTACCGCGAGCACCTTCGGCACCAATTCAGCGACGCAGAAGAGCCTGCCCTACGACCCGGTGCGCGATTTCACGCCGATCGTGATGATCGCGACCACGCCGTACCTGCTGCTGGTACACCCGAGCGTGGCGGCCAACACGCTCAAGGAACTCGTGGCGTTCGCCGCCGCGCATCCCAACAAACTCAATTTCGGTTCGTTCGGCAACGGCAGCTCCAACCACCTCGCCTACGAGTTGCTGAAGCAAGGCACCGGCATGGAGATCGTGCATGTGCCGTACAAGGGCGGCGCGCCGTTGATCGCCGCACTGCTTGGCGGCGAAGTGCAATCGTCGCTCGATGTCTACGCCACCGCGAACCCGCACGTGAAGGCGGGAAAATTCCGGCTGCTTGGCGTGGCCAGTGTGAAGCGGTTCGCGCTGCTGCCCGATACGCCGACGCTTGCCGAACAGGGATTCCCGGTCGAGGGCGGCACCTACTTCGCTCTGCTTGGGCCGGCGAAGCTGCCGGCCGGCGTCGTCACGACGCTCAATCGTGAAGTGAACAAGGCGCTGCAGTTGCCCGATGTGCGCGAGCGATTGTTGTCGCTGGGTACGGAGGTGGCCGGCGGTACGCCCGAGGCGCTGGCGCAGGCCGTCGCGAATGAAGTCGACAAGTGGGCGAAGCTGGTGAAGGCGCGCAATCTACGATTCGATTGAAGCCGACCGCCCGCTGCTCCGGCCCGCCTTGACGCCTCGCTCGTTCAGCGCAGATCGACGAGGTAGTGCGCCAGGTTTTCGATGTCGTCGTCGGAAAGCGTTTTCGACACGCTCGCCATGTTGCCCGCGTCGTTGGTGCGCTTGGCCGTCTTGAAGTCTTTCATCTGTTTGATGATGTAGTCGAACTGCTGGCCCGCCACTCGAGGAATTTCGTTCTGCCCCTTGAAGCCGCCAAGATGGCACATGGTGCATAGCACCTCCTCGGCCTTGGCTTTGCCCTTCGCGACCTTCGCAGGATCCGGCTTGAACTTGGTGGGCAGCAGCCGCTGCGCGGCGAAGAACGCCGACAAGTCGAACATGTCCTCGCGGGTGAGCGGTTTGACGAACGGATCCATCTGCGGCTCCTTGCGCCGCCCTTCCTGAAAATCCTTGAGCTGCAGATAGATGTAGCGCGACGTCTGGCCCGCCAGACTGGGAAACGCCGGCTGCAATGAATTGCCGTTGGGACCGTGGCACGCCACGCATGCTTCGGCCTTCTTGCGGCCGCGTTCGATGTCCTGGGCCGCGATCGATCCACTGATCAACACCGCCGCGACGCACGCAACCCATCGAATCAGTTCACTACGTCGATGCATTCCTCGCCTCTCACGTGGCCAAAAAAACAACGGGGCCGCCAGTTGCGACGGCCCCGCGTAGTCTAGCGAGTAGTGACGTCAGTGCGCGTTCAATCGACTGCGAACACGAACATGCTGTTGCCGCGCTTGAAGTCGAGCTGGGTGTTGCCGCCGCAGCCCATCGCGATGTACTGCTTCTGGCCGACCGTGTACGACACCGGCATCGCGTTTGCGCCGGCACCGCACTGGAACTGCCACAACAGCTTGCCGTTGCGCGCATCGAGCGCACGGAACAGTCCGTTGCCTTCGCCGTAGAAGTACAGATCGCCAGCCGTTGCCAGCCCGCCGCCGATCAGCGGCTGCTCGGTGTCGAACTTCCACACCATCTTGCCGGTATCGACATTCACCGCTGCCACGCGCCCCCACTGCTTCTCGCTGGCAATGGCCTTGAACGCGCCGCCGAGCCACAGCTTGCTGCCGCCCGGATACTTCGCCGCCTCGACGTGATAGGTCATCGGCTGATGCAGGTTCATCGCGTAGGTGAGCCGCGTCTTCGGGCTGAACGCCATCGGCGACCACTCGACCCCGCCGTTGGCCCCAGGCAGCATGCGCGCGCCTTCAGCAGTGGGCAGCACCCACATGTTTTCCTGCGGAATCATCGCCTCGGAGAAGCGGATCAGGTCGCAGTTGTCGCGCCGGTGCACGTAGACGTGGCCGGTCTTGCCGCCGTGGATCACCGCCGGCACCATCTTGCCGCTCTTGTCGCGCGCATCCACCAGGATCGGCGGGCTCACCGCATCAAGATCCCATACATCGTGCGCGACGTACTGGAAGTGGCACTTGTACGAGCCCTTGTCGAGATCGACCGCGACGATCGAGTCGGTGTAGAGGTTGTCGCCGGGGCGCTCGTCGCCGTACAGATCGGGCGATGGATTGCCGACCACGAACCATACCGTGCGGTTCTTCAGATCGACCGCAGGGTTCATCCACACGCCGCCGCCGAGCGTCTGCCAGAACGAGCTGTCCTTCGCGAACGCCTCTTTCTCCTTGGCGATGTCGCGCTTCATGTCGCGACCGGTGGCGTCTTTCGGGTCCCACTTGCCCTCGTGCCCTTTCTCGGGGACGGTAAAGAAGGTCCAGAGCTCCTTGCCATCCTCGGCGTTGAACGCCTTCACGAAGCCGCGAATCCCATACTCGCCGCCGTTGGTGCCGATCAGCACTTTGTTGTCGACGACCGTCGGCGCCATCGTCTCGCTGTAGCCCTTCTCCGGATCGGCGATCTGCGTTTCCCACAGCACCTTGCCGTCCTTGGCGTCGAGCGCGACCAGCTTCGCATCGAGCGTGCCCATGAACAGCCGCCCGCCCGACACGGCCACGCCGCGATTGTTCGGTCCGCAGCAAAACGTCGTCACCGGCCCCATCTTGTGCTTGTAGTGCCAGAACTCCTTGCCGGTCGCGGCATCCACCGCGTAGACGTGATTGAACGACGTGGTGAAGTACATGATGCCGTCGACCACGATCGGCGCCGTCTCCATCGACTCGACCACTTCGGTCTGCACCACGAACACCGGACGCAGCCGGCGGACGTTCTCGGTGTTGATCTGAGTGCCCGGGTAGTAGCGCATCTGATCGTAGCTGCCGTTGGTGTGCAGCCAGTTACGCGACTGCCTGCCGGCGGCGTTGAGCATCTCCTGCGTGACGTTGATGCTCTTGGCGGTGGTGGTGGCCGGTCCCTTCTTCTGGTTCTGCACTTCCTGGGCATGCGCGACGTACGGGATGACCATCGCCGCGGTAACGGCGAGTGCGCGCAGGGTGAGGCGAGCGTTCATAACCCCTCTCCTTTGTTTTGATCGATTGAGGTCTGCTCCGTCGGCTCCGTTGACTGTGAAGCCGAGTCCTCTTACGACAGCGATCAGCGTCGCTTCGGGTTGCGCGGATTAGAATGCATTCGAGCGCAGTCCATTATAGGCGCGGTGCTGTGTGCCGATACAGCATCATCGTGGATGACAAGAGGAGGCTCGCATGAGTCGATGCTGCAACGCCGCAACGCGCTTGCCACCGAGAAGACGCCGATCTGTCCGACTCGCCTTGCTGTTCGTCATGGTCTTTTCCGCCTTGCAAGTCAGCGAGACGTCAGCACAGCGAAACATCCATTTCGAACTGCTCCTCGCCGCGCGAGATGGCAGCGAGGCATCGATCCTTGCGTTGATCGAGCAGGGTGCGAACGTCAACTCGCGCAATCGGCTCGGCGACACGCCCCTCAACCTTGCGGCGCGTGCAGGCAAGCTCGATCTCGCCCGGCAGCTGATCGAGAAAGGCGCAGACGTCAATCTCGCCAACCTCGCCCGCGTCACGCCGCTCATGAGCGCCGCGTTCGGCGGCCATGCATCGATGGTCGAGTTGTTGCTTGCCCATCGCGCCGATCTTGCGGCGATCGATCGCGTCCGCAAGACGGCGATGGTCTACGCGGCCGGCAATGGCTGTGGCGCCTGCGTCGAGGTGCTGCTGAAGGCAGGCGTGGCAGTGAACGAGCGCTACGCCAACGAGTCGACCGCGCTGATGTGGGCCGCCGGCTACGGCAATGTCGAGACGATCAAGCTGCTGCTCGC
>CADECO010000034.1:13623-25305 GCA_902825905.1 uncultured beta proteobacterium
CCGCCCAGGCGCCCATCGCTGTACACCGGCACTTCCGGTCCGGCGAGTTGATTCGGGTCGGCGGCGCGCGTGGCACAGCCTGAACTCAGCGCGGCCGTTGCGGCCAGGGCGAGCGCGACGGCAGTCCGTGCGAGGGTTGATTTCATTCCATGCTCCAGTCGATTGAGGGATCGTATTCGACACACCAGCGCGGCAAAGTTCGATGGATTTCGCCCGCGCCGTTGCGTGTGAACTAGATACGCTCGATCACTGCGCCTGGATGCCGAGCTCCCGCACCAGCTTGCCGAATCGCTCGATGTCTTGCTTCACGCTGTCGGCAAACGCCTCGGGCGTGCTCGGCTGCGCAATCAACCCGCCGCGCGCGAGCCGCTCGGCCACCTCGGGCGCCGCAAGGGCACGCCCCAGCTCGGTGTGAAGTTTCGCGATCACCGGCCGGGGTGTTCCACCCGACGCAGCGAAGGTGAAGTACGTGGGTACCAGCGTGTCGGTACCGCCGCCGACCTCCTGCATCGTCGGCACGTCGGGCAGCATCGCCATGCGGGCCGGTGCACCGACCGCGATCGCGCGCAGCCGACCGTCGCGCACGTAGTTCAGCACGCCCTCGGGCGAGGACATCATGATGTGCGCATCGCCCGCCATTACCGATGTCACGACTTGCGTGGTCCCCTTGTACGGTACATGGGTAAGATCGACGCCCGCCTGCGACTTCAGCCGCTCGAAATTGAGCTGCACGATGCTGCCGGTGCCGAAGCTCGCGTAGTTGAGGCTGCCCGGCTTGGCTTTCGCGAGCGCGACGAAATCCTTGAACGTCGGCGCTGCAAGCGCCGGATTGATCGCCAGCACGTAGCGCAGCTCGGTGGATATGCCGGTGTAGGCGAAATCCTTGAGCGGGTTGTACGGCAGCGATTTGTACAAGCTCGGATTGATGGTGAGCGCACCGCGATCGATTACCAGCAGCGTGTAGCCGTCGGCCGGCTGCTTCGCGACATAGTCGGCACCGACGATCGCGTGCGCCCCCGGCCGGTTCTCCACCACCACCGGCTGACCGACCGACTCCGACAGTTTCTGCGCCACCGCGCGCGACATCAGATCGACGCCTGCGCCGGGTGAATACGCGACGACGATCTTGATCGTGCGGGCCGGATAGCCGGACTCGCTCTTGGCCGCACTCTGCGCCAAGCTGGTCGTGCTCGTGAGCGCGCAGGCCAGCCCCAGCAATATCGTGGCCAGCCTCATGCCGCGCTCCTTCCCGCCACGCGTTCGGATCGCCGGCGCATGAACGGCGCATTCTGGTCGAGCCCGAGGAACGTCGCGGCGTTGCGCCACAGGATCTGCTCCTTCTCCTGCGGGGTGAACAACGGGCTGTTGACGATCCAGTTCACCGCGCCGCCAACGATGTTCCCGCCGGCAGGATGATCGGTGCCGATCATGATGCGGCTGGTGCCCGCGCGCTTCTTCAGGAGTTCGAGCGAATCGTCGTCGTGGATCAGGCAATCGAAATAGAGCCGCGAGAGGTAGCTCGCAGGCGGATGGGCCATCGGACGCGCATCGGCGCGTTGCAGATAGCGCAGATTCAGGCGACCCACGCCGTAGTGGATCCAGCCCCCGCCCTGCGTGAACATGATGCGCGCGTCCGGATGGCGGTCGAGCAAGCCGCTGTACACGACCGACATCGCCGCGAGGCTCGATTCCAGCGGCGCACCGAACGAATTCCAGAAGTGGTAGCGCGGGAAGCGGTCTTCGCCGGCCTTGTCCCAGATGGTCGGATGCACCACGATCGACACGCCCAGCTTGGCGGCAGCCTCCAGAATCGGCAGCACTGCCGGCTCATCCAGGTTCAGCCGGCGCACGTTGGAGGCCAACAGGATCGTGCTCAAGCCCAACTTGCTGGTCGCGTAGTCGAGTTCGGCCAGCGCGAGCCTGGCGTGCTGCATCGGCAACACCGCCATGCCGCGAAACCGGTCGGGGAAGGCACGCTGCACCTCGGCGATCTCCTCGTTCACTTCGCGGGTGAAGCGTGCCGCCTCGGTTTCGTCGAGCTGGTAGTTCCAGAACGTGCCGGTGAGCACCAGCGCTTCCAGATCGATGCCTTCGTGCTGCTGACGGGCCGCGGCACGCGCTGCGGGGTCGTCAAGGACCGAACGTGACGCAGCGAATTTGAGAATGCGCTCGCCATGCGCAATGTGTTCGGCGCCGGCCTGATCGCGCACGATGCGCCAGCCGTACCAATCCTTGCCGGCTTCGCTCTGTCGGATCAGTCCGCGCGGGGTCCAGTGCGCGTGCATGTCGATGGCCATGACTCTTCTCCCTATTCAGTGGCTTTGAAGTTCGCCGCCTGGATCATCTCGTTCCAGCGATCGGATTCGGCTTTCATGCGGGCTTCGATCGCGGCGGGCGTGTCGGGCCGCGGCAGATCGAAACCGAGCTTGCGGATCGCCGGCTCGTATCCGGCGTGCATGATGGCGGCGTTGAACGCCTGGATGATGCGTGCGACCTCGGCCGCCGGCACCTTCCGGTGCACGAACAGGCCGAACCAGTCGTGAATCTCAAGGTTCGGAAAACCAAGCTCCTTAACCGTCGGCACGTCAGTGACCACGGCGTTGCGTCGTGCGCCAGAGTCGGCGATCAGCCGCAGCCGGCCCGCCTGGTGATGCGGCACGCCGATCGGCACCGTAGTGATCATGCCGGCGATGTTGCCGCCGAACAGATCCTTGATCGCCTCGGCCCCGCCCTTGTACGGCACATGCGTGAGCGGAAAGTTTCCGGCCTTGGCCAGCCCCGCGCCGATGAAATGCTGCGGCGTGCCATTGCCCGGTGTGCCGAACGTCGCCTTGTCCGGATTCGCGCGACACCATTGCACGAACTCGGCGAACGTTTTCGCGGTCGTGGCCGGCCCGATGGTGAGCCCGAAACTGTATTCGACCGCGATGCCGATCGGCTGGAAGTCGGCGTGCGGATCCCACGGCAACTTGCCGACGATGCGCGGAAAGATCTCCATCACCGCCGCGGGCATCAGCATCCAGACCGAGCCGTCAGCCGGCGCGTTCTTGACGTACTCCACCGCGATCCGGCCGCCTGCACCGCTACGGTTCTCCACCACAGCGGTGATGCCGGAGTCCTTGATCCGATCGGCGAGGATGCGCGCGACCACGTCGGGCGAACCGCCGGCCGGAAAGCCGACGATGATGCGCGTGGCACTGGAGGACTGCGCCGTTACGCTCGGCGTCACTACGCACGCGAGCACCGCGAACAGCGCGGCACGAAGGCGCGCGATGGTCGGCGCAGAGAAGTTCGCAAACAGACATCCGGCAATACTTGTGCGGTTCATGCCGATCCTCAGTCGCGTGCAGCTGGCCTCGACGCGATTCTCTGCGACTGCGGCACCGGTACCCTGCCCGCGCCGCCGCGCCTCCGGCCCAAAAGCCTAGCGTTGCTGCGTGAGCGCCGCCTCGTACGCCTGCCGGAGCTTCACGTCATACTGGTTCTGCGCGTAGCCCGGGCCGTTGTAGGCGCGCGCGAATTTTGGCCAGTTGCGCTCGCGCAACCAATCGACCAGCGACTTTCCTTCCCAGCGGTTGACCTGCACGAACTTGCCGAACGCCTCGAGTTGCGCGCGCTCGTTGGCGTACATCGCCTCCACATAGGTCTCCACCGACGCGTAGCCCAGGCCGACCGCGTGATAGCCCATGATCTGGAACAGCCCCCACGAAGCCGATTCCAGCGCGGCACCCGAATCGATCTTCTGCGCCTTAGCCAGGCGCGCGTACTCGCCCGGCCCACCGACGTACTTGGTGCGATCCCACCGCGGGAACAGGATGTCCTGATTGCCCGCCTGCAGCGCCGCCGGCTTCTTGCCGCGCTTGACGAGCTGCTGCCAGAACACGTGGCCTTCGAACAGGATCTTCGGCCGCAGCGCCCAGAAGCCCGAACCGCCCGATTCGACCTTGTAGACCGCGCGCACCGTAGCCACCGGCAGACCGACCTGATTGGCGACATGCTCGATGTCGGCGCTGCCCAACCACTTCTTCGACACCTCCCCGATGAGCTCCGGCTTGAGGGCGAAGAAGCGGGTCCAGGTCTTCTCACCGGCAACGCCGTCGGCGATCAGCCCCTGATCGCGCTGGAAGCGCCGCACCCCGTCGCGGGTCTTCTGATCGTTCTTGCCGTCAATGTCGGGCAGGTAACCCAGCTCGTGCAGATAGGCCTGCAGCAAGACGATGTCGCGAATCGGGATCAGACCACGTTGGACGTCGGGCACGAGCGGTTCTCCGGGTAGTTGGGGCCATACCAAAGCCGCCCGAGTCTATGCCGCTCGTGCCGTTTCGGGGCGCCTCAACGCTCGCCGGGCGTCGGTGTATCGCGCGCCGGCTCGGGCTCGTACGGCAACTCAGGCTGACCGAGCATGAGCTGCGCATCGGCGCTGGGCAGCGATTCGACCTGAGTAAGCTTGCGTTCGATCTGCCGCGTGCGCACCTCGGCATCGCCAATCGATTTCGCCGCTTGATCGAGCCTTTCCTTGGTCTTGGCGAGCACCGTGCCGAACTTGCCGAACTCGGTCTTCACCGCACCGAGCAGCGCCCACACTTCACTCGATCGCTTCTGGATCGCCAGGGTGCGGAACCCCATCTGCAAACTGTTGAGCAGCGCGGCGAGCGTGGTCGGTCCGGCGATGATCACGCGGTACTCGCGTTGCAGTACGTCGGCAAGCCCCGGACGGCGCAGCACCTCGGCATAGAGCCCTTCGGTGGGCAGGAACAGCACGGCGAAATCGGTGGTGAGCGGTGGCTGCAGATACTTGTCGCGGATTGAGCGCGCCTCGAGCTTGATGCGGGCCTCGAGTTGTTTGCCGCTTTCGTCGAGCGCTTCGAGATCGGCGCGTTCCTGCGCCTCGACTAGTCGCTGATAGTCTTCCTGCGGGAACTTCGCGTCGATGGGCAGATAGACGGCATCGCCCTCGCCACCCAGACCCGGCAGGCGGATCGCGAAGTCGACGCGCTCGCCCGAACCGCGCCGCGTTTCCACCTGCCGCTCGAACTGGCCTGGGGCCATGAGCTGCTCGAGCAGATTGCCCAACTGCACCTCACCCCAGGTGCCGCGCGTCTTCACGTTGGTGAGCACGCGTTTCAGGTCACCCACACCAGCGGCGAGCGACTGCATTTCGCCCAGCCCGCGATGCACCTGCTCCAGCCGCTCGCTCACCTGCTGGAACGACTGCGACAGGCGCTCTTCGAGCGTCTTGTGCAGCTTCTCGTCGACGGTCTGGCGCATTTCGTCGAGCTTCTTGGTGTTGTCGGTCTGCAGCTCGCGCAGACGTTCGTCGACCGTGCCGCGCAACTCGACGATGCGCCGGTCATTGGCTTCGGCCATCTGCTGCAGGCGCTCACCCAGCGCATCGCCGAACCGCTTCAGCGTCTGTGCGGTTTCCTCGCGGCCGGTGCGCTGATCGGCGGCCGTCTGCACCAGACGCTGATCGACCGTGGCACGCAAATGCTCGAACTTCTCCTCGTTGGCGCGAGTGAGCCCGGTGAGGCTCTGCGCGAACGCGTCGATCTGGTTGTTCTGCACCTGCGCCATCTGCGACAACTGCGCACCCAGCATCTGCCCGACCCGCGCGAACTGGCTGGCGTGTTCCTCGCGCTGCGCGCGCGAGTGTTCGGCCGATTCGGTGCGCTGCCGCGCGAGTTCCTCGCGCAGTTCGCGTTCCAGCCGCTCGTTGTCGCGCGCCAGCGCCGCGAGATCGCGCGCCGAAGGCGCACGCACGAGCAGCACCACCGTCGCCACCGCAATGATCAACAGCAGCACGACCACCGTCACCATCAACCATGGCAGGCCAAGCCCCGTCTGATCGAGAATGCTGCTCATCTAGAATTCCGCTCCTGTGACCGACCACCGCCTGCCCATGCAACGTGTACCACCCCGCGCCTGGCCCGAACGGGCGCTGCGGTTCGAATCGCACTTCGGTCGGGTCGTGCCGTGCTTTCGCGATCGGCCGCGCGATCTTAACGAGCTTGTCGCTCATACGGTGAGCCTGCACGCGGATCGCGAAGCGGTGGTCGATGGCACCACGCGCATGAGCTACGGCGAACTCGAGCAACGCGCGGCGCGGGTCGCAGCGGGCCTGACCGACGATGGCGTGCACGAAGGCGACCGCGTGGTGCTGCTGATCACCAATCGCGCCGAGTTCATGATCGCCTTGCTGGCCGTGTTCCGACTGGGTGCGATTGCCGTACCCGTCAACGTGCGCGAGGAACGCGACGGCATCGTCTTCGTGCTCAATCAATGTCAGGCCAAGGCGATCATCTTCGATGTGTCGCTCGCCGCACGCGTGCCCACGGCAACCGAAGCTCCGGCGCTGAAGTTGCGCTACGCGATCGCCGACGCACCCGGCCAGGCTGCAAGCGGCGCCCATCTCTCCGGCACGCACGCGTTCAGTCGCCTCGAAGCGTCGACCGCGACACCGCCCGCCTACGCGCACCCGGGGGAGGACGCCACCGCCGTGCTGCTCTACACCTCGGGCACGACCGGTCGCCCCAAGGGCGCGATGCTCACGCACTGGAACATCGTCCACTCGGCGATGCACTTCCAGATCTGTTGCCAGTGCACCGCGGCCGATCGATCGATGCTCGCAGTGCCGGCCAGTCATGTGACCGGACTGGTCGCGATCATCCTCACCATGTTCAACGTCGGCGGCTGCGTGGTGGTGATGCGCGAGTTCAAGGCCACGCCCTTCCTGGAATTGGCTGCGCGCGAACGCATCACGCACACCATCGTCGTGCCGGCGATCTACAACCTGCTGCTGCGCGACCCGTCGTTCGACCGGTTCGATCTGTCGCACTGGCGCGTCGGCGGCTACGGCGGAGCACCGATGCCGCAGGCCACCATCCAGCGGCTCGCGGAGAAACTGCCGCGGCTCTCGCTGCAGAACGCCTACGGCGCCACCGAGACCACCTCGCCGGCCACGATGGTCCGCGCCGGTGAGCAGGCGGCACATCTGGCCAGCGTGGGGCAGCTCGTGACCTGCGGCGACATTCGCGTGATGGACGACGACGGCCGCGAAGTGCCGACCGGGCAGACCGGCGAGCTCTGGATCGGCGGACCGATGGTGGTGCCCGGCTACTGGGACAACCCCGAGGCCACCGCGCGCGAGTTCGTCGGCGGCTATTGGAAATCGGGCGACATCGGCTCGATCGACGCCGAAGGCTATGTGTATGTGCTCGATCGCAAGAAGGACCTCATCAATCGCGGCGGCTACAAGGTCTTCTGCGCCGAGGTCGAAAGCGTGCTGATGGGGCACCCCGACGTGGTCGAAGCCGCACTGATCGCGCAGCCCGACGACGTACTCGGCGAGAAAGGGCGCGCGATCGTCGTGCCTCGCGCCGGCGTGGCATCCCCCACCCTCACCGAAGCGCTGCGCGCGCATTGCGCCGCGCATCTGGCCGACTACAAGGTGCCGGATTTCTTCAGCTATCGCGATGCGCCGCTGCCGCGCAACGCCAACGGCAAGGTGCTCAAGCGTGCGCTGCGCGACACCGCAGCCGACTGACACCCGATCGCTACGAAGTGCCGCCCCCGGCGCCGGCCCGAAGCCGCGCGCTAAAATCGGGCCGATTCGCACGACAACATCACGAAACGACAAAGGAGAGCTCGAATGCAGATCACCCTGGTGGAGATCGCATCGCTGCTGGCGCTCGTCGCATTTGCCGCCGGTTCCGTTCCGCTCTGATCCGGCGCCGCCCCTCACCGCGCTCGCCCTGGAGAAATTCGCTTTGAACTCGATCGCCATCAAACCCAGGCACTTTCCCTGGTACGACTACTCGCGTTACTCGTTTTCGCTCGGCATCAGCCGAGGCAATCGGGTGTATCTGTCGGGCCATACCGCTTCGGAGTTCGACCCGAACGCCAAGCGCATCGTCGTCAAGGGCGGCATGGCCGATCAGGTGCGTACCGCCTACGCCAAGATCGCGGCGATTCTCGAAGGTGCCGGCCTGACGCTGAACGACGTGGTGCGCGTGGTCGAATACGTGCGCCCCGAAGGCATCGAGCGCTACGCCGAGTGCGTCGCGACCCGCGCGGAGATCTTCGGCAAACACCAGCCGGCGATCAACACGGTGCCGGTGAAGAGTCTGCTCAGGCCCGAGGCATTCCTGGAGATCGAAGTCACGGCCGGCGAAGTGGGTGCCGCCACCACGGTGGGCAGCGGCATGCCGGTGGCGCGCGACTCCGCGGGCGTGATCTTCATGCCGACGGTGCTGCCGACCGACGAGCAGGGCAACATCATTGGTGCAGGCGACATCGTGGTGCAGACGCGCGCGATCTTCGAGAAGGCCAAGCGCATGCTCGGTGCGCTGGGCATCGGCTTCGATCGCGTGGTGAAGACGGTCGATTACCTCACGCCGGCCGGGCTGGCCAACTACAAGCTCACCGGCCGGGTGCGCAAGGAATTTCTCGGCCCGGTTTATCCGGGTGCCGCCGGGCTGCTGATGCCCAAGCTGTTCCACCCCGAAGCGTTGGTGCAGTACGACTTCATCGCCACGCGCGATGAGCCCGCCGTGGTCAATCCCGGGTGGGAGCGCTACAAGAAGCTCACCTACAGTCCGGGCGTCCGTGCAGGCAAGCTGCTGTTCATGTCGGGGCAAGGGTCGCTCGATCCGGCCACCGAGCGCGTGCTGTTCGATGGCGACATCGCCGCGCAGGCCGAGTACACCTACGCGAACATCCTCAAGGTGGTCGAGGCAGCCGGCGGGTCGGCGCGCAACATCGTGAAGACGATCGAGTACGTCACACCCGCAGGCCTGCCGCGCTACAAGGAAGTCGCGGGCGTGCGCACCAAACTGCTCGCCGAGCCCTACCCGGCCTCGACCGGGCTGGTGTGCGAGGCGCTGTTGCGGCCGGAGATGCAGATCGAAGTGGATCCGTTCGCAATTCTCGATTGACGCGTCCCACGCGGACGAAGGTCCCTGCCATGCCCCTGCTCACCGATGAACTGAAAAGCTGGATCGGCCGCGAGGTGTTCTATCCGGCGCGCGAGGAGTTCGGCCGCGCCTCGATCCGCTACTTCGCGCTGGCGATGCACGACACCAATCCGCTCTATTGCGACGACGAGTACGCGCGCGCGGCGGGCTATCCGTCGGTGATCGCCCCGCCCACGCTGGTGTGCGAGTCGTGCCAGTACGCGCACCGTCCGCCTACGGCCGATGGCTACATCGGCCACGAGTGGCATCTGCCGGTCGAAGGTATGCGCACCATCCGCGCCGGCAACGATTACGAATTCTTCCGGCCGGTGCTGCCCGCCGACCGGGTGTCGGCCACCTGGACGCTGGAGAACATCGAGGAACGGCCGTCCTCGCGCGGCGGCACGCAGCTGTTCGTGCTGTCGGTGGCGCGCTTCACCAATCAAGACAAAGAATTGCTCGCGATCAACCGCGAGACGATCGTGCTGCAACCCCTGGTTGCGAATGCTGCTGCCGGCAGCGGGGCCAGCGCCAAACCGGCGGGAGGCCAGTCATGACCCAGCCAATCATGCCGCCGGCGGTGGGCCTGACGCTGTCGATCGACAACGTGCATGTCGGCGATGCGATCCCGGCGCAGGCACGCACGTTCACGACGGTCGATCTGGTCTCCTACGGCGCAGCAACGTGGGACTGGCATCGCCTGCACTACGACATCGAGTACGCCCGCGCGATGAAGCTGCCCAACGTGATCGTCGATGGACAGGCGTACGGCGCGGTGTTCGCCAAGGCCGTGCTCGATTGGGCCGGCCCGCGTGCGTTCGTGCGCAAGATGTCGCTCAAGTTCCGCTCGATGGCATTCGCCGGTGATGCGCTGCAGGTCGAAGGCGAAGTGAGCGCAGTCGAGGATGGCGATGAAGCGCTGGTGACCATCGCGCAGCGCCTCAAGAACGGCGATCGGCTCATCGCCGAGGCGACGACGGTGCTGCGGCTCCCCGACTGAGCAGCGCCGACGCGATGCGCACGATCCGCCGCGACGCGCTGCGCTTCGCCGATGCGCCCATGCCCGGCGGATCAGGACCGGTGCAACTTGCCCGCCTGCCCGATCTGGGCGATGGCGTGTTCCGCGCCTTCGTGCGCTTTCCATCCGGCTGGTCGCGCCCGGCCGTGGGTCACTATCCGGTGAGCGAGGAGGTGTTCGTATTCGAGGGGGATCTCACCTTCAATGCGAGCGCCTGGCGGGGGCAAAGCTACGGCTTCATCCCCGGCGGGATCACCCGCTACCGCTTGGAATCGAGCCAGGGCGCCACCGTGATCGCCTGGTTCGGCGGTGCGCCGCAGTGGAAGCGCGGACCGGCCGCCACCGCCTCGCGCGAGGCGATGACGTCGATCGTGCGCTGGCAGCAGGTGCCTGCGCATCGCCTGCGCGGCACCGCCGATGCGCCAATGGCGTGGATCGAACCGACTGCGCAGCCGCTCACGGCGGCCCGCGACATGGAGTGCGTGTCGCTTGCCGATCAGACCTGGACGCACCTGCGCGCTGGCGAATCGATCGACTTGAATGCGCCGGTCGTGTGCCGTGTGGTGTAGCGTGGTGCCCTGCGCCATCGCAGCCCGGAGACCCGCATGAACGATCGCAGCCCGCCGGCCTCATCACCGGAACTGTCCCTGCCGAACCCGTCCCAGCCAGTACCGTCCTCCGCTCTGGGCCGACGCGGACCGCGGACCGCCCTGGAAACGCAGCAATTGCAGACGGCAACGCGCTGCTTTCCCGGTGGTGCGCTCGCCAACCATCTGCTGCCCGAAGACGTGCGGTTCGTATTCAGCCACGGCGCTGGCGGCCGCTTCTGGGATACCGGAGGCAACGAATACATCGACTACTGCCTGGGCTCGGGCACGCTGTTCCTCGGCCATGCACATCCAGCACTGGTGACAGCCGTCAACGCGCAGGCGCAGCGCGGACTGATGGCGTTCGCGTACCTGAATGACGTCGCGATCGAGCTGGCCGAAAAATTCTGCGCGGTGGTGCCGTGCGCCGAGCGGGTGCGGTTCACCAACTCCGGTTCGGACTCGACCTTTCACGCGATCCGTCTGGCGCGAGCTTTCACCGGCAAGGCGAAGATTCTCAAGTTCGAGGGCGCTTATCACGGCGGCCACGACTACGCGGCGTTGTCGACCGCGCCGCCCGCCTCAGCCGATCTGCCGCAACCGGACAGCGCCGGCATTCCCGCTCAGGTACAGGAGCTGATGATCGTCGCGCCGTTCAACGATCTGGCCGCCGCCACGCGGATCGTCGGCGCGCATGCGCACGAGCTGGCTGCGGTGATCGTCGAGCCGATCCAGCGCGTGCTCGCACCGCAACCGGGTTTTCTCGACGGCCTGCGCGAACTCACGCGCCGCCACGACGTGCTGTTCATCATGGACGAAGTGGTCACCGGCCTGCGCTACGGGTTGGGCGGTGCGCAACAGCATTTCGGCGTGACGCCGGATCTGGCCGCCTTCGGCAAGATCATCGGCAGTGGTCTGCCGGTAGGTGCGGTGGCCGGCCGCGCCGACATTCTTGATCGTGCCGATCCGCGTCGTCGTGGCGACGGCAGCTTCGTCGATCAGAACGGCACCCTGCAGGGCTTCAATCTCGGCTGCGCGGTCGGGCTCGCGGCGCTCGACGTGTTGCAAGCTCCCGGCATCTACGAGCGCGTGTTCGGCATGGCCGAGACGCTACGGAGCGAACTGC
>CADECO010000034.1:25405-29706 GCA_902825905.1 uncultured beta proteobacterium
CCCGGCATCTACGAGCGCGTGTTCGGCATGGCCGAGACGCTACGGAGCGAACTGCGCGCAGTGCTCGCTCGGCGCGGTATCGAGGCGCGCGTGCTCGGCTACGGCCCGATGTGGCACGTACTGTTCGCCGATCGCGATCCGCACAACTACGCCGACCTGCTGCGCGCCGACAACGCCAGACTGATGCGCCTGGAGCACGCGTTGCTGCGGAGCGGGCTGTTCGTTCACCCTGGCCAGCGGCGGTTCGTTTCGATCACGCATACCGAGCGCGACATCGACGACACGCTGATCGCATTCGACGCGGCGTGCCGCAGTCTGTAGCGGCGCGACCTCAATCACGACGACAGGGAGACCTCGCTCATGCCTCGCAAGCAGATGCTGCGCGCCGAACCGCTCAGCGTGACGGCATTCGCACCGTTCGGCGACGTGCTGGTGCCGCGCCGCGATGCACGTGCGATCACCAACCGCGATCTGCTCGCATCGGGACGCGCGCGCATGTCCGATCCGGTGCCGCCTGATCGCATGGATCAGTGGGACATCCTCGACTACTGGCCCGACATCGCCACCATCTCGCGCGACACGATGAAGTTCGGCTACGTGCGCTGCCGAGCCACGCACATGCGCTTCTCGTGGTTCGAACGCCATATGAAAGGCACGCAGACGCGGATTCCGATCGGCGGAGGAAAGAGCGTGTTTCCGGTGGTCCCTGCCAACGCGGACACCGATGCATCCGGACTGCCCGATCTGAGTCTCGCCCGCGCATTCATCCTCGACGGGACGCAGGCGGTGAGCATCCGCCCTGGTACCTGGCACTGGACGCCCTTCCCGCTCGGTGCGCCCTGCGACTTCATCTACCTGGTGCGCGAGCAGGTGGTGGAAGACGATCTCAATTTCATCGACACGACCGCCCGCCTGGGCGTCGAACTACACGTGGAGGTTGCATGAGCTCACCGATCCGCACCCTCCTGCGTGCACTGCTCGTGCCGTTCGCGGCATTGCTCGGCGTCACACTGGCGACCGACGCGAGCGCACAGGCCTACCCTGATCGCCCGGTGCGCATCGTCAATCCGTGGGCGCCTGGCGGCACCGCCGACATCCTGGCGCGCGCGATCGCCGACAAGCTGCCTGCGGCGCTCGGTCAGCCGGTGATCGTCGAGAACAAGCCCGGCGCGAGCGGCAACATCGGCTCCGACCAGGTCGCCAAGGCCAAGCCCGACGGCTACACGCTGCTCGTGGGCACGATGAGCACGCACACCATGAACCCGGCGCTGTTCAAATCGATGCCGTTCAAGGGCGTCGACGACTTCACGCCGATCGCGATGGCCGGCATCGCCACCAACACGATGGTGGTGCACCCGTCGGTGCCCGCCAGCAACGTGAAGGAGCTGATCGCCTATCTAAAGGCGAATCCGGGCAAGCTTGCGTATGCCTCGGCCGGCATGGGCTCCAACAATCACATCAGCGCCGCGCTGTTCGAGCGCATGGCGGGCGTGCAGATGGTGCATGTGCCGTACAAGGGCGGCGCGCCTGCGGTGGCCGATACCGTGGCCGGACAGACGCAGCTGTTCTTCACCGCGCTCACGCAGTCCAGCCCGCATCTGCGCGCCGGCAAGCTGCGCATCCTTGCGGTCACCGAAGGCAAACGCGCCGACGTGCTGCCCGACGTACCCACGCTCGGCGAGGCGCTGCCCGGCTACGAACTGGTGGTGTGGTACGGCATGTTCGGCGCGGCGGGCGTGCCGCGCGAGATCACGAACCGGTTGAACACGGAAGTCAATCGCATCATGGCGCTGCCCGACGTGGCCGAGCGCCTGGGCAAGGTCGGCATCGTGCCCTGGCCGCTCAAGGCCGAGCAATTCACCGATGTCGCACGGCGCGATCATGACAAATGGACCAAGGTCATCCGCGAGATGGGGATCGTGGCCGAACCGTAGCCGTGCAGTCCAGAGAGGACTAGTGGCGCGGTTGAGCAGCACTTCGCCTCGGTCGTGCTTCACGTGCGTGCGACGGACCGCCACGTTCGACGCTTGACCGTCGTTCTCCGTCATCTGTACACTAATTCTGTACAGATATTTCCCCAACAGGCCGCTGATCATGTCGGTGAAGGACGTCAACGTTACCGAGCTGCGCCAGAACCTGCCCACTTATCTGGCGCAGGTACGGCGCGGCACGCGCATTCGCGTGACTTCGCGCGGCACGCCGATCGCCGAGATCGCGCCCCCCGCCGCGCAGAAGTCCGATGTCGCTCGCGTACGTGCCCGCCTGCGCGGCAGCGTGAAGCGGTTCGAACGACCGCTCGATCCGATCATTGGTTCGGAAGAGTGGGACATGAATCGATGATCGTCATCGACACCCACGTGCTCATCTGGTGGGTGTCGGAGCCGTCGCACCTTTCCGCGAAGGCCAGGCGCGGCATCGCCGGCGAAGCCGGGCGAGGCCCCATCGTCGTCTCGGCGATCAGCGTTCTCGAGATCACTACGGCCGTGCGCCGCGGTCGACTCTCGTTCAATGTACCGATCGAGGAGTGGCTCGGGGATGTGCGCAGCTTGCCCGAGCTTCGGTTCGAGCCGGTGGATGCGGCGATCGCGGAGTTGGCCGGCTCCTACGACGATTCACTCCCGGGCGATCCCGCCGATCGCATCATCATCGCCACCGCGCAATTGCTGAACGCGAAGCTCGTGAGTGCGGATCAGCGACTACGCAAACAGACGCTGGTACCAACGCTCTGGTAGCGGAGCGGGCCATGCAACGCTTCGATGGCCACGCGGATTGCTCACGGCCGAGTCAGCCGCCTTCTTCCGGAATCGCCCACACGTTCAAGTTCGCCGCACCGCTCCGCAGTGCCTTGACCTGTGCATACTCGGCGGAGTCCCAGAACGTGCGGACCGCCTGCATCGTCGGAAACTCGAACACCAGGAATCGTCCGCCGTCGTGATTGCCTTCGAGCACCTGGAGCTTCGCTCCGTGCGCGAGCAGTCTGCCGCCGTGGCGCACCATCAACGGCTGCACCGCCGCCTGGTACTGCTTGTAGCGATCCTTGTCGGTGACGCGTCCCTGGACGACGAAGTAGGCGGGCATGTTCCTCCCAATACTCAACGCAAGGCGCCGGCAGTCACGCAACCGCCGGCGCAAGCGCCTGCATGGTCTGCCGCGTGACTTCGATCGAGGCGCCATGCGGCGGAAAGATCACGATGTGCTTCACGCCCAGCGCGCGGCGCGCTTCGATCGCGGCCAGACATTCGTCACGCGTGCCGGCGATCACCAGCGCATCGAGCATGGCGCGGCTCACCTGGCGCGCGGCGCCGTCGCGGTCCTTGGCACGCCAGCGTTCCTGGATGCGGTCGGCCTCCTCGCCGAAGCCGTAGGAATGCATCAGCTCGTGGTAGTACACGCCCATGCCGCCGACGTAATAGGCGAGGTGCTGCGCGCACAGCATGCGCGCCTCGTTACCGTCGGGCATCGTGCAGGTGAGCGTTTGCAGCGCGGCGTCGACCGCGTCCACCGCACGGCCGGTGCGCTTTGCGCCTTCCTCCAACTCCGCCATCATCGGCTTGACCTGCGCGAGCGACACGTGCGTGGGCAGCCAGCCATCGGCGATCTCGCCGGTGAGCCGTAGCGACTGCGATTTGAACGTCGCCAGATAGATCGGCACCCGTTGCTGCACCGGCTTGATGAGCATGGTGAAGCCGGACAGCTTGAAGAACTCGCCGCTGTAATCGACGCGTTCGCCCGAGAGCGCCAGGCGCATGACCTCAACCACTTCGCGCATGCGCTTGAGCGGTCGTTCGAACTTCAGGCCGTGCCAGCGTTCGATCACCTGCAGACCGCTGGTGCCCAGGCCGACGATGGCACGGCCGCCCGACAACTCGTCGAGCGTGGCGAACGTCTGCGCGAGCAATGCCGGGGTGCGCGAGAAAATATTGACGATGCCGGTGGCCAACCGCAATCGCTGCGTGCTGACGGCGATCGCGCCAAGCAGCGTGAAGGCGTCGGAGCTCCACGCTTCGGGTACCCACACCGATTCGAACCCTGCCGCCTCGGCCAGCTTGGCGTAGTCGACGGTAGCCAGGCGCTGTTCACGCTGGCTGAACGGGGTGACGTAGGACAGGCGCATGCGCTACTCCAGCGGTTGCTGCAGACCCGCGAGCAGCTTGTCTTTGAGCCGGCCACGCTCGACCTTGCCGGTAGAGTTGGCGGGAAGCTCATCGACGAAGAAATAGTGGCGGGGCGGGTTTGAAATGTCGGGGTTGTGGGTAGACAGGCAGGAAGAATTCACTGCCGCGGGGCTGAGTGTCGTGGAT
>CADECO010000035.1:0-27086 GCA_902825905.1 uncultured beta proteobacterium
TCGGCAATGCGCGGCAGCGCGTTCACGACATCGTCGGGGGTTACGTAGTACTCGTGGTGATCGGTCTTGAAATGCTGCGCGGCGATGCGCGCGTACTCCATTTCGTCGTATCCGGCTGCGTCGAAGCCGATCGAGTAGGTGTGCGCGGGCTCCTCTGAGTTCGCGCCGATCATGCCGCAGATGGTCGAGCTGTCGGTCCCGCCGCTGAGAAACGCACCGGTGCGCGCCGAGCCCATGGCACGTGCTGTCGCGGCACTCAATGCGTCGCGAAACTCCGTGCGCAGCTTGTCGAACGATTCGTCATCGCGCTCGGCGAATCGCATCGACCAGAATCGAGCGAGCTTGACGCTGCCGCCTTCGAACGTGAGGAACTCGCCCGGCAGCAGGCGGCGCTGATTCTTTCGAGCCGTGACCGGTCCGGGGACCATGTGAAAGTACACGTAGTCGTAGATCGCCTGCGGATCGATGCTCGACGAGGCACGCGGATGTTCGGCGAGCGCATCGGCGGTAGAACCGAACAGCAGTTGAGCCTCGACCTGCTCGTAGACGAGGCTGCGCACGCCCATGCGGTCGATCGCCAGAATCGTGCGGGCGCGCTTGCCGTCGAACAGCACGAGAGCGAAGTCTCCGCCGATCGACTTCAGGGCATCGACGCCTGAGCGCGCATACGCGCGCAGCAGTTCCGCGCTGAATGCTTCGATCGGCTGTGCCGCACGACTGGGCATCCACCGCGGATGGCCGAGTACCGCCAGCGTGAGTCCATCCTGTTGCACCAGGCCACTGGTAGCGGGCCAACCCGCGCAGCCGATGCCGCAGCTTTGCGCGGTCGCGACCCGGACCTCTGTCTGATCGAAGCGGGCGAGGGCCTGCGCCATTCGGCCCGTGATCGCCGGATCGGTCGATCCGGACGCGTCGACCCAACCACAAATGCCGCCCATGCGGTAAGACCTCTGACGTTGATCTGGATGCGCTGCGCGGGGTGAAGCGCGATTCGGTGAGGTTCGCGCGATGCGAGCGGATTGCGTGTTGAAATGCTAACACGCGCACTTTCGCCGTCTGCCTTACCCCGCGGGGAAAACTGCGTAATGGTTGGCGAATTGCTGTCGCGGTCGCGGTGCCCGTACCGTGTTAAGCGCGACTGCGACGAAAGATGAATCGCGGCACGTCGGTGAGGTCGCGCCACAAACGGCGCCGGTTCCAATACGCCATGCGGCAGGCGTAGTCGAGCGCGCGACGTCGCTCCTCCCACGGCAGCGATATCTCGAACGGTGCGTAGATCCACTCCGCCTGCAGCTTCCAGTTCTGAAATAGCTCGCGCACCGTCCGGGTCGGGTAGTGGTGCTTGGTGAATTCTTCCAGCGAGCGCAGTGCCGTGGCGGTTGCTTCGTTCATCTGGCGGTAGAACAGATACTCCGGCACCTCGATGAACTTGCCCAGCAAAGCAAGTCGTCCCATCAGCACGTTGTCGCCGCCGAAGTGCGGTCGAATGTCGCCGGCCACGCGCAGTGCGGAGACGCGGATGACGCCATTCATCGCATTGTTCAACCGCATTGTTCGCGCCAGCCGGATGAAGCGAATCGACGGCTCGGCCTCGGTGAGGCTCAAGCTGTCGACATAGTCGGCTGCATCTTCGATGGTGTGGGAAAACAGCCTCGTGAAGCTGTGCGCGACTGATGCATCAGGAGCCCTGTCGAGCTGCGCCACGCACTTCTCGAGCATCGTCGGGGCACACCAGTCATTGCTCGACGCCCATTTGAAGTACGGGCCACGCGCCTGGCGCGCCACGAACGCGTAGTTGGAATTGGCGCCGATGTTGATGCTCTGGCGTACCAGCTTTACGCGCGAATCGCGCGCGGCGTACTGCTCGACGATCTGGCAGGTGCTGTCAGTCGAGGCGTTATCGCTGATCACCAGTTCGAAATCGCGAAACGTCTGTGCGAGCAGCGACTCGATCGCTAGAGCGATAGTCGCCGAGGAGTTGTAGGCGGGCATGCCGACGGTGAGTCGAGCCGCCTCCCTGACCTTCTCGTCGTTCAGGCGACTCATGCCTGCAACGAGACCTTGCTCGCGTGGAAGGCTTCGGCGAATCCGCTGGGCGCCTTGCACTCGATGCCCCGGATCCGCATCAGTCCCTTGAACGTGTCGTCGCTGAACCACTGCTTGGAGCGCTGCGTGCCGAAGAAGCGATTCAGCGCACGCAGCTTGCGCGCGACGATCGACTCGCTGAGCGGCATGTAGAGATTCGGCTGGCTAAGATCGCCTTCGTACTTCGGGATCTCGTACTCCAGCACCAGATGATCACGCCAGGTGTTCCAGGTCAGCTCGCACACCAGTCGATGATCCTGGTGACGATCGAAGCGCGTATGGGTGAAGATCAGATCGGGGGCGACGTCGCGTTTGAGGCGCTCGAAGCATTCCTTTGCTTCTCGAAACTGCGCCGGCAGGAATCCGTCCTGGAAGTCATTGAGCCGAATGTCCAGATTCGCGGCCTGGCGGGCGAGGAAGCGCGCGCTTCGCCGTGCTTCGATGGCGCGCTGTCCAACTGCACTCATGACCACCCAGGTGATCGCAATATTGCGCCGCTCACTGAGCAGTTGCATCAGTGTGCCGCCGCAGCCGATTTCGAGGTCGTCGCTGTGCGCCCCGATGCACAACACGGAAAGCTTGCGCCGGGCTGGGAGTTGTAGGGCGAGCATGTTTATGGTGCGAGCATGAAACGACGACGCGACAAGTGCGACAGACGCGGCGCGAACCAAGCGCGGGCGCGCCCGGCGGCCGGATGTTATCCCTACTGAGTGGCTCGTTCGCGAGTGCTGCGCGAAGCGTCGGACCCGGACGCCGGTGCGTCCACGCGCTTGAGCCAGATTTCCCGCCAGTAGGTGTTGGAGGCGCGCGGACAGCCGAGCCGTCGCCCCGTCAGCTCGGCCCGACAGAATACGTTCTCGAGCTGAATGCACGGTGACTTCATGGTCACCATCTTGCCGTTCTTCTCGTTGATCAGGCGGTCGACCCGCATTTGCACCCGATAGCGCTTGCCCGAGTACTTGAGCATCTCTTCGTCGTAGCGCATTCCACGGTTGATGCCGTCGGGCGTAATCGTCTTGGCGATTTCCGCAGGCAATTTCACTTCGACCCACTCTCCCGGCTTCAGGTCGAGCCGACCGGTCGGCGTGGGTTGTCCCTTGGGGATCTCGCCGCGGATCTCGGGAAACGGCTCTCCGCCGCGCAGCTTCTGGAATGCGTTGTAGAGGCGGACCAGCGCGCGGTAGCCAACGCCCAGGCCGACGATCTTCTGAAATCCGGCTCGCAGCAGCAGCTTGGTCATGTGCCAGGCGCTGTGGTTGCCGCTGGTGACGTCCTTGACGTACTGGCGTGCATCCCACCAGGGGAGCAACTCGCTGGCGTCGTAGATCACGGTGGTCTGGCACACCCAGGTCGGATCAGCCGGATCATCGGCCAGTTTCGCCGCTTCGATGACACGTTGCTCGGTGCAGTTGGCCCCTGTTCGAACCAGCGCGGGTGCGTTCGGACTGTCGGCGCGCTTGAGCCACGCCTCTTTCCAGTAGAACACGCAGTCGGCCTGGCAGCCGTCGTGGCCGTTGCCGTCACAGCGCGCCTGCTCCAGATGCACCGTATCGTGGATGCGACGACCACCGCTGCGGTTAGGACTCGAATCGCACGTCTTGTGTGCGGCCTTGTAGACCCGCAGGCGCTTGCCGCAGAAGGCGAACATCTCCGGCTGGAACGGCAGGTTGTCCAAGCGCCCGTTCGCGTCGAGGGTCGCGAGAATCTCCTCCTTGCTGCGTACGACGACCCATTCTCCGGCCCGCAGGCCCAAGCTCATCGCGCGTGATAGTTCGCTTCGTAGCATCGATCAGGTTGTGGCGAGCAGTTTCTCGGTTTCTAGGGGAGCGAGATCGCTCACGCGCAGAAAATCCTTCAGCGTCGAGCCGGTGGCTTTGCCATCGACGTTTTCCGGACCGCGGTTCTCGCGCAGGTCGTCGAGATGAAGGGTGCGCAAGTCGTAGCTGTAGCGGATCACGTCGGAATCGTTGACCGGCGAGCCGTGCAGATGACAGGTCGAGAACATCATGACGTCGCCGCCGTTCTGCGCGAATCGCACGTTGGAGGCCTGGCTCAGATCATCGTGTGGGACCGGGTGCTGGCGCTTCTCGCCGTCGACGTTCTGCGCGGCGGCATAGCGTGCGTTCTTCACCCACTCGTCGTAGTCCCAGCCTTCCGACGCGTTGCGTACCGGCTTGCGGAAGTAGTCGAGATACATCGGCATTACGTGTGCGACCTCGGCGTCGAACAATGGCACCCAATAGTTCACCAGCTGCCGTGGATGCGCGTACCAAGTGTCGCGATGGGCTTTGTACGCGTAACTTACGCCACTTGTAAGGTACTGGCCCGGCGGGGCGACCCGCAGCCGAGGCAAATCGAAGTACGTCAGCTCCGGATCGCAACCCATTGCCACGATCAGCTCCTGGCATAGCTGCTTGGTGCGGGGATGATTGGTGAACGTCGATTTCATCGGGCCGGCGGCGTTGACGAACTCCTGCACCGACAACTCCAGGTGCGCGCGGCGCACGTTGCGTTGCGCGGCGAAGCCGCGGTCGATCAACTCGGTTGCCCACCCCACCAGTTTGTGCGATGCCGCAGGCCCGCTGTACAGGAAGATGCTGCCTTCAAAGATGCGCGCGCGACGTAGATCATCATTGATGCGGCGGGTGATGTAGACAGTCGTCGAATTCATTGCGGGATCGTGACTAGTCGAGATGCGGCGGATGCTAGCGACGATCCCTGGAATGCACACCCGCGTGCTGCAAAGTCGGTCACGCGAGGGTGGAATAATTTGGCGCTTGGCGAGCACGCGTGAGACCTATTCGACGCCGGAGAACAGCTCGTTGATGGTGTGAAGTTGCGACGATGGCGAGAGCGCGGCCAACTGCGTCGCGACCTCCATTCGGTACACAGGGTTCATCAACACGACGTGCGCGGGCGACAAGCGGCGCAGCGCTTCCGGCGGACGCACCATCAGTCCAGAGCCCGGCAGATAGCGATCGTGGCGTGACGGGCTGAGATCGACCGCGCCCGCAATGTGTTCGTTCGAGCCGAGCGCCGCAATCAATCCGACGGTCTTGGCGGCTCCTTGCCAGAGAACGACACCTTCGCGATCTTGATCGAGCCGCCGCAACGATCGGCGGCAGCTCTCAATGCTGTCGCGTGCGCGCTGCGCGAATTGCAGATACGACTGCCTGTCGTAACGGGGCGCGTGGACGCGAAGCGGCCAATGCCCCGCTCGGGCCTCGAGCAACAGGTACTGCCCATCGTATGCGGAAGCGACGTCGAGCACCTCAAGGCCCGCATGCGCGAACGCGAAGCGAAGCGTCGACTGAGTGAAGTAGTTGCAGTGCTCGTAGTAAATGTCCCAGAACGCGACCTCTTCGAATACGCGTTCACTGCCCGGTACTTCGATGAGCACCACCCGGGCAGGATCGCGTGCCGCCCAGCGCGCGATCAGCCGCAGGAATGCGTCGATATCGCCGATGTGCTCGAGCGTGTGCCGGCATACGAGTGCGTCGGCGGGAAGATCGATCATGGCTTCGTCGAATCGCTCGGCGCGTACCTCCACCACCCCAGCGCCAACGTTGGCGCGGCGCGGCCGGCCGACCGGATCCAAGCCAAGGCACTCGGCCACACCAGTCTGGGCCAACAAATCCAGGAAGTCGCCGTGCCCACAACCGACTTCGAGCACACGCTTTCCGCGTAGCCCGTGCTTGTCGACCCAGCTGTTCGCGAGGTTGCGTGCAAACGTGCTGAAGTGGGCGGAGGCTGCCTGCGAGCTCTCGTAGCGAGCGCCGATTTCCCCGAGGTTCTGATCGAACTGGGCGTTGAACACGAAGCCGCATGCGCGGCATAAGGCGAGATCGACTGCCGCGCTCGGCACGGCCTTCGCCTCAGCGACTGATTCGAGAATGGCCGTACACGATACCGGCGCGTCGTCGAGTCGGTAGAACCGCTCGATCTCGCGCGCTGCGCATACCGGGCATCCTCCTTTGTTGGTAGCCCGGGTGTCGTTCACTCGTTCACTTTGCGTTTCTTGGTCGTTGCCACACCATCCAGGGGCACTCGCCTTTGGCTTCCATGCGATCGAAGGTGATCTTGTCTTTGAACGTGTCCATCGACTTCCAGAATCCGCCGTATCGATAGGCGGTCAGTTTGCGCTCGTCGATCAGGCGGCCGAACGGCTCCTCCACCAGTTCCTCGCCCTCGCGCACGTAGTCGAAGACCTCGCGCTTGAGCACGAAGAAGCCACCGTTGATCATGAAACGATGGTCCCTCATCGGGCCCAGCGCGGTGACCAGACCGTTGTCGTCAGCCTCCACCGCGTGAAAGCTGTGCCAGGACTGAACCGCTGCGAAACTGGCCGTCGCATTCGTGCGGTGAAACTGCGTGATCATCGCGTCCAACGGCAGATCCGACAGGCCATCGGAATAGTTCGCCAGGAACACCGGCTCATTCTCGACGTACTTGCGAACACGCAACAGTCGCTGGCCGATGTTGCTGTGCATGCCGGTGTCGACGAACGTGATGTTCCAGTCGTGGATGTCGGTCGAATGCAACTCGACTCGCTTGCCGCCTTCGGACAAGGTGAAGTCGTTGGTCATGCATTCGTTGTAGTTCAGGAAATAGTCGCGAATGGCATCGCCGCGATAGCCCAGCGCCAGCACGAAGTCCTTATGCCCGTAGTGCGCGTAATAGCGCATCAAGTGCCAGATCAATGGCCGATAGCCGACGTTGACCAGCGGCTTGGGAATGGTGTCGGAGTGCTCGCGCAGACGCGTCCCGAGGCCACCGCAAAACAGCACGACTTTCATGTTCGGATCTCTTTCGTCGTTTTGGCGTGGGGGGCGCGAGACTCCAGCGAGCCCGCGCCGATGCGACGCTCAGCGTCCTCGCCAGTACAGATCCTGATCGATCTGGTTGGTGCGTTGCAGGTAGTTGAGCTGCTTGAGTCGCGTGAAGGCACGGAATTCGTAGGTGTCTTTCGACATCTCGATGCGTTCGAACAACGCGCGCAATTCCTCGGCGCCGCGCCTGGCCGTCCACCTACTTTCGAACCCAGGAAGCTTGGCGTGGATTTTGTCGAACGACACACGGTAGCTGCGGTTATCACCCACCGACGAGCCGACGGTCACTTCGCAACCTGGAAATACTTCGGCAATGATCTGAGCGAGTTCGCGCACCCGGTAGTTCTCGCGCGTGTGGCCGACATTGAAGATCTCACCGTTGACGGCATCTGCCGGTGCCTCGGCCGCGCAGCGCATCGCTTCGCAAATATCTTCGATGTGCACGACAGGGCGCCATGGGCTTCCGTCGCTGGTCATCACGATCTTCTTGCGCGTCCAGGCGAGCGCGCACAGATCATTGATGACGATGTCGAAGCGCATCCGCGGCGAGGCGCCATAGGCGGTCGCGTTGCGCAGGAACACCACCGAGAAATCCTTGTCGGCCATCGGTCCGACGTCGCGCTCGACGTTGACCTTGCATTGGGCGTAGGCGGTCTGCGGGTTCGGCGGCGAGGTCTCGTCGAGGAACTCGCCGGTTCCCAATCCGTACACGCTGCACGAGGACGCATACACGAAGCGTCGCACGCCGGCCTGTTTGGCCATCTTGGCGATACGCACGGACCCTTCGTGATTGATCTTGAAGGTGACCTCCGGACGGTTCTGTCCGAGCGGATCGTTCGACAACTCGGCGAGGTGAATGACCGCGTCGATTCCGGCGAAATCGGCAGGCTCGACTGAACGCAGATCCTTGAGAGTGGTTCTGGGAATCGTCGGCAGTGCGATCGGATCGAGATACAGACACCCGTCGCGATAGAACCCTGCATCCAGACCGGTAACGTCGTGGCCACGTGCGGCGAGATAGGGTGCGAGACGCGAGCCGATATAGCCTTCCGTTCCAGTTACTAGGATTTTCATTGGCAATCCGATGGCTGACGATGAGAGCGAGAGTTCGCTCGGGTGGTCGTGACGAGGTGTCGTCGCGTCGACAAACTATAACGAATCGTCAGGACCGTGACTGTGACCAAGTAACGCTCGGTCGGGCGTGTCGAGGCGCGCAACCCGCTGTCCCGGAAGACCGTGTCGCGCTGTCTCGAGCGAGCTGAACTAGAAGACGCTGACCTCTGGAATCGGCACGACGAACTGGCCGCCCCATTCGCGGATGTAAGCTGCCTGCTGCGAAATTTCCTCTTTCAGATTCCACGGCAGGATCAGGACGTAGTCAGGCCGTACCTCGCGGATGCGGTCCGGATGCACGATCGGAATTCGAGTGCCCGGGGTGAATTTGTTCTGCTTGTACGGATTGGCGTCGGTCGTGAAGTCGAGAAAGTCGGTCCGGATGCCGCAGTAGTTGAGCAGCGTATTGCCCTTTCCGGGTGCGCCATAACCGACTACGCGCTTGCCGCGATTCTTGGCATCGATCAGGAAGGACAACAGCTTGCGCTTCGTCGCCTCGACCTGCAGACCGAACCCCTGGTAGCGATCGAGCCGGGCGAATCCTTCGGCTGCTTCGCGCTCGCGCAGCTCGCGTGCACGCTCGGTGGTGGCGAGCGCTGTGTTCTCGGTGTGACGGCCATAGATGCGCAAGGAGCCGCCGTGCGTTGGAATTTCTTCAACGTCGAACAGCGTCAATCCGTGGTGCGCGAACACCGCCGAAACGGTGAGGAACGAGAAGTAGCTGAAGTGTTCGTGGTAGATCGTATCGAACTGATTCGACTCCATGAGCCGATACAGATGCGGGAATTCCATCGTTATGACGCCTTGCGGCGCTAGCAGCCGCTTCATGCCGGCGACGAAGTCATTCAGATCGGGCACGTGCGCGAGGACGTTGTTGCCCAGCAGAAGGTCGGGCTGTCCGAATTCGGCGGCGACTTCGGCGGCGGTCTTGCGTCCAAAAAACTTCGAGGTCGTCGGTACGCCTTTGGCGATTGCAGCCTTGGCGACATTGGCGGCGGGCTCGACTCCGAGCACCGGCACGCCGCGCTTGACGAAGTGCTGCAGCAGATACCCATCGTTGCTGGCCAGTTCCACCACTTTGCTCGCGCTGGTCAGATTGAAGCGCTTGCAGACCATGTCGACGTAGCGCTCTGCGTGCTGTACCCAACTACTCGAGTAAGAAGAGAAGTAGGCGTACTCCACGAAGATGTTCTCCGGAGGTACGAACTCCTGTAGCTGCACCAGGTAGCACTGGTTGCAGACATACGCGTGCAACGGATAGAACGGCTCCATCTCGGTGAGCTGCTCGTGGGTGATGTGCGTCTGGCACAGCGGCGACATTCCCAGGTCCACGAACGTCGTTCGCAGATTGGCTCTGCAGAATCGACAAGCCAGCGAGTGGGTATTGGTTTCGGTCACGGTTTTGGCGGAGGAGTTCGTGGTGGTCGACTGCATTGGTGCGGGTCTCTCGTTTCGATCTGACTGGGAAAACCAACGGCGCTCGAAGGCTGGGCCAAGTTGCAGCGAATCCCATTCCACCGCTTCGGTGGGACCGTCAGTTTTCCATCGGATGGCGCGATTGTTGGCAATTCACGCCCAGTGTCCAGCTTTCGTCGCGTGTCGGGGATGCGACCGGCGAATGCGTCGCTGCAACAAATAGTGTCCCACTACCGCGAGCCAGCCGATCCGCTTCGAGAACGAAATCGGAACAGTTTCACGACTTTGTGCAAGGGGCGGCGGTGCCAACTGTTTCGCATCTCTAGAATTCGACGCGAGACGTCTGGCACTGAAGCCCGCACGCAACCAGAGTGGGTCCTCCTACCGCTTGTCCTGCGTTTGATGCCGTCCGAGCCCTTGTGCTCACCATTCGTCTGGATTGATTCATCATTGCAAATGCATGGTTCGAGGCACGAACCTTGCGGCGGCGATGCGAATCACATCTGACCGGCCTGTCCCACCGTCCGGTCGAATCAATAACTAGGGTGCATCGCCCGTCGCCAGGCCGATGCCCTGTTGGGGGTACACACAGTGGGTAGTCTCGTTCGGCACAATGCTTTGATTTCGGTCGTCGTTCAGCTGCTGGCTGAGGCGGCGATGTATTTCCTTGCGGTCGTGATCGGTGTGTACGTTCACCGGCAGTTTCCTCCAGGCGTCTGGACGCTCCATGCCTACTTTCCGGCGTTCGTGTTCGCCGCTTTGATGGTGGTCGTGAGCGCCACCATGGGGCTGTACAAGGCGGGTGGTCCGCTTTCGTCCCGCACGGCGCTTACCCGCGTGGTCGCTGCTACCGCGCTGTGCGTGCCGGTGTCCTACCTTGCGTTCTCATTTATCCCGTACGGTCACCTGGCGCAGTCGGCCATCGCGAACATTCTGCTGCTGACGTTGCTGGGTGGGCTGGTGATGCGGCCGTTTCTTAATGGGCTCTTGTCTTTCGGGGTCTTGCAGTATCGGCTTCTGGTGGTGGGGACTGGTCCTGAAGCGCAGGCGGTCGAACATGCGATCGGGCAGCGTGGTTTGTCCCAAGCGCTGATCGCTTCCTTCTACCCGGTCAACGACATTCGCGATCCTGGCATCGATCCAACCCGAATCGTGCAAACCGGTGAGTCGCTCGACGTGATCGTCGACCGGTTGCGGATCTCTGAAGTGGTGGTGGCGGTGCGCGAGCAGCGCGGTGGCGTGCTCCCGTTGAAGGAACTACTCAACTGCCGGGCCAAGGGTGTGCGGGTGACCGGGATTGCGCAGTTTCTGGAGCGCGTTGTCGGCCAGGTGCCACTCGAGTCGATTAAAGCCAGCTCGCTCATCTACGGTGACGGTTTCCAACAAGGGGTCGTGCGTCGGGTGTTCAAGCGACTGGCCGATGTCGCTGTGTCATTGGGCCTGTTGGTGATGGCGTTGCCGGTCTTGCT
Organism: uncultured beta proteobacterium; assembly: GCA_902825905.1. GTDB lineage: Bacteria > Pseudomonadota > Gammaproteobacteria > Burkholderiales > SG8-39 > CADEDU01. Next base: position 10,913 of record CADECO010000035.1, read on the forward strand.
GATTACGGCGATGGCGATTGCGTTTGAGTCTCGCGGCCCGATCATCTACCGGCAGGAACGCGTCGGACGTGGCGGAAAGCCCTTCACGCTGTGGAAGTTCCGAAGCATGCGTCCCGATGCAGAAAGCGACGGCCGCGCACGATGGGCACAGGTCAACGACGATCGCATCACCAAAGTCGGGCGATTCATCCGTCGGACGCGCATCGACGAATTGCCCCAACTCATCAATGTGTTGCGTGGCGAGATGAGCTTCGTCGGTCCGCGCCCCGAGCGCCCCGCGTTCGTTGAGAAATTGAAGGCGCAGATCCCGTTCTACGATCTCCGCCATAGCGTGAAGCCTGGGCTGACGGGGTGGGCGCAAGTTCGCTATCCGTACGGCGCATCGGAGAGCGACTCAGCCAACAAGCTGCAGTTCGATCTCTACTACGTCAAGAACAACTCGCCGATCCTCGACATGCTCATCGTCTTGGAGACCGCGCGCGTCGTGGTGTTCGGCGAAGGCGTCCGCTAGCCGCGGACGGTCGCTGGGCCCGCGGGCCGCCACTGGCAAAGGATCCTTGCCGGGCGGGCGAAGTTCTCCCTAACCCCGCACCCGCCGTAGTGACGCGGCATTGCTCATGCTACTGTCGTGATGACAACGGTTCCCGCCGCGCCAGATCCGCGTGCGATGCGGAAATCGTGCGACCGTCGCAAGATCGCCTTCCACTCCCAGCCCGCCATGCAGGAGCGCGCTCTTTGTGAGCGTGCGGCCGGGACACGAAATGGCAGCTTGCAGGTGATAGCTGAGGGGCGGCTACAGCCAATCAATGGGACTTCTTGCAGCGTCGTTTATGGCATGGCGCTCAAGGATCGATTTCGAATCAATGGGCCCGGCTCGGGCCGTGAATGGAGAACGCAGGATGACTATCGTTGCTGTGGTGGGCCTGGGTTACGTCGGACTGCCGTTGGCGGTCGAGTTCGGCAAGAAGTTCCGGACCATCGGGCTAGACCTATCCCAGGAAAAGATCGAGGCCTACAGACGCCACGTCGATCCGACTGGAGAAGTCAGTGGCGAGCAACTCAAGGCAGCCTCGAAACTGTTCGTGACCACCGACGAGGCGGCGCTCAAAGAAGCGGACTTCATCGTTGTTGCTGTGCCCACGCCAGTCGATGATGCACATCAGCCGGATTTCAAACCACTGCTTGGGGCGAGTGGGTCAGTCGGCCGCAATCTGAAGCGCGGCGCGGTCGTCGTGTTCGAGTCGACGGTCTATCCCGGCGCTACTGAAGAAGTGTGCATCCCGGTTATCGAGAAGCACTCAGGTATGCGTTGGAAGCAGGACTTCAATGTCGGGTATTCGCCAGAGCGGATCAATCCCGGCGACAAAGAGCACACCCTTACCCGCATCACGAAAGTCGTTTCCGGCGATACGCCGGCAACGCTCGACAAGGTCGCCGAGGTCTACGGAAGTGTCATCACCGCGGGCGTCTATCGTGCATCGAGCATCAAGGTCGCCGAGGCGGCCAAGGTCATCGAAAACACGCAGCGCGACTTGAACATCGCGCTGATGAACGAGCTGTCGCTCATCTTTCATCGCATCGGCATCGACACACTCGAAGTACTGCAGGCCGCAGGTACCAAGTGGAACTTCCTGCCGTTCCGCCCCGGCTTGGTGGGCGGACACTGCATCGGCGTCGATCCCTATTACCTGACGTACAAGTCCGACATGCTCGGCTATCACCCGCAAGTGATTCTCGCGGGTCGGCGCATCAATGACGGCATGGGCAAATACGTTGCTGAGCAGACCGTGAAGCTCATGATTCAAGCCGGCTTTCCGGTGAAGGGAGCCAACATCACCGTGCTCGGTCTGACTTTCAAGGAGGATTGCCCCGATCTGCGCAACTCACGAGTCATCGACGTGATTCGTGAACTCGAATCCTACGGCGCCATGGTTCATGTGCATGACCCCCTGGCTGAACCGAAGGAGGCGCAGCATGAATACGGTGTGACACTGAAATCCTGGGACGAACTTCCTCCCGCTCACGCCATCGTCGCTGCGGTTTCGCATAAGCAGTTCAAGGCGCGCAGCCTCGACGAGATGGGGGCAAAAATGATTCGCGGCGGGATCTATGCCGATGTAAAGGCTACCGCCGATATCGCCGCACTTCGCGAACGGGGCTACACGGTCTGGCGCCTGTGACAGCCTGACCGACATACAGAACACTGCGCTGTGCTTAGCGCGTCCGCCAGCGCAAAGCATGTGCTCGATGTGACAAGAATTTTCACGACAATCGCACCGTACTGAGCAGACTTCTTGCTCCCTAATACCGGCGCGCGTGGATGAGGGCGCGCGCCTCTGTCGAGCGGCGCCGTGCTCGACGAAGTCGCGACTTCACAGACTTTCGTTGAAAAATAATCGCAACGATGCGAACCAAGAACATTTGGCGAACGGGCGTTACAGCAGTCCTGTTGATTGCGGCAGGAGCCGTGCAATCCGCAAACGGTGATACGGCTCAATCACTGTACACACCCGACCGAATTGCGCGCATGGCGCTCGCGCTCGAACACGGCGAGGGTGTCCCGCGTGATCTGCCCGCCGCGTACAACCTCTACTGCGTGGCGGCACGCGCCGGCAGCGCCGAGGCGCAGTATGCGTTGGGCTGGATGCATGCGAATGGCCGAGGCATCGAGCGCGACGACGATTTGGCGCGCGGCCTGTTTGCTATGGCCGCTTCGGCCGGACATGCGCACGCGGCAAGAATGATGGAGCGAATTTCCGGCGAATCACACCGGCTTCCACCTTGTATGCAGGCGAGCATGCCGGAGCCACCGGTGGCGATCGTCGCGATGATGCCGCCGGCGCCCAAAGCAGAGATCCCGGCCGAGTCCGCCGACCCGTTCAGCTACCTGTCGCCCGACAAGCGCAAGCACGCAGAGCTCGTGCGTGATCTGGCCAAGCTCGCCGGCATCAATCCGCGGCTTGCGCTGGCGATAGTGGCCGCCGAATCCAACTTCGATCCACAGGCCATCTCCCCCAAGGATGCGCGCGGGCTGATGCAGCTCATTCCCGACACCGCGCGTCGCTTCAACGTGAAGGATCCCCACGATCCGCGCGACAACGTCATCGGCGGACTTGCCTACCTTCGCTGGCTGCTTTCTTACTACGAGGGGCGCGTCGAACTGGCCACGGCAGCCTACAACGCAGGTGAAGGTGCGGTGGACAAATACCGCGGTGTGCCGCCGTTCCTGGAAACGCAAGACTACGTCAGGCGGATCCAGCGCTACTTCGACGCCGCGATTCATCCGTTCGACCCGCGCCTTGTGCCGCCCTCGTCGGTCGTGAAGGGGCCGATCCGGATCGGCATGTAACCACTTCGATTGACTTGGGGTCACGCGCGGCGCCGCGTGCGGCAAGTGCGGCACCACCGTCGGCCGGCGAGGTAAGCTGCGCGCCCGAATCGCCATCCGAGCGCGCCCCGCGGTGTCGTGGACTATCTTCTGATCAAAGGCCTGATCAAGGCGCTGGTACTTCCGCCGGTCGGTCTCATCCTCCTCGGATTGATTGGCACATTCGTCGCGCGCCGCAGGCCGTTCGGCCATGTGCTCACGGCGCTTAGCCTGTCGGCCTTGCTGGCGATGTCATTGCCGATCGTCGCCTACACCCTGACGGAGATGCTCGCTGCCCCGGCACCATTCCAGCCGGACCAACCGGTGCAGGCCAAGGCGATCGTCATCCCTGCTGGAGGCCTGCGCGAGAACGCGCCCGAATATGGCGGCATCTCGTTGAGCGCGTTGACGTTGGAGCGTGTTCGATATGGAGCAGCCCTGGCCAAGCGAACTGGCTTGCCGGTGCTAGTTAGTGGCGGGATCGAAGCCAAGGGCAAAGTCGAAGCCGAGGTCATGCGGGCCGCACTAGTCGAGGAGTTCGGCGTCGTCCCGCGATGGCTTGAACCCCGGTCGAAGAACACGCGCGAGAACGCGTTGTTCGCAGCGCAGATCCTGCGGCCGCACGGAATCGAGCGAATCGTGATGGTCGGGCACGTGTTCGACATCAAGCGATTCAGCGCTGAATTTGAGCGCGCCGGCTTCTCGGTAATCGCGGCTCCTACTGGCCTGCGCACGCCGATCGAGCTGTCGTGGCGCGATTGGGTTCCATCGATGCGTGCGATCGAAGCGGCCCATTTCGCATGCTACGAACTGGTGGCCAACGCGGCCGAAGCGGTTAGCTCCGCCTTGGCATTGGTGCTGCCGCACCGGCTGATCCAGTAACGCAGGTCATGTAGAACCGGCTAGGTGCGTTACGGTCTGATCGATCGCGCCGAAGATGCTCTTGCCGTTGGCATCGAGCATATCGATCCGAACGCGGTCGCCGAATTTGAGGAAGGGCGTCGACGGCTCTTTGTCCTTGATCGTTTCGATGGCTCGACGCTCGGCGATGCATGCCGATCCGGCAGAGCCATTGCGGTTCGAAATCGTGCCCGATCCGATGATGGTGCCTGCGCCAAGCGGCCGGGTCTTCACAGCGTGCGCGATCAGCCGCGGAAAGTGGAACGTCATGTCCGCGCCGGCGTCGGGTGCGCCGAGTAACTCGTTGTTCACGTGTACCTGGAGGGCGCCGTGCAGCTTGCGCCCATCCCACGCCTCGCCCAGTTCCTCGGGCGTCACCGCTACAGGCGAGAACGACGTCCAGGTCTTGCCGTGAAAGAAGCCGAATCCCTTGGCCAGCTCCGCTGGGATCAAGTTGCGCAGGCTGACGTCGTTGACCAGCATGACCAGGAGAATATGGTCGGTGGCCTTGTCGGATTTCGTGGCCATCGGCACGTCGTCGGTGATCACCGCGACCTCGCCTTCCAGATCGATGCCCCACTCCTCGGAGCCAACGACGATCGGATCGCGCGGGCCCAGAAAGCAATCCGATCCACCCTGATACATCAGTGGATCGGTATTGAACGACTTTGGCATCTCTGCGCCCCGCGATTTGCGCACCAGTTCGACGTGATTGAGGTAGGCCGAAGCATCGGCCCACTGGTAGGCGCGCGGCAGCGGCGCGTGGAACTGGGCGAAATCGACCTCGAAAGCCTTCGGACCGGGTTCGCGATTGAGTTGCGCGTAAAGCTCCTCGAGCTGCGGTGCGTGGTAGGTCCAGTCGTCGAGTGCTGCCTGCAGCGTGGGCGCGACATCGTAGGCGAGGATCGCCTTGGACAGGTTGCGCGAGACCACACAAAGCGCGCCGTCGCGCGTGCCGTTTTTCAGCGTTCCAAGTTTCATCTGGTCTGGGCATCGATCGGTACGTCATCAGCCGATCGAACATTCTCGTTGTAGGGATGCAGCGCAGCAGCGATGCGACAAAGGCGCGGATTCTAGCGCTGCGTGCGGTTTGGCACGGATAGCGTACCGAGTACACGAGATGTTCATCCGTGCGATGGACCATTTCACGTGCGCTGGTGGCGACGGTTACGCGTTATCGGCAACACTGCACTACGCGGCTGGTCGCCGGACGCATTCAGGCGCGCGTGTTGCATCGTGCACGGCACCGGTATCCACGCCAGCTCTCGTCCTTCCCCCAAGGCCATGTCGACCGACGTCCGCCCATCGCCGAATACCTTGCTTGCCCGCTTTCTCAGCGGCGAACCGCCCGCGAACGCCGATGAGGTCGAAGCGCTCGAACATGCGATTCGTACCCAATCCTGGGAGGGGATCATCGAGCACAAGCACGCGGCGCGAGATGCCGCGCAGCGTCCGGTCGGGACCAGTGAGCGCAAGCGAGGCCGCACCTTCGCTTCCACGCGCCGCTGGTGGTTCGTCGGCAAAGTCGCGGGCACCTAGATTCGTCGCCTCGGCTCAGGGGTCCCGTGCGCCGTATCAAGCACAAATCCCGCAGCCGGCGAGCTGATTTCGGCGCGGCGCCAAAAGCTTCGAGTGCCGCCACACCGCTTGCGTGCGCCACGAACGCCCTCATATCGGGTGATCCGCTCCACCCGGGCGACCTCGGTCGAACGAGTCGGACGCATCCGAGTCTGAACTTGATACTCGCTTCGCGTTACTCATTTCAGCTTGGGTCGGCACCACCATTGCCGTCGATCCGCACAACGCTTGCCATTGAGGTGCGACATGAATGACATGAGCATCGGATTGAGGCCCACCGCGACGGGCCGCGTGGTCCTGGTCGGCGCCGCGAGCAGCCTGGGTGCTAAGAGCCCCGGCTGTGCCGATGGTCCGCGCACTCTTGCCGCGGCCAACCTGGTGGAACGCCTGCGTGCCCGTGATACGAAGGCCGCGTGGGAATCGATTCTCGCGCCGCAGCCTGGCGCTCGTGCTGATCTGCTGACGGCAATCGGCGATTTCAATGCCGAACTGGCGAGCCATGTCTACAAACACGTGCGCGCCGGCGATCTGCCGGTGGTCATCGGCGGTGACCATTCGTGCGCGATCGGCACCTGGAGCGGAGTGAGTCTCGCAAACGCGGCAAACGGCCCGATAGGGCTGATCTGGATCGACGCGCACATGGACAGCCACACTCCTGCCGATTCGGAGAGCGGTGCGGTCCATGGCATGCCGCTCGCGTGCCTGCTGGGTGACGGGCCTCATGAGCTCACCTTGCTGCGCGAGCCGAATGCGCGCATCTCACCCAAGCACATTTGCCTCATAGGCGTGCGCAGCTTCGAGTCCGCCGAGCACTGGCGACTGGCGCGGCTGGGGGTGCGCATCTACATGATGAGTGAAGTGCTCGAACGCGGATTGCGAACCGTGATGAACGAGGCGTTCGAGATCGTGAGCAGCGGAACCAGCGGCTATGGCCTGAGCATCGACGTCGACGCCATCGATCCGACCGATGCTCCCGGGACCGGCCATCGCGAACCAGGCGGAATCGTCGCGCGCGAGCTCATCGAGGTCGTGCGTGAAGTGGCAGCGCTGGCGCGTCCGCTGGCGCTCGAAGTGGTCGAGTTCGATCCCCATCGCGACGAAAACGGCCGCACCGCCGCGCTGGTCATGGACATCGTTGAAGCCGGCGTCACCTCGCCGCGCACCGCACACGAACCATCGTTCGCCGAGATCGAGCAGCAGTTTGCCGCGCCCATCTACGAACCCTTCCCGATCGTGCTCACTCGCGGCGCGGGCTCGTATGTCTGGGACGACGCGCACCATCGCTATCTGGACATGCTGGGCGGCTACTCCGCGGTCAGCCTGGGCCATTCGCATCCGGAATTGGTGCGAACACTCACCGCGCAGGCGCAGACATTGGCGCTGACCTCACGCGCGTATCGAAACGACAAGCTGCCCGCGCTGCTCGAGCGGCTGGCGCACCTCACGCGGCTCGACCAGGTCATCCCGGCCAACACCGGGCTCGAGGCGGTGGAGGCAGCGCTCAAAGCAGCGCGCAAGTGGGCCTATCGGGTCAAAGGGGTGGCGCCCGACCGCGCTGAGATCATCGCCTGCGCCGGCAACTTTCACGGTCGCTCGATCGCGATCACGGCGCTTTCGTCCGAACCGCAGTACCGCGAGGACTTCGGGCCGTTCCCGCCAGGCATCAGGCAGATTCCCTACGGCGATGCCGCCGCGCTCGAATCCGCGATCGGCCCGAACACCGCTGCATTCCTGGTCGAGCCGATCCAGGGCGAAGGCGGGATCATCGTTCCGCCCGCGGGCTACCTCGTGCGCTGTGCGGAGATTTGCCGCAGCCACAACGTGCTCTTGATCTGCGACGAGGTGCAGACCGGCTTGGGACGCACCGGCAAGCTGTTCGCGGCCTGGCACGACGATGTCGCACCGGATGGCCTGATCCTGGGCAAGGCGCTTGGCGGTGGCCTGCTGCCGGTGTCCGCGTTTGTGGCACGACGCGAGGTGATGAGCGCGTTTCGCCCCGGCGATCACGGCAGCACGTTCGGCGGCAATCCGCTTGCCGCAGCCGTCGCCCTCAAGACGCTCGACATCCTGGAGCGCGATCACCTGGTGGAGCGCAGTGCAGAACTGGGGCAGTACTTCATCGAGAAGCTGCGTGCAATTCGCAGCCCGCTGGTTACGGACGTCCGCGGGCGTGGCCTGCTGATCGGGCTCGAAGTCGACGCGGCTCGAGCAAATGCGCGGGACGTGTGCGAATCGCTCCAGCGCCATGGCGTGCTGAGCAAGGATACGCACGGCACGGTCGTGCGCTTCGCGCCGCCGCTCACGATCGAAGCGGCGCAGATCGACTGGGCGGTCGAGCGCGTGCAGTACGCGCTGCGCGAAGTCGAGATACGTGCGGCTGCGGGATAAGCGTTCTACCCGCCGGCGCGAGCGATGAGCGCGCCGCGCGGTCCGATGCCTACAATCCCAACAGGCGACGCGCGTTGCCCTCGACGATCAGCGCCTTCTGTTCCGCGGTCCAGCCCGGGTTGTCGGTGACGATCTGCACCGGCCGCTCATAGGCGATCGGAAAGCAGAAATCGCTCCCCATCATCACGCGGTCGGCCCCGACCAGCTTGACCAGGTAGTCGTGCGCTTCATCGGCATAGCCGACGGTGTCGTAGTAGAAGCGACGCAGGTAGTCCTTCGGGCCGTGCTTCACATGCTTGAGGTCGGCGCGCTTGTCGTAGCCGCGCTGCAGACGCCACACCAGATAGGGAAACGCGCCGCCGGCGTGAGGCAGGCAAACGGTGAGATTCGGAAACCGGTCGAGCACACCCCCGAAGATCAGGTGCGCCGCGGCAATGGCCGTCTCGAACGGGTTGCCCAGCAGGTTGTGCAGGTAGTACTTGGTCAGCCGTTCGTGTCCGATCACCCCGACCGGATGCAGGAATAGCGGCAGCCGCAGCGCATCGATACGCTCGAAGATCGGCAGCAGCGACTCGTGCGAGAGGTCGAGATCGCGGACCTTGGTCGCGCAGTACACACCGCGAACGCCGGGCAGCTTCGCTGCGCGTTCCAGTTCGCGTACCGCGAGGTCAGGCGCGTGCCAGGGAAGGGTGCACAAACCGAACAGCCGCTTCGGAAAGCGCTGATGGGCGTCGGCGAGCGCATCGTTGGTGGCCGCCGCGAGTTTCTGGCCCACGTCGCGATCGGCCCACTCCACCATCGGCAAAGACAGCGATAGCAGATGCACGTGCACGCCCTGATCGTCCATCGAGGCGATGCGCGCATCCAGATCGGTGAACCGGGCTTCCAGCGGCTGGGTGACGATCTCGCCCGCCTTGATCATCGGGCCTTTGCCCTCGACCATCTTCGCTTCCGCACCAAGCGGCCCGCCCTCGTCGCGAATGACGCGCAGATATCCCTCAGGGTAGAAATGCGCGTGGATGTCGATCGGGCTGTGGTGATGGTCGTGAGCCATGGCGAAGACTCCTTCGTCGCCGATCGAAGCGAGCGGCAGGGTTACTTTGAATGAGATGTGCCCGGCGATCGTTGCGTCGCACGAGTCCGGTAGCGCGCCGCTTGCGGCGCAGCGGCGAGGATAGCAAGCGGCAACCGCCAGGTCAGGCGCAGTCGATGCAAGCGCGCAGGCGGATCAGGTGATGGTCGCGCACGCCGTGCTGCTGCAATCCGGCGATTGTCTGCAGCAGATAGTCCCGGGCTGAACCGAGGCGACCGACCGCAGTGGCGAGCACGCTGGCGGTCTGCTCGATACTCAAATGCCCGGCGTAGTTCGGATGCTCGCGATTCATGACGAAGGCCAGTGCTTTCACCTCTCCCTCGACAGTGTTCACCGCGATCCACTTGGGGCAGTACGACATCGCGATCATCTCGCGTCGCCACAGCAGCCGGAATTCCTCGCGCACGACTGCGCGATCGATCCGGTAGGCGATGCCGCGGCAGCTGCCGCCACGATCGAGTCCAAGTACGAGACCGGGATTCTCCGGTGTCCCGCGCCCAGTGCGCGACCACAGGCAAAAGCGCCGGTGGTATCCGCGCATCAACGCCGGCTGGCGCTCGATGTAGTGCAGGAGCGGGTTCCAGATGAGCGACCCGTATCCGAACACCCACGGATCGTCCGCTGCCTCGAGTTCGGCGAGGGTCTGATCGACCGAGGTGTCCAACTCCTCCTCCGACAGGCAGCGTGACTTCTGCCCAGACGCGTTCCATAGATCGCGCATCAAGCCGGACTGAAGGGATTCACGCGTGAGGACCATGTCGAGCGAGGCGGCGGGAAAGCGACGCGGATGCGGGGAAAGCGAGGAAAACGACGGATATGATCGAGTATTATCGGCCAAACACAGCGGGCGATTTAGACCTCGAACGGGTCGGCGCGCGCACAGGTTGACAGCACCACGCGGCGACGCGAAAAGTCGTCGGCGACCGATGAATTGCGCAGCTTCGAGGCTCGAGCCTCGCCGCGCCGGCGGTGCGCCGATCGTTGGAGGTAACTGACATGAAACGAGTCACACCAGCCATCGCGTTCGCGATGCTGACTGCGGTGACCCAAGCGTTCGCGCAAGGGACCGCCGCTCAGCCTTCTGCCGGTGGCACTTACGATGCCAAGTGGTTCGAGGACACCGTCGCGGAGCTGAACCGTTCGCTGCCTCGTCAGGTCGACGCGGAGACCCGACTTGATCAGGTGAGCGCCGGTCCGGGCCCTCGCTTGACCTACAGCTACACCCTCATTCACCGCGCTGGCGCTTCGGTCGATGTCGAGCAATTCAACGCTGGCATGCAGCCGCAGCTGCGCCGCTCGGTCTGCAGCCAATCGAACATGGCGGGTCTGCTGCGCGCCGGTGTGTCGCTCGCCTACAGCTATCGGGGCAGCGACGGCAAATTCGTCTCTTTGATTGAAGTCTCGCCGCAGCATTGCAAGTAAGCGGGTGCAAAAACCGTGAGCCTGTTTGGGCCGGGAATCGTCGCCTCGTCAATGCTTATGCGGCACGCTATGGGTTCGCAGCGCGAATCGAGATGATGCGCACGACCACCGCGTGCGCCGCCCCGAATCCTGCCGGACTCAGCGAGACCGAGGCGTAGCCCGGCGTCTCCTCCAGCAATACGTCGTAGCGTGCGAGCGGCGGCTGGACATTCGCGCCAGCGGACATTGCCCGTAGCGATCCCGCGGCAACGACGATCAGGAGCGACTCACCCGGGGCTTTTTCAACGGGCTGCGCGGTCGATACCTCGATCACCTCGATCCTTGCGCTGGCGTGTGAGCGCCGCGTGATCACGTTGAGCACGCGCGCGAGCTGCGGTGCACTGATATTGGCAGGGGCGGCGAGCGATTCACAGGAAGTGTCCCAGTCGCCTTGAAACGCGAATTCGGCGCGCGGGATATCGATGCGGTGCGTGAAGTCGAGCCCTTGGGACTGCGAACGACAACGCAGCGTGAGCGGCGAGCCGTGCAGATGGATCAGCCTCCGGTCCATGCCCGGGTACGGCGAGAACGGGCCGGGCCGCTCGATGTCGGCGATCGCCACGTACCAGTCGCACTCAGCGGGACTGCCGGGCGCCGAACGCTCCGCGATGACGCGCACCGTTCCGCCACCATTCTTCCAGGGGCGGACCGGCAGCTTTTCAAAGCGCAGGATGTTCACGGGCCGATCAGGCGGCCCGTGCCGTGGTTCCTGCCGGGGCGCGCCACCGTTCGAGCAGCGCCGCTTCGGCTTTCTTTGCCACGGCCACGTGCTTGAGCTTCACATGGCCGAAGCCGCGAATCTGCTCGGGCACGCTTACCAGCTCGACTGCCAGAGCGTGATTGTCGCGGGAGAGTTTGGCGATGAGTTCTTCGACCATCGCTTCGTACTCGCCAATCAGACGCCGCTCCATCTGCCGCTCTTCGCTGCGCCCGAAGATGTCCAACGCGGTGCCGCGCAACTTCTTCAATCGCGCGAGCCAGCGAAAGCCGCTCGCCATCCACGGACCATACAGCGACTTCTTCGCCTTGCCGGTGACCGGATCGGGTTTGTTGAAGATCGGTGGCGCCAGATGGAATTGCAACTTGAGCTCGCCTTCGAACGTCGCCTCGAGCCGCTGCATGAATTCCGGCTTCGAGTACAGGCGCGCGACTTCGTACTCGTCCTTGTAGGCGAGCAGTTTGTAGTAGTAGCGCGCGACGGCTTCGCTCATCGCGGTAGAGCCGGGTACGCGTTGCTGCTCGACGGTCCTCACGCGATCCACGAGCGCCTTGTAGCGTGCGGCGTAGGCGGCATCTTGATATTCGGTAAGCTCGGCCATGCGTCGCGCGACCACCTCGTCGACATTGCGCGACAAAGCCTGCTTGATTGGCACCACCGACGCCGGCGCCGCAGCGCGTTCGGTCTTGTCGAGGTCGGCGGCTGCCCGGCGTCCCCATAGGAACGCCTTCTTGTTGGCTTCGATCGACACGCCGTTCAGTTCGATCGCCCGCTCAATGGCTGCGGCTGACAGCGGTACCAAGCCTTTCTGCCAGCCGAAGCCCAGCATGAACAGGTTCGTCGCGATTGCATCACCCAGCAAGCTGGTGGCCAGGCGCGTACCGTCCACGAACGCAGTGCGATCGGCGCCGGCCGCCTCGGCCAGCGTCTGCTGCATGCGGTCCAGTGGAAACTTCCAGTCGGGCTTGTGGGTGAAATCCGCGGTCGGCACACGCGCGCTGTTGGCGACGATCCGCGTGCGGCCCGCGGTGACCCGACTCAAAGTCTCAGTGTTGATCGCGACTACGATGTCGCAGCCGATCACGGCATCGGCCTGTCCTGCCGCCACGCGCGCGCCGTGCAACTGATCGGGTGAGTCGGCGATGCGGATGTGCGAGAGCACCGCGCCATTCTTCTGCGCAAGGCCGGCCATGTCGAGCACGGTGACGCCCTTGCCTTCCAGGTGCGCCGCCATGCCCAGGAGCTGCCCAATCGTGACTACGCCGGTGCCGCCGATACCCGTCACCAGAATGCCGTAGGGCGCCTCCGCCGTTGGTAGCGTGGGTTCGGGCAGCACACCGAAATCGTCGGTGCTCGAGGCGAGTGCCTTGCCTTTTCTCGGCTTCCCACCCACTACGCTCACGAAGCTGGGGCAGAAGCCCTTCACGCACGAGAAATCCTTGTTGCAGCTCGATTGATTGATCGTGCGCTTGCGGCCGAACTCGGTTTCGAGCGGTTCCACCGACACGCAATTGGACGCTTCGCCGCAGTCGCCGCAGCCCTCGCACACCGCTTCGTTGATGAAGATGCGCTGGTCCGGGTCAGGGAACTCCCCACGCTTGCGCCGACGTCGTTTTTCCGCCGCGCATGTCTGGTCGTAGATGAGCACCGATACGCCGGGGTACTCGCGCAGCTCGCGCTGTACCGCATCGAGCTCGTCGCGATGCCGCACCGGTGTGCCGGGCGCGAGATCCCGCACCGTCTGATAGCGCTCGGGCTGGTCGGTGACAACGACGATCTTGTCGACCCCTTCGGCCGCAACCTGGCGGCTGATCATCGCCGGCGTGAGCGGGCCATCGTGATGCTGGCCGCCGGTCATCGCCACCGCGTCGTTGAACAGGATCTTGTAGGTGATCGGCGCCTTCGCGGCCACCGCGAAGCGAATCGCGAGCAGACCCGAGTGGAAGTAGGTGCCGTCGCCGAGGTTGGCGAACACGTGCTTGGTATCGCTGAACGGAAACTGTCCGCACCATGCGACGCCTTCGCCGCCCCTGTGGCTGAACGTCGCGGTGTTGCGATCGGGCATCCATTGCGCCATGTAGTGGCAACCGATTCCGGCAAGTGCGCGACTGCCATCGGGCACTCGGGTCGAGCTGTTGTGCGGACAGCCGGAGCAGAAGTACGGGATGCGCGCGATCGGAATGACCTGACCGGGCGACTTGAGCGCCGCTTCCTTGGCATCGAGAAACGCCAGGCGCGCCTTGATCCGGTCGGACTGATGGAACCGGCCGATGCGATCGGCGATCACGCGGGCGACCATCGCCGGCGTCAGCTCGCCAGTGGTCGGCAGCAGCATGCGCGATTGCGGCACGTCCCACTCGCCGTGCGAATCGAACTTGCCGACGATGCGCGGTCGCAGCGTGTCAGGCAGGTTGTAGAGCTGCTCCTTGAGCTGGTACTCGATCAGCTGGCGCTTCTCTTCGATCACCACGACCTCTTCCACGCCGCGGCAGAACTCGGCGATGCGTGTGGGCTCGAGCGGCCAGGGCATGCCGATCTTGAACAGCTTGACGCCGATGCGCGCCGCCTCCGCGGCGTCGATGCCCAGTTCGTCGAGCGCCTGGCGCACGTCGTTGTACGCCTTGCCGGAAGTCACGATGCCCAGCCGTGCGTTCGGAGCGTCCCAGATCGTGCGATCGAAGTGATTGACGCGCGCGTAGGCCATCACCGCGAAAAGTTTGTGGTGATACAGCCGTTGCTCCTGTTCGATGAATCCGAGGAACTCGGGCCAGCGAATGCCCAGTCCGCCTTCGGGCATGACGAAGTCGGTCGGCAGCACTACTTGCACGCGCGACGGATCGATGTCGACCGAGGCCGAGCCTTCGACCACGTCGGTCACGCACTTGAAGCCGATCCAGCATCCCGAGTAGCGGCTGAGCGCGAAGCCGTGCAAACCGAGATCGAGATACTCCTGCACGTTCGCGGGTGCGAGCACCGGGATGCCGACCGCCTTGAAGATGAAATCGGACTGCGCTGCCTGCGTCGAGGACTTCGCACCGTGATCATCGCCGGCCAGACACAGCACGCCGCCGTGCTTCCACGTGCCGGCCGCGTTGCCGTGCCGGAACACGTCACCGCAGCGGTCCACGCCCGGACCTTTCCCGTACCAGATGCCGAACACGCCGTCGTACTTCGAACCGGGGAACAGGTTGAGCTGCTGCGAGCCCCAGATCGCCGTTGCGGCGAGATCCTCGTTGACGCCGGGCTGGAACTTGATGTGATGCGCATCGAGATGCTTACGCGCACGATGCAACGCCTGATCGTATCCGCCGAGCGGCGAGCCGCGATAGCCGCTGATGTAGCAGCCGGTGTTCAGCCCGGCGGCAAGATCGCGCTGACGCTGCAGCATCGGCAGGCGCACCAGCGCCTGGGTGCCGGTCAGGTACGCGCGGCCGCGTTCGAGCGTGTACTTGTCATCGAGACTCGCGTTGGCGAGCAACTGCGGAGCGATCGGCGCGTTCATTGCGTTGCTTCCCTCGGCATCCTACGAGACGATGCGATCGATTCTAGCGTGAGGTGCGCCGCAACATCCCCAGCGCAACGTCGACCGCAGGCCAGCAAGCGATCGACAAATTAGACGATGGTGACGCCGCCGTCGGCAATCAGCACTTGCCCGGTGGTGAACGCGCCGGCGCGCGATGCGAACATCACTGCGAGGCCGGCGATGTCATCGGGCTCGCCGATGCGGCGCAACGGCGTCGCGGCCTCGCGCGCGGTGCGCAGCTTGTCGTCGCTCCACAGCGCGCGCGCGAACTCGGTCTTGACCAGTCCCGGCGCGATCGCGTTGATGCGTACGTTGCTCGGTCCCCACTCGGTGGCCAGGTTGCGCACCAGCGCGTTGACCGCCGATTTGGCGATGCCATAAAGGCCGATCAGCGGATTGCCCTTCACGCTGGCGATGCTGGAAGTGATGATGACCGCGCCGTCCTTGCGTGCCGCCATCTGCGGGATGACCAGGTTGCACAACTGCCAGACGCTGCGCACGTTGACGGCCATCATCTTGTCGAAAGACTCGTCGCTTGCTTTGGCAAGCGGACCGAAATGCGTGTTGGTTGCCGCGTTGCACACCAGGATATCGATCCGTCCGCATTGGCCTAGCGTTTCCGCCACCAGCCGCTCGAGCTGTTCTTTCCTGCCGACGTCGGCAGCGATGGCAAGCGCACGGCCCCCTCGAGCGCTGATGGCGCGCGCGACTTCGTCGCACTCAGCCTGCGTGCGGCTGGAGACGATCACCGTCGCGCCGTGATGCGCCATGTGTTCAGCGATGGCCCGGCCGATGCCGCGCGACGAGCCGGTGATCAGCGCGACTTTCCCGGTGAGATCGAACAACGACTGCATCGCTTCAGGCCTTCGCCGCCGCTACGGCGGATGAGCCGGCGGGCTCCGGGGCGAGATCCTTGGCCGGGAGACGCCCCAGCTTGACGAGCATGGCCTCGGCCTCGGGCGAGTACTCCGCCTGAGGCGCATCGCCCCCGATCACCGCCATCATCAACCCGTACTCGTCGCCGGGTGCCGGCACGACGTTCTCGAAGCGCCGTTGCACACCCGGTGGGAACGAGATCACGTCGTAAGGGTCGAGTTCGATGCGGTGCGTGCCGTCTTCGGCTTCGTATTCGAACGCCCAGCGACC
>CADECO010000035.1:27186-29148 GCA_902825905.1 uncultured beta proteobacterium
CGAGTTCGATGCGGTGCGTGCCGTCTTCGGCTTCGTATTCGAACGCCCAGCGACCGGCGAGCGGGATGAAGGTCTCGTTGGTGTCGTGGTTGTGCATGTACGGGCCGTGGCCGGGTTTGGCCCGCGCATACGCGATGCCGAAGCCCGCGGCGAGATGACCGATGTGCGGTTTGGCGGCCGCGCCGACGGGCGAGTAAAGATCGCTGTTCGGCGCTTGGAAGCCCACCACGTTGTAGAGAATGCGCTCGGTGCCGGGCAAGCCGTCTTCGGGGAATCCGCCTGCCGCGCCGTGCAGATCGCCGAACCGCGCCACGCAGCGCTCGATATCGACACGCTTGGGTTTGAACGCAGGTAGTGCCATCGCCGCCTCCTTGTAGCGTTACTTTGGTGAATGTTCTGAAAACCGTCGCGCGCGGGCGCCCTCGCCGATGAGTGTGGCATGAGCAGTCCGCTAGGCAAAGCAGCGGCGGTGCGGGTCAGCGGGCGTGCGTGCGCAAGCAAAGGCTCGCTCTGTCGCGTCCTCAGTCGTGCCGATCGGTAGCGAGCCAAACCTGCATCGCGTGCGACACCGCATCGGGTTGTTCGAGCGTGCTCAGATGCCCGCATTGGTCGATCAACTCGAGTCTCGCGCGCGGGGCAATGGCGGCGATCTCCTCGTGCAGTGCAGGCGGCGTGAGCTTGTCGTCATGGCCGCATAGCGCCAGCGTCGGGCGCTCGAACGATGCGAGCACAGGCCGGCTGTCGCCGCGGCTCATGATTGCGCGCTCCTGAGCGATGAACGCGGCACGTCCGATGTTGCGGGCCATCGTCTTGATCGTGGCCACGAGCGGGGCGTCGTTCAGCCGGTCGCGATGAACCAGGAGCGGAAGGAGCGCTTCGCTCACGCCGATGAATCGGCCGCGCTCGGCCAGCTGAATGAAATCCTTGCGTCGCGCTGACTGGTCAGGCGTATCGGGTCGCACCGACGTGTCCAGAAGCGCCAGCCGCTCCACCCGGTCCGGCGCCTGTCGGATCATCTCGAGGGCGACGTAACCGCCCATCGACAAGCCGGCGAGCGCGAACCGATCGAACGGGGCCCCGTCCAGGACTTGGCGGGCAAGCGCTTGCATCGTCTCGCGGCCGGTGGTGGCGGCCACCCAGCAGTCGGCGAACTGGGACAAGGCGCGAATTTGGGCTTGCCACAGCAGGGCATCGCACAGCAGCCCTGGAATCAGGACCAGCGGCGTTCGATTGCGCATCGGAATCCAATGACCGTAGCGACGTCAGGGACGAGGGGGCGGAGGCGATTCAGCAGCGATCCGAGCGCGCCCGTCCGGCGAGTGGCGCAGACGGGTTTGACAAGCGGTCGCAAGAATCTAATAATCAAGGGTTTTCGCCACCCGGAGGGGTTCCCGAGCGGTCAAAGGGAGCAGACTGTAAATCTGCCGGCTCTGCCTTCGAAGGTTCGAATCCTTCCCCCTCCACCACGAATCGATCGAGATGCCTGATTCGATTCATGTCTGGAGCGTGGTGGACACACGCGATGGCGGAGTGGCGATTCCCGATCTGGAACAGGCCAGCGGGTAGGACGAAGGGGCTCCGTTTTTTGCGACAGGCGGGTGTAGCTCAATGGTAGAGCAGAAGCCTTCCAAGCTTACGACGAGGGTTCGATTCCCTTCACCCGCTCCAGCGCTGCGACCGAGGCTTTGTTGTGCGCCGCTTTGTTGTCCGGCCTTCGGGCCGAATCTGTTCCGGGACGATGCAGGACATACGCCGATGTAGCTCAGTGGTAGAGCACTCCCTTGGTAAGGGAGAGGTCACGCGTTCAATCCGCGTCATCGGCACCATGAAAATTCGCGCGGTACTTGCTGAAAACCGTCGCAGCTGAGCACACATAGCACCCACTCCACCGAGCAAGAGGTAGCGTAGAAATGGCAAAAGGCAAATTTGAGAGGACCAAGCCGCACGTGAACGTGGGGACGA
>CADECO010000036.1:0-28518 GCA_902825905.1 uncultured beta proteobacterium
ACGAGGTACTCGGTGCCTTCGATCTTCACCGAGGTGCCGGAATACTTGCCGAACAGGATGCGATCGCCGACTTTGACGTCGAGCGGGCGGTTCTTGCCGTCTTCGAGGATCTTGCCGGTGCCGATGGCGATCACTTCGCCTTGATCGGGTTTCTCTGCGGCGTTGTCGGGGATCAGGATTCCACCGGCGGATTTGCGCTCTTCTTCCAGCCGCTTGACGATCACGCGATCGTGCAAAGGACGAATCTTCATTCGAGTCTCCATCAATCGGGTTTGTAAGTAGACACTTACGAAAGGAGCCCTCGGAGTACGTTGCTAGCACTCAACAAGGGCGAGTGCTAATAATAGCCGTGAACTCCTGCGCGTGGCAAGCCCGGAACGCGAGCGACGGGACAATCGGATCCCGCAGGCACTGGCAGGGGTCGTTGTGTCCGGTCGCGACTTTTGCCGCGCAGGAGTTGCGGCGGGCTATTCAGAATCGGAGCGCGCCTTCCGATTGGTGGCATGCAATCTGCATGCGGAATTGACACCATTTAACCCATCTCATCTGGCGCCGATACCTGCCGTGCCTACCCACAGCCCGGAAACCATCTCAGTCGACCCGAACAGCCTCGACCCGTCTACGACGCGCGACGGCCGTCCGTCGTCGACGCGCATGAGTGAGGCGTCGAACGCACTGCGCGACACGCTGCGACGCAAGCGGCAGGAGTCGGCGCAGCAACGCACATCGGATCTGGGCCCCGTGTCAGAAGCGCCGCACTCGATGCCAAGCGTGCTGAACTCGGACTTCGGGCCCGAGCACTCGACCATGATCGAGGAGTTCGAGGTCGAGGCTGCCGCCATGTTCGTCGAAGATGGCCGCGGACCACGCCCGCAGGACCAGATCGCGGTCGCGGAGATCTCCCTGGAGGAGGCGGCTTCGGGCATCGAAGTTCGCTTGCCGCTGCATTCGGCGCTGCCCGACGGAGCTGGCGGCATCCGCCGCGTGGAACGCATGCATACCGTGCGCATCCCGCGAGGTGCGGTTGAGGGGGATCGCCTGCGCATCGCCGACTTTCCTGTCACCGGCGCCGACGTGTACATCGACGTGGTGTTCAGGAAGCACGACCTGTTTCGCGTGCTCGGCCATGACCTCTACATGCGCGTGCCGATCACGCCGTGGGAGGCGGTGCTCGGCGCAATCGTGGAAATCCAGTCACTGAGCGGCCCTTTGCGCATTCCGATCAAACCGGGCGCGCATCTCACCCGCAATCTGCGTGTGCCGCGGCGGGGGCTGCCGCGCCGCGACGGCACCGTGGGCGATCTGTTCTGCATGGCGCGCATCGTGCCACCGGAAAATCCCTCGGAGCGCGAACGCGAGCTGTATCGCGAACTGGCTCGCATCTCGAGCGCGCGGCCGCGCAAGCCCTGGGCCGCGATCGTCGGCTGAGGCGAGGCCCCGGCGCCGTTCGTCCCTGCACGAGCGGCGAGGAGCAAATCGGACCGCCCGAGCGGGCCAACAAATTTCCGTTGACGGCGCACGTCGAGAACCAATCGCGCCGCCTTCTCCAGTAGATTGCCAACCAACGCGCGCGGGCCGCGTCATCTGCGCATGGCCCGGCAGTGCCGTCGCCCCCGCATTGATCGGCTACCTCCCTCAACGGCCACCTTTTCCGATCTACCCGATGCTTCAGTCGCTGCGCTTGCTTACCGCCGGCATGCTCGCCTGGATTGCGACGTGCGGCGCGGCATCCGCACAGGGCAATCAGCCGGCTTCCGCCGGATCACTCCCCAAGAGCATTACGCAGGCGCTCGCGCGCGCGCAGGTTCCAACTGCGTATGTCGCCGCGTACGCTCACCCGGTGGGCGCGGCACAACCGAGTCTGTCGTGGAATCCCGACAAGCCGATGAACCCGGCATCGGTCATGAAGCTGGTCACCACGTACGCCGGGCTCGAACTGCTTGGACCGCAGTTCGCCTGGCGCACCCAGCTCTTCGCACACGGCGAGTTGCGCGACGGTGTGCTCCAGGGTGACCTCGCCATCAAGGGTGGCGGCGATCCGCGACTGACCATCGAGTACTTCACGGCGCTGATCGACGCGCTGCGAGCCACCGGCCTGCGCGAGATCCGCGGCGATCTGATCTTCGATCGGGGCTACTTCGAGGGCGACACGATCAACGAAGCGCAGTTCGACCAGGAACCGATGCGCCCCTACAACGTCGGACCTTACGCCGTGCTCGCGAATTTCAAGGCGGTCAAGTTCCAATTCGTTCCCGATCCCTCCAGCAACACCGTCACGGTCGAACCCGAACCGAAGCTGGGGTCGGTCGCCCTGCACGCAGCGATCCGCTTGCGCAATGGCCGCTGTGGCGACTGGCGCTCCGGCATCAAGACCGAGATCAAGAACAGTGCGCGCGAAGCGCAGGTCGCTTTCAGCGGCGTGATGTCGGAAGCATGCGGGCCACAACACATGTATCTGAGCGTACTGAGCCACCCGGAATTCGTATTCGCGATGTTCAAGAGCCTGTGGACCGATCAGGGCGGAACGATCACCGGCTCCTGGAAAGAGGCCACCGTGCCTGACGGCGCGAAGCCGCTGCACACTCACTACTCACCGCCGCTCAGCGAAGTGGTGCGCGACATCAACAAATTCAGCAACAACGTAATGGCGCGCCAGCTCTACCTCACGCTGAGCGCGGAGACGATGAAGCTGCCAGGTCGTGCCGATCGGTCCGACCGCGCGATACGCAGCCTGTTGCACACGCGCGGGATCGCCATCCCGGGCCTGCTGCTGGAGAACGGCTCGGGGCTGTCGCGCAATGAACGGCTCAGCGCCCGCGGCATCAGCACGCTTCTGCTCGCTGCGCACGCCGGTGCGCATCGCGAACCGCTGATCGACTCGCTACCGATCGTGGGCGTCGATGGCACCACGCGATCGCGCCTGCAAGGTGACAACGCGGCCGGACAAGCACATATCAAGACCGGTGGTCTCAATGACGTGTCGAGCATCGCCGGATACGTTCGTGCGCGCGATGGCCGTATGTTCGCGGTGGCGTTCATCGCCAATCACGCCAACGCGATACGCACATACCCCGCGCAGGACGCTTTCATCAAATGGGTGCACGCTGGGGCGAACGGCGAGTGAACCGCGACGCGTCATGACGCGCATGGCGGGCTCAATAGGCGTTGCGGCCGGTGATCACCACGACGAACGTCTTCAGGATCACCGCCAGATCCAGGCGCAACGACCAGTGGCGCAGATACTCCAGGTCGAGTTCGACCCGCCCCTTCATCTTGTCGACGTTGTCGGTCTCGCCGCGGTAACCGTGCACCTGCGCCAGGCCGGTCATGCCGGGCTTGACCTTGTGCCGGATCATGTAGCCGCGAATGAGCTTTCGGTATTGCTCGTTGTGCGACACCGCGTGCGGCCGCGGCCCGACGATACTCATCCGACCCTGCAGGACATTGATGAACTGCGGCAACTCATCCAGCGACGTGCGGCGGATGAATGCGCCGAAACGCGTCACGCGCGGATCGTTTCTCGTGGCCTGCACGACGTTCGGTCCGTCCTCCTGCACACGCATCGACCGGAACTTGTAGACGACGATCTCCTTGCCGTCCAGTCCGTAGCGGCGTTGCTTGAACAAGACCGGCCCGGGTGAACTCAGTTTCACGCCGATCGCAACTGCGAGCATGAGCGGCGCGGCAAGAGCGAGAATCAGCGACCCCGCAATCAGGTCTTCGAGCCGCTTCACCAGGCCGCTCACACCGTAGAACGGCGATTCGCATACCGCGACCACCGGCAGGCCATCGATATCGTCGATGCGCGCCTGGATCAGGTCGTAGATGAAGATGTCGGGCACGAAGTACACCGACGCAGTGGTGTCGTACAACGCTTCGAGCAGCTGCGCGATGCGTGGCTGCGAGCTCATCGGCAGGGCGATGAAGATTGCGCCGATGTTGTGCTCCTTGACGTACTGCGGCAGCTCCAGCATCGGCCCGCGCAGGTCTGCATGCACAAGCGGAGACAGCCGATCAGCGCCGCGATCGTCGAAGTAACCCGCGAATCGCACGCCGAGGAGCGTGTTCGCATGGAACTGCCGCGCCAGGCGATGACCCAATTCGTTCGCACCCACGACCACCGCGGTGCGAAAGTTCTCTTTCTGCACCACCCGTGGCGCGACATACGGCAAAGTCCAATGCACGACGAACAACGTTGCCGGCACCGCGATCGACCAGGCGATCAGCACCTCCGGTGGAAATTCCACGATGTACGTCGTGGCCCAGCCGAACAGCACCAGAATTCCCGCCACCACGGTCCAGCCCGCGAGAATCTCCTTGAGCAGTCCACGTCGGCTGATCGCCGCGCGCGTCGCACCGGGAAACATGAGCGAGAACACGAGCAGGCACAGCAGCAGATCGCGGCCGCCGACCCAGTAACCGAACGAAAACAGGGTGACGCAGTACAGGATGACCGCGACCGCCGGATCGATGGTCATGCGCAGGAACGACAGCCCCGAGATCTGACCTCGGCGCACGCCGGCGGCTGCGCCCGAGCGGCGCGCCAGGGAACTCGCCAGCACGGCCGACAATTCGCGTGAATCGTGATGCAACCCGATGACTCCCTGAGAGCCCGGCGCAACGGCGCTTGCGGGCGAACATCCAACACCTGGTTTCACGGGACCTTCGGCCCTCGAGTGCGTGACTCGACCGGCCTGACAGTTCCTGAAGCACTGCCCGCCCCTTTGCTGTAACCCTGGATTGGATCGCCGTTGTTGACTGCCGGCCGGCGCTCGCGACAATGCTCGGAAGCATCGCGCGCCGGTGTCCAGCTCGGACTCGGTGCTGCTGCCAACGATCACTCATCGACTGATGCCGATGCCCACCTTCCCGCCGGCTGCTGCCCGAATCACACCATTTGCGATCTACATGGTGTTCATCGCGTTGGAGTCTATCTTCGGCGTCAGCCGGACCGATGCGGCAAATGTCTCCGCGTTTTCACAATTGTGGTACGTGGTTCAGCTCGGCACCGTGAGCGCGCTGCTGCTGGCCTTATGGGCTCGCTACGGTGAGCTGCGGGATTCCAGTATCACGGCGCGGCACGCGATGCTTGGCGTAGCGTTCGGTCTGGTGGTGTACGTGCTGTGGATCGCACTTGATCAGCCCTGGGCAACATTCGGCAGCGCGCGGCCCGTCGGCAACGCATTCGCGCAGCACGCCCTTGCCTTCGCGGTGGTGCGCATGATCGGCGTAGCGTTCATCGTGCCGATCATGGAGGAGTTGTTCTGGCGCTCGTTCCTGATGCGCTGGATCGAACGGCAAGACTTCCTCGCCGTCGCGCCTGCGGCCGTGGGGATACGCGCGTTATTGATCGCGTCGGTGCTGTTCGCCCTGGAGCACCACGCGATCGTCGCGGGCGTGGTTGCCGGATTGGTCTACGGCGAGTTGTATCGCCGCACCGGCAACCTATGGGTCGTAATCTTGGCGCACACCACCACCAACGCAGTGCTGGAGGTGTGGCCGTGAAATCGACGTCGATGTTGCCGGGCGACTTGGCGCCGATCGTCGCTATCCGCTTGCCAGCAGCTTGCGGGCCTGCTCGCGTTCGCCGAATTCCTCGGCCGAGTCGATCGCGCGCTTGATCAGCGTGCGTCCTTGCGCCGAGTCCCCCGTTTTGAGCAAGGTCGCCCCGAGGTGGTACATGTAATTCGGCGAGTCCGGGAACAACTCGTGCGCCTTGCGCAGGTACGCGAGCGCCTGATCGTGTTCGCCGCGCTTGGAATACACCCAGCCGACCGTGTTGAGGAATGCCGCGTTGGTGGATTCCTCGAATCGCTTGGCGAGCGTAAGCGCCCGATCGAGATCGGACTTGTCCGTGCGTTGATCGGCGAGCAGGAAAGCGAGATTGTTCGCGGCCAGTTCGTTGCCCGGGTTGTGCTTGACCACGTTCTCGTACTGGGCGATCGCCTTCTCGACATCGCCGACGCGCTGATACACCTCGCCCAGCGCGAGCATCAGTGACGGATCGTTCGGAATCTCCTTGCGTGCCTGTTCCAGCAAACCGGAGGCGCGCTCGCGGTCACCACGGAGCGAATGCATCCGCGCCAGGCCAAGGTACGGTCCGCTCGTCTTCGGCGCCAGTTCACGCGCTCGGTTGAACGCCGCTTCGGCCTGGTCGAATCGTTTGGCCGCGGTCTGCAGGTCGCCAAGCAGCAGTTGCGGTACCAGCGCGTTCGGTTGCTC
Organism: uncultured beta proteobacterium; assembly: GCA_902825905.1. Lineage (GTDB taxonomy): Bacteria > Pseudomonadota > Gammaproteobacteria > Burkholderiales > SG8-39 > CADEDU01. The sequence continues at coordinate 6,223 of CADECO010000036.1, forward strand.
CTTGGCGATGCGCTGCGTGCGTGCGACGGCCTCGTCGATCTTGCCCTGACGCGCGTAGATCGTGACGAGCGCGGCGACGGCCTCGCGCGAGTTCGGCGCCTTCGCCAAGGCGGATTCCAGCTCGCGGACCGCCAGGTCGAACTTGTTCTGCGCCGCGAACGTCAGGCCGAGCCGGTATGCACCGATCGGGTTATCGGGCAACGCGCTTTTCAGCGCGGCGAACGTGCGCTCAGCGGCGGCCGGCTCCTTGGCGCGGATGTGGAACGCCGCCTTCACCTCGTATGCACGGATGAACTTCGGATCCTGCTTGATCACTTCTTCCAGTTCGCGCAGGGCCGCGCTCGCATTGCCGGTCGCCTGCAGGTAGTCCGCCTGCACCAGGCGAAGCTCCTTGTTGTCGGGCAGCAACTTGATTGCCGAGGTGATGACGTCGCGCCCCAGCGCCGACTCGTTGTTGAGCCGATGGGCGTTGGCCAGCAGCGACACGACCTGGACCGATTCGGGCTGATCCTTCAGCGCCGCGCGCAAATCATTGATCGCGCTGATCCAGTCCTTGCGCGACATCGCGAACTGCGCCCGCGCAAGCAGTGCGGCATGGTCGCGCGGATTCTCCTTGAGCACCTCGCCGATCAACTTTTCGGACTCGTCGCGCCGACCGGTGACCAGATTGTTCGAGGCGAGCATCAAGCGCGCCTGTTGGGCGATCGGACCGGACTTCTCCTTCTCGACCACCTCTTGATACACCTTGATCGCGCTCTCGGGCCGTGCCGTGCCGGTGTACAACTGCGCGATCTTCAACCGTAACGTGTGGGCTTTGGGGCGTGCTGCCACGAACCCTTCCAGTGCCTTGATCGCGGCATCGGCGCCATCACGCGCGGTGATCAGATCCGCCAATGCGATGTAGCGTTGATCGTCGTCCTTGTTCGCCGCGATCGCGTCCTTGAGCGTCTGCTCGGCTTGGTCGTTCTGGCCGGTGCGCACGTAGAACTGCGCAAGCGCCGCGCGATACTCGAACCGTTTGGGCGCCAGCTCCACCATCGACTTCAGATTCTGTTCCAAGGCCTGACGATCGGCCGATCGGGCCAACGCTGCGCCGAGCGCTGCGCGAATCTCGAGCGACTGCGGGTTGGTGTTCAGTGCGTTCTGCAGCACCGATTGCGCCTGCTGCACGTTGTTCTGCTGCAGCAACACGGCGCCAGCCACCGTCGCCGCCTCGACGTGGCCAGGCTGCTGGGCCAGCACACGGTTGGCTTCGTTGAGGGCCCGGTCGAGATCGCCGCGAATGGCGCGCAGTCGTGCCAGGACGGCCTGGGCATCGGGATCATCGGGTTTGTTCGCCAGCACTTCGTTCAGGCGTTTCTCGGCACCGGCCAGGTCGCGCCCGAACATCTGCAGCCGCGCCATGCGCACCGCCGAAGCATGCAATTGCGGATCGAGTTCGAGCGCGCGGTTGAAATTGGCGTAGGCGCGCGACCAGTTCTGCGCCTTCTCGTCGATCAACCCGGCCAGATGCAGTGGTGGTGCCGCGCGCGGATCGATCTGGATGGCGTTGCGGACTTCGACCATCGCCTTGTCGAGATCCTCCCGGGCGAAGAAGTCCTGCGCCTTCTGCATATGCTTGGAGTACTGCTGCTCTTTGCTGGCGCAGCCCGCCAGCGCGAGGATCACGGCGCTGACGCCGATGGCAACGATGCGGATACCGATCATGCAAACCTCCGTTCGTTACCTCCTTTTTTTGGGCGCCTGTCGATACTCGCCAGGCGCTTCGGATTATCTTCACGGCGGTTGGCATCGCGCTGCGATGCCTTGTTGTTTTTGGGAATGCGTGTGCTAGCTAGCGATCGGATCGCGCCTCAAGCGAGCGCCCGGTCGGCGAATCGTTCGCGGAAATCGGCGTATGCGCGTTCGATGCCTTGTTCGAGCGATACGCGCGCCTGCCAGCCAAGCCCGCTCAGACGCGAAACATCGAGAAGCTTGCGCGGCGTGCCGTCGGGCTTGCTCGCATCCCAGCGCAGCGCTCCCTGGAACCCGACGATGCGGCACACGGTCTGGGCGAGTTCGCGGATGCTCAGATCGTGGCCGACGCCCACATTGACGAATTCGCCCAGATCCCTGGCGTCGAAACGCTCCATGAGGAACACGCACGCATCGGCAAGATCGTCGCTGTAGAGAAATTCGCGTCGGGGTGTGCCGCTGCCCCATACCGGCAGTTCGGCATGGCCGGCGACCTTTGCTTCGTGCGCCTTGCGGATCAACGCCGGCAGCACGTGCGAGTTGGCGAGATCGTAGTTGTCGCCCGGACCGTACAGATTGGTGGGCATGACCGCCATGAAGTTGCAGTCGTGCTGGCGGTTGTAGGCCGCGCACATCTTGATGCCGGCGATCTTGGCGATCGCGTAGGCCTCGTTGGTCGGCTCGAGCAATCCCGTCAACAGATGCTCTTCCTTCATCGGTTGCGGCGCGAGCTTCGGATAGATGCAACTGGAGCCAAGGAACATGAGCTTGCGCACGCCGAAACGGTGAGCACAGTCGATGACGTTGGTCTGGATCAGCAGGTTCTCGCGCAGGAAGTCGGCCGGATAGGTGTTGTTCGCGAGAATGCCGCCGACCCGCGCTGCCGCCAGATACACGTGCTGCGGCCGCTCGCTCGCGAAAAAACGCTCGACTGCGGCGCGGTCCGTGAGATCGAGTTCGGCGTGGCTGCGCACCAGCAGGTTCGAGTAGCCCCGTGCGGCGAGACAGCGCTGGATCGCCGAGCCCGCCAACCCGCGGTGCCCTGCCACGTAGATCTTGTCGCTCGGAGTCATCCCTGGAGGCAGTGCCTACTCGTGGTAGTCGTAGGCCTTGAAGCCTTCGCGCGTGACCAGCTCATCGCGCTCGGCGCCGCGCAGGTCTTCGCGCACCATCTCGGCCACCAATTCCGCGAACGAGGTGCGCGGCGTCCAGCCCAGCTTCGCACGAGCCTTGCCCGCATCGCCAAGCAGGGTTTCGACCTCGGTCGGTCGGAAGTAACGCGCATCGACCGCCACGACAACGCGCCCGCGACTGTCGAGCGCCTTCTCCTCTACACCGGTGCCCTGCCACTTGAGCGGCATTTCCAACTCGCGCGCGGCACGATCGACGAACTCGCGCACGCTGTACTGCTGGCCGGTGGCGATCACGAAGTCCTCGGGTTTCTGCTGTTGCAGCATCAGCCATTGCGCTTCGACGTAGTCGCGTGCATGGCCCCAGTCGCGTTTGGCGCTGAGATTGCCCAGAAACAGGCAATGCTGGCGACCGAGCTTGATGCGGGCGAGCGCACGGGTGATCTTGCGCGTCACGAAGGTCTCGCCGCGCAGTGGGGACTCATGATTGAACAGGATGCCGTTGCAGGCGTAGATGCCGTAGGCCTCGCGGTAGTTCACGCAGATCCAATAGGCGTACAGCTTGGCCACCGCATACGGAGAGCGCGGATAGAACGGCGTCGATTCCTTCTGCGGCACCTCCTGCACCAATCCGTAGAGCTCGGAGGTCGACGCCTGATAGAAGCGCGTCTTCTTCTCCAGCCCGAGAATGCGAATCGCCTCGAGCAGCCGCAGTGGACCGAGCGCGTCGGAGTTCGCGGTGTACTCGGGCTCCTCGAACGACACCGCGACGTGGCTCTGCGCGCCGAGGTTGTAGATCTCGTCGGGCTGCACCTGCTGCACGATGCGCAGCAGACTGAGCGAGTCGGTCAGATCTCCGTAATGGAGAACGAACCGCCGGTTGTCGACGTGCGGATCCTGATAGAGGTGATCGATCCGATCGGTGTTGAGCAGCGAGGTGCGTCGCTTAATGCCATGGACGACGTAGTCCTTGGCGAGGAGAAACTCAGCGAGATAGGCGCCGTCTTGCCCGGTAATGCCGGTGATCAGTGCGGTTTTTGCCATCGATTCGCGCGGCGCCTCAGCGAGGCCGCTGACTGGAGGGGTGCGGCTGTGAACCAATTCAATACTTTGGCTCTGACGTGCCGAAGAGTACCGCCGGAGAACGAACGTGCCTCTTCATGTGCAACAAGTTTGCCACGATTCGCACTCGCAGGCTGGCGCAACGCTGCCTGCGACTGTGCGATTTTCCCCCTACACCCGCCCCATGCGATGCATCACTTCAATGTACTGGTTGTTGTCGTACTCGAATTCGGCGCCGAGCTTGCAGTACTTGTTGGCATAGAGCCGACCGATCGGGTGGAACGTTTCGGGCACTCTGCGCAGCGTACGCGGATCGATGATGCCGTCGCGCACATGCAGCCACTTCACCTCCCCGATGAACAGGTTGCGCGAACCCGTCTCGATGTTCGAGTGCAGCGTACATTCGAGCGCGACAGCAGCTTCGCCGATCCGTGGCGGGCGCACCATCTTGGAAGGTAGTCGCGAGAACCCCACCAGATCGAGTTCGCTCACGTTGTCGGCAGCCTCCACTGAGCAGCCGTGCATCTTCTGCGCGATCGCTTCGTCGACCAGATGCACGACGAATTCCCGCGAGTCGATGATGTTGCGCGCGGTGTCCTTGAGGTTTCCGTCGAGCTTGCGATCGACACTGACGATCACGATCGGCGGATCGTCGCCCAGAACATTGAAAAAACTGAACGGCGCGGCGTTGACCACTCCGTTTGCACCAACCGTCGTAACCAGCGCGATCGGCCGCGGCACGACCAGACTGACCAGCAGTTTGTAGCGCTCACTCGCCTTGAGCGAGCCGAAATCGAATTCCATGCAATGCTCCCAGTGGACACGGACCGATTATTGTCGGGGTGATGCGCGCGGTCAAAGCATTCGAGTAACGGATCATGCCTCTACAATGACGACGCGTCGCGGTCCGGACAACGAGCTTGTCCGCGCAGACGTCCAACGTCCCGCTTTCGAATCGAACTCTCGCGCATGACCGCCTTCACGCTTGCTCAGGCTGTGCTCGATCCGCGCTCGGTCGCGCTGGTCGGTGCATCGGGCGATGTCGCCAAGAACACTGCGCGTCCGCAGCGCTTCCTGCTCAGACACGGCTTTCGCGGCGCGGTCTATCCGATCAACCGCGGGCGCGACGAGATTCTCGGACGGCGCGCCTATCCGAGCGTGGCCTCGATCGGCGCGCCGGTCGATCACGCTTTCATCATGGTTCCCACGCGCGACGTGATCGCCGCCATCGAGGATTGCGGCGCGGCAGGCGTGAAGGTTGCGACGATCTACACCGATGGATTCGCCGACGCAGGCGAGGAAGGCCGCGGGTTGCAGCGTGAAGTGCTGCAATGCGCGCAACGCCACGGCATTCGCCTCATCGGCCCGAACTGCATCGGGTTGGCGAACGTGCACAGCGGCGCGATGCTCTCGGTGGTGGCGGTGCTGGAGATGGAGGCCATCCGGCCCGGGCCGATCAGCGTCGTCTCGCAAAGCGGATCGATGATGGGTGCGCTGCTCTCGCGCGGTCTGGCGCGCGGATTCGGTTTTGCCAAACTGGTCTCGGTGGGCAACGAGGTGGATCTGTCGGTCGGCGAGATCGTCGACATGCTGGTCGACGATCCGCACACGCAGACGATCGCATTGTTCATGGAGTCGATGCGCAACGCACCAGCTCTGGCGCGCGCCGCGCGACGTGCGTTCGCGGCAGGTAAACCCCTCATCGTCTACAAGCTTGGGCGCTCGGCGGTCGGCGAAGCGCTGGCGATTTCGCATACCGGCGCGATGGCCGGCGCCGACGACGTCGCCGATGCGTTCTTTCGCACCCACGGCATCGTGCGGGTGGATCATCTGGAGACGCTGCTCGAGATCGCGCCGCTGCTTGCGAATCGTCGGCCAGCGCCCGTCGCCAAGGCGCGGGTCGCGGTCGTCACGACCACCGGCGGAGGCGCGGCAACGGTAGCGGATCGCCTGGGCACGCTCGGCCTGGATGTCGCCACGCCCGATGATGCATTCGTTGCACGCATGGCGAAAGCCAGCGTAACCGTACGCAAGTCACCGATCATCGATCTGACGCTCGCGGCCACCAGTGCGAAATACGGTGCCGTGCTGGAGGGACTGCAATCCTGGGATGGATGCGACGCCGTACTCGCCGTCGTCGGCTCGTCCGCACAGTTCCAACCGCAGCTGGCGGTCAAGCCGATCGTCGATGCACGCCGCGACGGCAAGCCACTGGTTGCGTTTTTCGCCCCGGACGCGCCGCAATCCTTGTCATGGCTGAGTGAACAAGGTATTGCGGCGTTTCGTACGCCCGAGTCATGCGCCGATGCGATCGCCGCATTGTTCGCGTGGCGCGCGCCACTCGGTGCGAGAGACGATGCCATTCGCGCGCGTCCGCTTCTGCAGACGGCGCGCACCGGCACGCTCAACGAGCTCGACACACTCGGTGTGTTTCAGTCACTCGCCATCCCAACGGCTCAGTGCGCGCTCGCGCAGCCGCCGCACTTCACCCATCAAGTGCCCTACCCGGTCGCGGTGAAGATCTCGAGCGCGGCAATCGCGCACAAGAGCGACGTGGGCGGTGTCGCGCTGGACATCCACGACGATGCGCAACTTCACGCCGCAGCGTCGCAGCTGATCGACAGAGTGCGTCGCTCACGGCCGGACGCACCGATCGACGGCGTGCTGGTGCAGTCGATGGTCGGCGGACTGGCCGAGGCCATCGTCGGCTATCGGCACGATCCCCAGGTCGGACCGGTGGTGCTGGTCGGCGCCGGCGGCAAACTCGCCGAAGTGCTGCATGACTATCAACTAGGCATCGCACCCGTCGATCTGGACGAAGCCCATGCAATGATCGGGCGAGTGAAGAGCTTTGCGCTGCTGCGTGGCTATCGCAATGCGCCTCGTGGTGACCTCGACGCGCTGGCGCGGATCGTCGTCGCGCTGTCCGTGCTCGCGCGCGTGCCGGGCCAACCCGTAGCCGAAGCTGAGATCAATCCGGTCATCGTGCGTGAACAGGGAGCCATCGCAGTCGACGGCCTGATCGTCCTCGCCGGACCGCGACAGTAGATGAGCACAATCACACGCGCACAATCTCGCGGCGTGATCTAGTTGGCGAGGGTCACGCTGGAACAGCCCGCATCTGACGCGCGCGCGATTCAAGTCACGCGGTTGCGGCGCCGATGTACAGCGAGCCGGGCGCATCTGCGTCGCTCTCGTCTCCCTCGTCCCTACATGTCGGTCTCTATGCCGCCCACCACTGCGATCGACCGTTTCAAGCGGATCGCGAAGGACAACGGATTACCGCCCTCACCGCGCGCAGCGGGCGCGGTGGTGTCACTGGCTCAGCGCGCGCAATTCGACTCGCGCCAGCTTGCCGTGCAGATTGGCACTGACGCCGCCTTGACCGCGGCGATCATCGCATTGGCCAACCGTGACACTGCCAGGCTGGAGCGCGCCCGGAGCCTCGATGCTGCGCTTGCACAAATCGGCCCTCAAATGAGCGCCGGATTGCTCCATCACGCCCTGACCAACGGTGCGTTCCCGTACAGCGACGATCCACGCCTGCAACACGCCTGGACGCGCATCGAGGAAGACGCAAAGTTCGCCTCAGCGCTCGCCATGACGCTTGGAAGCGTGCCCGCGGATCTGGTTCGCACGTACTGCGCGCTGCGCGACTGCGGAACGCTGGCCCTGATGCCTTGCTTTCCGGGCACGAAGTCGAGCGATGCGTTCGAGAACGCGGACGCGCAGGCCGCATCGATTGAGATCGATCATGCGCGGGCGGGAGCCCTGCTTGCCTCGAGCTGGGGATTGGAGCCGGGCTTGGTCGACGCGATTCGCAATCATCACGCACCCGACGCCATCGCGCCGCATGGGCAAGGCGGCGATGTCTCGCAGCAACTAATCGCCATCGGCCTGCTTGCCGACTGGGTTCGTGCGCCTGACTTCTGTCCGGATTGGGAGCGCACGCGCCCGTTCATCGAGCGCGCGCTAGGGTGTTCGGCGGATCAGATCCAGGGCCTGCTTGGGCACACCCGCCGGTCGGCGCCTCGCACTAGTCGCGAGCCGGTATGCCAGATCTGAATTCGGGCTAGAGCGGCCCGTCGTTCTCCGCGGTCGCGCGATTGGATCCACGATTGCCGCGAACGACGCCACCCTGGATGAAATCGCGGCGAAATCCGTCGCGAACGTGGTAGTACCCGTCGCGCGAAGCGTGTCCCAACGCCCGGCCGCCATCGCGCATGGCATGGCCGTATTCCCTGCCGCCTTGCTTGACGTTCGCCGGAAAACTCCGAATCGCTTGCTTGGCTTCCTGCCAGGGATTGGCCAGGCTGGGCCCGGTCCAAATCACTCCGAAGAGCGCGCCCGCGCACAGGAGCAGCGCGGCGATGTGAGTGCGAGATCGAATCTTCATGGTTGGGATTATGTACCTAGTTAAGCAAAACGTTGCCACAACAACCGGCCACAGATGACGCGCACGTCGGCCGGTTTCGACCGCTAGTGGAGCTGTTGGCGCCAGCCTGGGCAGCTGGTGTACGCAACTACGCATCACTCGCGATTGCGTGAACTTGAGGCAGCAAGAGGGCAGTAAGAGGCACGCGATGTCGAACGGGCCAACGATCGCGTCGAGTGGGGCAGCAGCGAATGGTCTCGCTCGTCCGATCGTGATGACGTTCCCTGACCTTCGAGCGCTCACAGTGCTCCATCGGTGTCCACCCACCACACGGACGAAACTTCTCGCTAACGGCACGGAAGACGTGGTCAACTCCACAGCGGCAGTGGAGGAGACACTGGCGGACAGCGATCGGCACCACCTCCCGCGGCGAAGCGGCGGCAGGGCTTTGATTCGCGATGCGTCGAACAGATCGGACCGGCTCGTCTCGATTCAGGGAGTCAGCCGATCATGCAAAGGGAAAGCCGAGAGCGGGTCATGCAGATCGCTACGGATCGAGAACCGACGGTCACCAGGGCGACTCTGGTCACGGAGGAGCTTCGGTTCGGCGAGCTACGTGATGCCTGGAATCGGCTCGCCGCCCAGACCGATCCGGACTGCGTTTTCCTGCGTCACGAGTGGTTCGACGCCGCGTGGCAGTGGGTCAAGCACGACGCAGAGCTTGCCATCATCGCCATCGAAGAGGGCACGACACTGATCGGTGTTTGCCCGCTGGTCCGTCGAGTCAGGAAGCGCAACGGAATCGCTCTACGCGTCCTCGAGTTTCTGACCGTCCCCGACGCGCAGCTCTGCACGGTGCTGGCGTGCGCGCGAGATCACGACCGGGCGATGCGCTCCGTGGCAGCGCAACTCGCCCACGCGACTCCAGCCTGGGATCTGCTGGAGTTGAGCAACCTGAGCGGACGCCATCAAGCGATCGCGTCACTTGCCGAATCGCTCAATCGGGCGGGGCTGTCGACCACGGTCACGCAGCTCGGAGTCAACCCGTTCGTGGATCTCACGCAGCCGTGGGACGACTACTATCGCGCACGCAGCCGCCACCTCAAGAAGAACAACAACCTGGTGGCGAATCGGCTCGCCCGTGCCGGATCGGTGCAAACGTGCTGGACCAGAGGTCCGCTGGATGCGATCACCGCCGACGCCAGCGTCTCGGCCGTGGTTCAGCTCTCGGCCGCCAGCTGGAAGAACTCGACCGGATTCACGTTGAACCACGCCGGCCCGCAACGCTTCATTCGACGCCTGACGCAGCTTGCCGCCTCGCAAGGCTGGCTTTCGCTGTGGTTGCTGAAGCTGAACGACACGCCGATCGCCATGGAATATCAACTGATCTTCAACGGGCACGTGCATGCACTGCGCTCGGATTTCGATGATGCCCAGCGACACCTCTCTCCGGGCTCACTGCTCAACTGGCGGTTGCTGGAGCAGTTGTTTTCGAGCGACCTTCGGGCGTACCACATGGGTCTGGGCGACAACGCCTACAAGATGCGATGGAGCGACCGCGGCGAGGCCCTGCACCGCATCACCGCCTACAACAAGACGGTGGCCGGTTTTGCCATGCAGGCCATGGACCGCACGGTGCGGCCACTGGTACGCAAATTCAAAGACGCCGCGCGCGGTTCACAGTCGCCACACGATGTGTAGCCCGTGCTCCCGGACGCAGGCGCAGTGGCGTCGGCGAATCCGCTAGCGGCTCAGCTTCGCCGCGATCCACTGCAGTACGATCCGCTCGACACCAGGTGGGCGCCCCGATGCGACCCAACCGCCCCACGTCATCAGGCTGTACACCAGCCCCCCGACGCTGACCTTCAGAGCAAGCTGCGCAGCGCTGGAGTCGATGCCTCCCAGTGGGAGCCAGTACAGCACGAGCACCATGACCGTCGCCGCGAGTCCGGCGCGCGTCATCGACCAGACCATGACCGGATCGCGCATTCTCGATACGACGCCGAACGCCACGACGACCATCGCCGCGCCGACCAGCACACGACCGATCGCCACACCTTCGATGCCCGTATGGGTGAGCGCCACATAAAGCACCGGCACGAGCAGAGCCACTTCGATCCAGTTGAGCAACGCCGACAAATGCGTGCGGTTCTCGATCCACAGCATCATCTCGATGAAACTGCTCACACCTGCGAACGTGCCGAATAGCGCCATCCATTTGACCAGCGGGATCGCATCCTCCCAGGTCGCACCGAGTGCCAGTCGCACCACCTCCGGCGCTGTCGCGTACAGCCCGGCTCCCAACGCGGCGATGATCACGACGAGGGTACCGAAGCTCTCCCGCAGCGAGGCCTGGAAGGTCACGGAATCCTGGGGCAGCGCCGACAGCGTCGGAAACAACGCCCGACGGATCGGCATGACGACTTCGGTGGCCGGCATCGTGCCCAGTTCCTGGGCGACGTGATAGTTGCCCATCGCGGTGGCGCCTTGACCGCTGCCGATGACGATCGCGTCGAGCTTGCGATTGAGAAACGCACCGAGTCGCGCGACGAACAACCAGAGCGAAAATCCCCAGAATTCCGACACCCGCGACAAGGATAGGCGCGGACGGAACGGATGCATCGCGTACGACAGACCCACCGAAGCGACGGTTCCGGCCAATGAGCCGATCACCAGCGCCCAGTAGTTGCGCAGCAGCAGCGCCGCCGCGATCGTCGATGCCGCACTGATCAGCTTCCTGTAGATGTTGAAGCGGAACTCCTTGGCGAAGTCGAGTTCCTTGCGAAAGGCAACCACCCCGATGTTCTGGGCGCCGTCGACCAGCGCATTGATCGCCATCACCTGCACGACCAACACGGCGCGCGGATCGTCGAACAAAGTGGTGACGAAGGGCGCACATGCCAGCAGCAGCAAGCCGACTGCCGCTGCCTGCAGCAACTGCACGGTCCAGGCCGAGTCGTAGTGCTCGCGCCCGGCGTTGCGATCGCGAATCAGCGCGAGATCGACGCCCGCGTAGGAGGCCAATTCGAGGATCGACACGAACACCATCGCCATCGCGACGATGCCGAAATCGGCGGGCGTCAGCAGCCGTGCAAGGACCAGGGTGCTCACCAGGCCGATCAGCCGCGCACCCCAGCGCATGGCGATCATCCATACCGAGCCGCGCAGAGTCTGTGGGGCCGACGCGGAACTGGAACCCGAGTCGGGGGCCGGACCGCGGTCAGCCATTGTCCGAGGAGTCCAGCGCAAGCAGAGCGCGCTCGGCGATATGACGCACTGCAGGTCCGTAGTTGCGCTTCAAGGACAGGAACGCGGCCAGATGGATGGGCAGCAACGCGCGCATGTTAGCCAAACTCAGACCCAGATTGGCACAGGACGGTCGCAGCCAGGGCAACTGCGTGGCGAGTTCGGCGTCGTCGGCGCGCAACAACCGTTCCACCGCGCTGGGTTCGAATTCGAACAGCGACAGATAGAGCGTGGTCAGATCGAACCCCGGGAGCTGGATCCTGCCGAAGTCCTCATAATCGAAGACCATCAGCCTGCCTTGCAACCACGCCAGATTACTCATCACGAAATCGCCGTGTTGCGGCATGTTCGGCAGCTCGCGTACCAGATCCCAGGCGTGCGGGGCCATGACGCGCTCACGAAGGCTGGTCACACCCGGACGATCGAGTGTCTCGACCAGGGACTGCGCCAGGCGCTGCGCGCGTTCGGCACGATGTGCCGAGTCGGCGAGGGTTGCCTGCTGGCGGAAAAAACCCTCCACGGCGGCTACCACCTCGCGGTCGCGCCTGTCACCGAACAGCCGTGCGCGGCGCAACGGCATCGCCTCGACGCCGACTGAGGCGATCACATTCCACTCGCCGGTCTTGAACAACGCGCGGGGCGGCACCACCGTGCTCCCGAACGCCTCGCGCGCCTGCCGATGTCGCTCGTACTCGTCCTGCAAGCTGTTGAACCGCGAGCACTTCAGGAAATAAAGCAGCTGCCCGGCCTCGTAGACGCGCACGTGGATCGCATCACCTTGCGTGAGCGTGATGTGAAAATCCGGATCGAGGCCGGCGCGCAGCAGGCCATGCTCGCGCATCCCCCGCAGGACCACCGGAATCATCGCTTCGGGCTATAGAAAAACAGACCGTCGGCCAGCCATCGATCGAACGTCAGCTCGGTTGCGATGCGGCGCATGGCGTAACCCACCCAGGACAGATAGTCGCGACGCGCATGGAGTTTGGAGCGGCTGAATGCGCGAATCGCCCGCGGCGCCATGTTGAGGACGGTATGAGGTGCGTCAGGTCCGGGCAACACATTGAACATATGGATATCGCTGAACCCTGCCCGGGCGAGCAGGCGGCGATAGCCGCCCGCGCTGGACAACGCCCGCACCGCTCGCCCTTTGCCGCGCAGCATGCGAGCAAGTCGATTGGTCGCGCATCCTGCTACTACGCCATCGGCGCGCAACACCCGATGGATCTCGGACAGCAGCGCGGCGGCGTAGGCTTGCGCCTCACCTGACGGCGTTCGGTTTGCAACAGCATCGAGCGTGCGGTGCATGACGACCAGATCGAACGAGCCATCTGCGAACGGCAGCTTGCAGCGGTCGCCGGGCTCTCCTGCGTTGTCGCTGCCGATGGCGCCCTGCAGATCGTGCACCAGGACCGGCGAGCTCCAGTTGGTGCGCGGCAAGACGGGTTTCGTGCCCATGACGATCTCAAGCGCACGATTCGGCCTGCCGCTGAGCGGAATTTCGTACAACAACCGAATCCTCGCCGCGTCGGATTCGTACTGCAGTCCGACTTCGGGCAATTGCTCCTTGTCGGCCATGCGCTGCAGCGCTGTGGGGTAATCGATGCCGCCCATGTCGAGGTGATCCGGATTCACCGGCGGCGCGCGACGACGATCGCATCGGGGGCGATCGGCACCAGCCAGCTGAAGCCGAACAACCGCTCGAGGATCCTCTCGCTGAAGCCGTCGGGCCGAGCGTTGTTCATCACGCGTGCTCGAAACTGCCACGCGCCGATTGGATAGGCCCGCGCGATCTCGAAGCCGGTCGCGGCGAGCATGGTCCGCAGCTTCGAGAAATGCAGATCGGTTTCCGCCGCGGCACCTGTCATCTGTGCCGCGCGCGCCGCGAGCGAGCGCGGATTGCGATGGCTGTTGATCAGCAGCAGGCCGTTCTCGCTGAGCCGTGCGTGCAGTGCGCGCAACACGGCAATCCGCAGATCCGGCTGCGCGTTGCCGAAGAAGCGGAACGAACTGATCAGATCGAATCTGCCCAGATCGGACTCCTCGCGAGTGAGGTCCGCCTTCACGAAACGCGCATGAGGCAGCTTGGCCTGCGCGCCGGCAATCATGCTCGGAGAAATATCGACGCCCACCGACTCCTTGGCGAATGGCGCGATCACCTCCGTCACGCGCCCGGTCCCACACGCGAAGTCGAGATATCGGCCGATGCCGTTTGGAAAAAGCTCCGGAATCAGCTTGTGCAGCAAGCGCGATTCGACCGCGGTCATGTATCGGCTGAACGGCTCGTCAGCTAGAAACCGGTCGTAACTGGTGCCGCGTGCGAGGTGGCTTTCGCGGTAATCCATGGGTTGATTCATATGCGCCGAGCTTCGATCGCACAGCGACATCGAAGGCCGACAATGATCAGCGTGGAAACCTTCGATGGTCTCACGCTTCGGTTGATGCTCTGGGTGAAATTTGATCAGGACGCTGCGCGAGCGAAGGTCGAAGCTCCCGGCTACATAGCTTGCGTTTGAACTTCCCATTGAACTTGCAAGTGCAAGGAAAAGTAAGCGTATGGAGGTCCGCCAGTCGGACCATCAGCACCGCTTGCGACGATCGCGGTGGTCCGCACGCCCGAACGGTGGCCGCAACCGCAAGAACACCCGCAATACAGATGCGTTTCGTACACGTTGACCGTGTGGTGCTGACCGAGCGAAGAAGTGAATAATTGGCGCGCGCTCTGGTTGACGCAGCATGGAATTGCGGAATAGCAGGACTTCACCACGCTTCTCGACGCAATGCGCTCGGAACGACCGCGGTACGGTCGGGCAATGCTTCTGTGTCCGCCCCCGACTCGTTCACGCATCGGATCAATTGCTCCGCATCCGGCGCTTGCCGCGGCTGTGCTTGCCTGCATCGTGCCGGCGCTGCTCCCTATTCATACGCTGCCCATCCCCTCGTTCTACGAAGAATGGGTGGCCGCGGCATTGGCAGCCGTGACACTTGCAATCGTGTTCGCCCAGTCGCGCGGGAAGGTCGTTCAGGCGCCGATGTCCGCCTGGCCCCTCGGCGCGTTTGCACTCGTCCTGGTGGCGCAGGTCGCGCTCGCGAAGCTGGCGTACGTCCAGCAAGCAATTCTGGCGATGCTCTATGTGCTGCTCACTATCGCGATGATCTGGTGCGGGATGCGGTTGCGCGACACGCTGGGGATGGATCGCGCGGCACGTGGCGTGGCGCATGCGCTGCTTGTGGCCGGTGTGCTCAGCGCCACGATCGCGTTGGTTCAGGGGTACGCGCCGCCAACCACCTTCGGGTCGATGATCGCGCCGTTGGATTCGCCACGGGTCTTCGCCAACCTCGGACAACCGAACCTCCTGGCGAACCAACTCGCCGTGGCGGGTGCTTCGCTGCTCTATCTCTGGGCGAGCGGCGCGATCGGCAAACGCACTGCGTTTCTGCTGGGCACTCTGTTGATCGCCGCACTGTCGCTCACGGGCTCGCGCAGTGTGTGGCTGTACGGTGCGGCGCTGCTCGTCTGGACGATGTTCCATCGCCAGCGCTCCGGCGAAGCCAAGTTCATGGAATTGAGCGTTGCAATAGTTGCCGCGCTCATCGGTCTGGCGTTGATTGCATCATTGCTGCCGCCGGTAGCCTTCGACGGTGCGACGCGTTCGGCGAACTCCGCATTCGAGCGCCTGGCCGCCATGCGCGTCGAAGGTGCAAGCGCGGGTGACGGCCTGCGCGCGTATTTCTGGCAGCACGCCGCGGCGGTCGCGCAGAACGAACCGTGGCTTGGCACGGGAATCGGCCGATTCGCGGCCAGCTTCATCGACTGGCCGCCGGATGTGCCCGCCGCGCTGCATCCGGTGGAGCGCAATGCGCACAACATCTGGCTGCACCTGCTTGCCGAGACGGGCGTGTTCGGCATGCTGTGTGTGCTCGGTGCGCTCACCATGTGGTTCGTTCGCGTGCTGTGCGGATCGGCCGACCTCACCCGCTGGTGGCTGGTGGCGTGCGTCGGCGTGATGCTATTGCACAGTCAGCTGGAGTATCCCCTGTGGTACGCGCACTTCCTGGTGCCGTTCGCGTTGCTGCTCGGCCTGGGCGAGACGGGCATCGCGTTGCGTACGCCGCGCCTGGCGCGCGTGATCGCCATCGCGGCAATGGCCGGCGGTGCAGTAGCACTCGCCTCGCTGCTGCACGGTTACATCGAACTCCGTAACGGGGTGTACCTGGCCACGGAGTCGGACCTGCGTGACGATCGATTCCTCGCCCGCCAGCATGAAACGATTCGCCGCGTGCAGGCCTCGCTGCTTGCGCCGTATGTGGATCTACCGTTGGCCGGAACGCTTCCAATAGATGCCGAGGCACTCGAGGAGAAACTGGCGCTGAACGCGCGCGTCATGCGCATCGCGCCGATCCCGCCGATCGTGCTGCGCCATGTGGTGTTTCTCACGCTGGCCGGTCACCACGACGAAGCGCAGCGTCTGTTCGAAACGGCAGCGCGCCTGTACCCGCGCGAGCTCCCGGCGTTTGCCGCCGATCTCGATCGACTGCGCATACGCGGTCTGGCAATGGACCGTCTCGCGACTTATGTCGCGGCCCGCGGCGGCAATAACTGACGAACCCTCGCAAACCGAATTGAAGGCCCTGCGCGAACTCTCTATGGTCGCGCGAACCTCCCATTGAGAATGCATCGTGCCCAGACCGGAAAAGATCCGGCTCGGCGAGACCCTCGTTCAGCAGAAGCTGATCTCGCAAGAGCAACTGAAATTCGCGCTCGATGAGCAACGGCGCAGCGGCCGCAAGCTCGGTCGCATCCTGGTCGACAACGGCTACGTCACCGAGGATCAGATCTGCGAGGGGTTGGCGCGCCAGTTCAACATCCCCTACATCAATCTGAAGTTCGCCAACGTTCACGCCGAGACGGCGCGGCGGCTGCCGGAAACGCACGCGCGTCGCCATCGCTCGATCGTGCTGGAGGAGCGCAAGCAATCGTTCGTGGTCGGCATGAGCGACCCGAGCGATCTCAACGCGTACGACGAAGTCTCGCGCGTGCTCAAGCGCGAGATCGAACTGGTGGTGGTGAACGAGGCATTGCTGTTGCAGGCGCTCGATCGCGTGTATCGGCGCACCGATGCGATTTCGGGTCTGGCGCGCGAGCTGGAACAGGACGTCGGCGAAGCAGCGGTCGATTTCCGCACGTTGGGTGCGGCAGCCACGGCGGAAGACGCGCCGGTGGTGCGGCTGCTGCAGACGATGTTCGAGGACGCCACGCAGGTCAACGCCTCCGACATCCATATCGAGCCACAGGAACGGCGCGTGCAGATCCGCTTTCGCATCGACGGCGTGCTGATCCTGCAGACCGAGGCCGACTCGAAGATCGGGCCGCCGCTGGTGCTCAAGCTCAAGCTGATGGCGGGTCTGGACATCTCCGAGAAGCGCCTGCCGCAGGACGGCCGCTTCAACGTGCGGGTGCGCGACGCGCAGGTCGACGTGCGTATCTCCACCATGCCCACCCAGTACGGCGAATCGGTGGTGATGCGTCTGCTCAACCAGTCGACCGGACTGCGCGGTCTCGACCGCCTGGGGATGCCGCCGGTGATGCTGGAGCGGTTTCAGTCGCTCACGCAACGCGCGAGCGGCATGCTGCTCGTCACCGGGCCCACCGGCAGCGGCAAGACGACGACGCTCTACTCGGCGCTGGCCGAGATCAACGCGGTCGAGCGCAAGATCATCACGGTCGAGGATCCGGTCGAGTACCGGCTCTCGGGCATCACGCAAGTGCAGATCAACGACAAGATCGAGCTCACGTTCGGCCGCGTGCTGCGCGCAGTGCTGCGCCACGATCCCGACGTCGTGCTGGTGGGCGAGATGCGCGACCAGGAGACGGCGCAGATCGGCATGCGCGCGGCGATCACCGGACACCTGGTGTTCTCCACGCTGCACACGCTCGATGCGGCGAGCACACCGGTACGCCTGATCGACATGGGCGTGCCCGCATTCATGGTGGCCACGGCGCTGCAGGCGGTCGTGGCGCAGCGACTCATCCGCGTCAACTGCGACACCTGCGCCGAGCCCTATGAGCTGTCGGCCCACGAGCGCGGCTGGCTCGCCCAGCACGAGGCCAAGGGGCTCGAGATGGGTCGGTTCATGCGCGGCCGCGGCTGCTCGCAATGCAACGGCACGGGCTTCCAGGGTCGGGCGGGCATCTATGAGCTGCTCGAGATGGACGACACATTGATCGAGGCCTTGCATCGCAACGACCCGGCCGGCTTCACCCGCGCCGCGCGCGTCAGCATGCAGGATCGCACGCTTCAAGCACACGCACTGTCGCTCGCCACTTCGGGGCGCACCGCCGTGGCCGAAGTGATCCGCGTGGCAAGCGAGATCTCGGACTGATCGTGGCAACGTTCGCCTATCGTGGCCGCAACACGCGCGGCGAGAGCGTGCGGGGCAGCCTCGAAGGAGCCGACTCCGCGGCAATCGCCGACCAGTTGGTGCGCACCGGCATCACGCCGGTGGAGATCGTCGCATCGGGCGGCGCCAGCGAGATCCGCGTCGAGGAGTTGCTCGCCAAGCTGCGCGAGCGCATCGGCGCGACCGATCTGATCCTGTTCGCTCGTCAGCTCTACACGCTGATGCGCGCCGGCGTGCCGATCCTGCGCGCGCTCTCCAGCCTGGAAGCCTCGGCGCAGAACCCGGCGATGCTGCGGATGCTGCAGGATCTGCATGCGAGTCTCGACGGCGGCAAGGAACTCTCGGCGGCGATGCGCCGTCATCCGCAGGTGTTCTCGCCGTTCTTCGTCGCGATGGTCCGCGTGGGCGAGATGACCGGCCGGCTGGAAGACATCTTTCTCAGGCTCTCACAGCACCTCGAGTTCGAACACGAAATGCGCAATCGCGTCAAAGCGGCACTGCGCTATCCGCTGTTCGTGATCATCGCGATGGCGGTGGCGGTACTCATCGTCAACATCTTCGTCATCCCGACGTTCGCGAAGCTCTACGATGGATTCGGCGCGCAGCTGCCGTTGCTGACACGGGCCCTGATCGCCGGATCGAACTTCACGCTCAGCTACTGGCCGCTGCTGGTTGCGGGCGCCATCGGCGCATTCGTGGCGGCTCGGGTGTGGCTCGCCTCGCCGCAGGGTCGCTATCGCTGGGACCGGCTCAAGCTGCGCCTGCCGATCGCCGGCAAGATCATCACCAAAGCGACCCTGGCTCGCTTTGCGCGCAGCTATGCGCTGTCATTGCAAAGCGGCGTGCCGATGGTGCAGGCGCTGACCGTGGTTGCGCGCGTGGTCGAGAACGAATTCATCGGCAGCCGCGTCGAGCAGATGCGCGACGGCGTCGAGCGCGGCGAATCGATCCTGCGCACCGCTGCTGCCGCCAACGTGTTCTCGCCGGTGGTGCTGCAGATGATCGCGATCGGCGAGGAAAGCGGGTCATTGGAAGAGTTGCTGAACGAGATCGCCTCGATGTACGAGCGCGATGTCGAGTACGACCTGAAGAACCTCGCGGCGCAGATCGAGCCGTTGCTGATCGTGTGTCTGGCGATCCTCGTGCTCATTCTCGCGCTGGGCATCCTCACCCCGATCTGGGGCATCGGCAAAGCGATGATGGGCAAGTAGCCCGCGGCGCGCGACTTCGTTCACGGACCGCGGACATGCGAATCGCGCACTGCGATATCGGCGAGACGCAGTTGGCACGCCGGCCACGCAATCGATCACGAACCCACGCGGTCCGCGCGGCGATCTCCCGGCGATGCGTCTTTGTTCCTGATTCGGCGGCTGATCGCACTGATCGGAATCACCCCCCCTGTCGATGAACTACGCAGACACATCGGGAACGAACGTGACGCCTGCTCGCGCTGCGCGTCCCCGGTGCGATTGCATCGCTTCATCTTTCGGGGAGAACAAACGTGAGCAAGAGCGCTGGCTTTACCTTGATCGAATTGATCGCCGTGATGTTGATCCTGGCGATCCTGGCCGTCGTGGCCGTTCCGCAGTTCGTGAATCTGCGCGCCGAAGCGCAGGCGGCCGCCACATCGGGCGTCGCGGGCGCACTCTCGTCGGGCTCGGCGCTCAACTACGCGCAGCGCTCGCTCAACGCGTCCTCGGGCGTTGCCGTCACCAACTGCAACAACGTGGCGAGCACGCTGCAAGGCAGCGCGCTGCCCTCCGGCTACTCGATTACCGCGAGCGCGATCTCGGCGGGCCAATCGGCCAACTGCACGTTGACCGGCCCGAGCAGCTCATCGGCCACGTTCACGGCGATCGGCATCAACTGACGTCGAGCCCCTCCCTCTCGCCCCCTTCATTGCGCGCGAGCGGAACGCCGGCACGACCCCTCTCATCGTCACCATCACGCGGGGAACGGTAAGCATGCGAGCCGTTCCCTTCGTGTTTTCCGCGGCTGGCGCGATGACCGGATCCGTACGAGCGCGGCGCCAGCGTGGCTTCTCGATGACCGAGCTCGTCGCCGTCATGCTGATCGCCGGCATTCTCGCGGTGAGCGCGACCAGCGTGTTCGGCCGGCGCGGCTTCGATGCTGCCGCCTATGCCGACCAGGTGCGCGCGCAGCTCGCCTACGCACAGAAGGTTGCCATCGCCGCACGCCGCACCGTGACGGTGACGATCGCCGGCAACGCGGTGGCACTCACGATGTGCGCCGACGCGGCCTGTGGGAGCACGATCACCGTGCCTTCGCCACAGGGTGAGTCGAGTTTCGTGCGCACCGCGCCCTCGGGCGTGACGATCGGCCCCGATCGGGCCTTCACCTTCAGCGCGTTGGGCGACACCAGCCTTGCGTCGAACCTGGTGCTGGCAATCACCGGCGATGCGGTGCGCAATCTCACGATCGAAGCGGGGACGGGCTATGTACGGCCATGACCTCGTGCCGACCGCGCGCGGCTTCAGTCTGCCCGAGCTGCTGCTGCTGATCGTCGTGTTCGCGATCGGGCTGGCCGGCGTGCTGCTCGTCTTCAATGGCGCAGTGGTGGGTAGCCCCGAACCGATCGTGCGCAAGCAGGCCATGGCCGCCGCCGAGTCGATGCTGGAAGAAATTCTGTTGATGCCGTTCAGCAATCCGAGCGGCGGCTGGAGCGGTGCGGCCACTCAGGCCAATCGCGCCAGCTTCGACGACGTGCAGGATTACAACGGCTTCAACACGACCGGCGTCCATGCGATCGATGGCGTCGCGCCGATTGCCGGGCTGGAGCAGTACAACGTGTCGGTGGCGGTGGCGGCAACCGCGCTCGGCAGCGTCCCCGCAGTGGATTCTCTTCGCGTGACCGTGACGGTGAGCGGTCCGCGCATCAGCTATGCGCTCGACGGCTACAAAGTCAGCCTGCCTTAGCGAGTCATCGCGCTGCCTCGTCCGGAACGCGGGGCTCCGCTGTTCTTCGGCGAGGCTCGAGTGGCGAGCGTCGCTTGGCGAGCGCCTTCCAGGAAGCCGGGCGTACAGCTGCGGCGTGACACTGGTCGAGCTGGTGGTAGTGCTGGCCATCCTGGCGATCCTGTCGGTGACCGTGGCCATGGCGTTGCGCGATCCGATCCGCGCGTACGTCGACACCAACCGGCGCGGCGAGCTTGCCGATGCGGCCGATACGGCGTTGCGGCGCGTCGCACGCGACGTGCGGCTGGCCTTGCCCAACAGCCTGCGCGTCACCGGCGCCGGCCCGATCTACCTGGAGCTGCTGCTGACCAAGACCGGCGGACGCTATCGGGCACAGCCCGACGCTTCGGGCAACGGCAATCCGTTGGATTTCAGTTCCTCGGACAGCGCGTTCGACACGCTCGGCCCTGCTGTCACGACCTCTGCCCAAGCCATCGTAGCGAACGACATCCTGGTTGTGCACAACCTGTTCGCGAGCACGAGCGCGCCGAGCGCCAACGCGTACACCTTCAATCAGGCAGCCTACAACTGCGGCGCAGCCACGCCCGACTCGTCCAACTGCAACACTGCACGCATCAGCGGCACCGCGGCGGGTACGCTGGCCGACGAAACGCGGATTAGTTTCGACGCACGACGTTTTCCGCTCGCCTCACCGGGCAATCGATTTCAGGTGGTGAGCGGTCCGGTCACGTACGTCTGCGCACCGGGCGCTCCGGACGCGAACGGCAACGGCACCGGAACGCTGACACGCGTGTCGGGCTACACGATTCAGCTCGCCCAGCCCACAGGCAGCTACACCGGCTCGCCGAGCACCGCACTGCTCGCGCAGAACGTGACCGCCTGCGAGATCACCTACAACCCGCTCGTGCTCACGCAGAGCCTCGGGCTGCTGTCGATGCGTGTCGCGCTCACGCGCGGCGGCGAAACCGTGAACCTTCATCATGCCGTGCACGTCAACAACATTCCGTGAGCGGCGCAGGCTGCCGCATGCGCGAGTCGGAGCGCTGGGGCTCGCCCGTCACCGATCACGCGCGCGCGGCTTCGCGGCCGTGGCGGCCGTCTTCGTGCTGGTCGTGCTGGCGGGCATGGGCGTGGCGCTGGTGACGATCTCGTCGGCGCAACAGCGCGGCTCGGCGTTCGATGCGCTGGGCTCGCAGGCGTATCAGGCGGCGCGCGCGGGGATTGAGGTGGGCATGTATCAGGCGGTGCGCAATGACGCGTGCGCCAACACGACGTTCGCGCTGACCGGGGCGCTCGCCGCGTTCTCGGTGCAGCTGCAGTGCTCGGTGACTTCGCACGTCGAAGTCGTCGCGCCCGCCACCCGGCTGTTCCACATCACCGCGACCGCGTGCAACCGCACGAGCTGCCCGGGCA
>CADECO010000037.1:0-8245 GCA_902825905.1 uncultured beta proteobacterium
GGACGTCACGACGCCCGACATAGTGCTCGATATGGCGTTGACGAGCGGGGTGTGGAGCCCGCCGCGATCCGGGCCGATCGGTGCGGCTTTGGTGATCGTCGCCGCCCACTACGCGCCGCTCGTCACGGTGGGGCTCACTGATCGGGGCATGCCCTGGATCATCGCGCGCGGCGCGTGGCGTCTGACCGATCTGCCTGCCGGGTGGTCAGACATCGCCATCACATTCGCCTCGGCGCAGGGCGAGGTGCGACAGACCCTCAGCGGCGTTGCCTCGTCTGAACCGGCGAGGGGCCGTGCCGTATTCGTGCCCGTTGCATCGGCGCTGAGCGACCCCGCATGGTGTCGCGTGACATTGACCGACGCCACGCTCGCTCACTCGATCGCCCACACCATTCAGTTTTCCCAACATCCGGAGAGCCATCGATGAGTACGCGCCCGTTCTATCGCGCCGACCAGGTCGGCAGTCTGCTGCGTCCACCGCGGCTGCTCGAGGCGCGTGAGCGCAACAAACGCGGTGAACTCGACGCCACGCGTCTGCGCGCCGTGGAAGACGAATGCATCGCCGAAGTGGTTGCTTATCAGCAGGACATCGGCTTGCCGGTGGTGACCGACGGCGAGTTCCGTCGCGAGAACTGGTGGATCGATTTCATCAGCAGGATCGGCGGGGTGGAGATCCGCGACGGCGACGCGCGTACGAGTGCGTTCGTCGACAAGCCCGAATGGCACTACGTGCCCAAGAACGTCGTCACGCACGCCAGGCTCAAGCACGATGTGCCGATCTATCTGCGCGACTATGAGGTGCTGCGTTCGGCGGCGAAGCTGCCTGCGAAGATGACCGTCCCGTCACCCACGCGCATGCACTTCCACGGTGGCCGGCGACATATCGATGCGCAGGTGTATCCGGATATCGAGCAGTTCTTCGCCGACGTTGCGAAGGTCTATCAGGACGAGATCGCGGCGCTCGAGCAGGCCGGTTGCCGCTATATCCAGATCGATGACCCGTTGCTCACGTATTTCATCAGCGACCGGCTGCGCGAAGAGGTGCGCGAGAACGGCGAGGATCCGGAGCAACGACTGGCGCGCTACGTGCGTCTGGTGAACGCGTGCATTGCCACGCGCCGCGCCGACACGGCGGTGGGCATCCATCTGTGTCGCGGCAACTCGCGCAGCGCCTGGATCGCTGAAGGCGGCTACGAGCGCATCGCCGAGCAGACGTTCGCGCACCTGGCGGTCGATCAGTTCCTGCTCGAATACGACGACGAACGTTCCGGTGATTTCCAGCCGCTGCGGTTCGTGCCGAAGGGCAAGAAGGTCGTGCTCGGGCTGATCACCACCAAGCACGGCAGGCTCGAGACGCCCGATGCGTTGAGACGCCGCATCGATGATGCCGCGCGCTACGTGCCGTTGGAGAATCTGGCGATCAGTCCGCAATGCGGCTTCGCCAGCATCGCAGAGGGCAATCTCATCAGCGCGGACGATCAGCGCCGCAAACTCGAACTGGTGGTATCGACCGCGCGCGCGGTGTGGGGCGCTTGAGGACGGATAGGGAGGCACTGGTGAAAATGCTGCGGAAGGGTCTCTGGAAGACCTTGCGCGTCGTGGCGATCGTCGCGGCGCTGATGGTGGGTGTGATGCAATCGGTGCAGGCGCAGTCGTTCCCGTCGCGGCCGGTCCGCGTGATCATGCCGTTCCCGGCCGGAGGGCCATCCGATGTGATGATGCGCGCGATCGCGCAGGAGCTGAGCGAGCGCTGGAAGCAGCCGGTGCTGGTCGAGAACCGGCCGGGCGCGAACACGCTGATCGGCGCCGAAGCGGCGGCCAAACTGGCGCCGGACGGTCACGGACTGTTCTATGCGACCGCGGCGGCCATGTCGATCAGCCCCGAGCTGTACAAGAAGATCCCGATCGATCCGGCGCGCGAGTTCGTGGCGGTCACGCAACTGGCGGCAACCACCAACTTCCTCATCGTCAGCGCCGCGCTGCCGGCGAACAATCTGAAGGAGTTCATCGACTACGCCAAGGCCAATCCGGGGAAGATCGATTACGGATCGATGGGGATCGGCAGCACCGGGCATCTGGACACGCTCGCGATGGAGCGCGCATTGGGCGTGAGACTCAATCACGTACCGTTCAAGGGCGCTGCGCCGGTGATCCTCGAACTCACGCAGGGCCGGCTCGGGGTGTTCTTCTCCAGCGTGGGGACGCTGCTCGTGCCGCCGCTCAAGGAAGGCAAAGTGAAGCTGCTTGCCGTTGCCGATCGAGTGCGCTCGGACCAGTATCGCGATGTGTCGACGTTCCAGGAGCAAGGCGTCGATCTCATCGTCGGCACCTGGCTCGGACTGGTTGCGCCGGCCGGCACGCCAGGCGAGATCGTGTCGCGCATTGCGGCTGATGTGGGTGCGATCGTGCGCGATCCGGCGTTCGAGGCGAAGCATGTCCGCTCACAGGGCCTGAAATCGGTGGGGAGTGCGCCGGCGGAGTTTTCCGATTACCTGAAGAAGAACCGTGCTTACTGGGCTGAAGTGATCCGCGCGAGCGGATTGAAGCTGGATTTGTGATCGACGGCGCGCGGTGTCGCGCCGATCGCGCATGCCCGAGCCGTGCTCACTCGACTTTCAGATTGGCGGCCTTCACCGCCTGTGACCAGCGCGTGTGCTCGGCGCTCAGGAAACGACCGAACTCGTCGGGCCCGATGCCGACGATCTGTGCGCCCTGGGCGGTGAGTTTCTCGGCGACCTCGGGCGCGTTGAGTGCGGCCAGCAGCCCATCGTTCAGGGCGGCGACCGTTTCGCGAGGTGTGCCGGCAGGCGCGACCACACCGAACCAGAACGACGACTCGTAGTCGGGGAATCCGCTCTCGCGGAAGGTCGGCGTGTCGGGCAGGCTGGTGAGTCGTGAGGGTGCGGCCACGCCGACGACCGCGAGCTTGCCCGATTTCGCGTGGCCGGTGACTTCCAGCGGTCCGGTGAAGGTGAAGTCGATCTGTCCGCCGAGCAGATCCGCGATCACCGGTCCTGCGCCTTTGTAGGGAACGTGTACCGCGTCGAACCCTGCCTGCATGGCGAACAGCTGCACGGCCAAGTGCGAGACGCTGCCATTGCCCGGCGATCCGTAAGAGGCCTTGCCCGGTTGCGCCTTGAGCGCGGTGACGAACTCGGCGAGCGTGCGGGCGCTGACGCGCGCCGGATTCACTGCCACCACCAACGGCACCCTGATGAGCAGACTCACCGGGGTGAAATCGCGGCGGCTGTCGTAGGCGAGTTTGGGAAAGGCGTACTGCGCGATGACGAATGCCGCGGGCGTAAGCAGGATCGTGAGGCCGTCGGGGCGCGACTTCGCGACGAAGTCGGTACCGATCGTGGTCGCCGCGCCCGGTTTGTTGTCGACGATCACCGGCTGGCCCCAGCGTTCGGTGAGCTTCTGGCCAATCGAGCGGGCGATGATGTCGGTCGAGCCGCCCGGCGCGTAGGGCACGACGAATCGCAACGGCTGGCTCGGCCAGCGCGGCGTGGCCGGCCCGGTCTGGGCCATTGCCGCGTTGAATGACGCCGCGATCGCAACTGCAGCGATGGTGAGGTTGAGTCGTGACCGGGTCATTCGATGGCTCCTTGCGCCGGCGGGCGATACGCGGGCCCCGGCGACGGTTCCCGCTTGTGCTTTGTTGGAATCGGCTATGCCCGGGCGGCCAGTGCCTTGGCTTCCTCGACACGGTGCGACACGTGCCAGGGGCAGGCGATGCGTTCGGCCAGATCGACCAGGTAGAACAGGATCGTGCCAGCTACGCCCAACAGCACGATCGAGGCGAACACGCGCACGGTCTGAAACATGCTCTGCGCGGTGATGATGACGTAACCCAGTCCCTCCTGCGAGGCGACGAACTCGCCGGCGATCGCGCCGACCAGCGCGAGCGAGATCGCCACCTTCATCCCGGCGAACATGTGCGGGAGCGCATGCGGAAAGCGCACTTTCCACAACATCTGCATCGCCGAGCCGCGCATGGTGCGCATCAGATCGAGCGCGTCGGGGTCGGCCGAACGCAGGCCCAGCACCGTGTCGATCACGATGGAGAAGAGCGCGATGAGGAACGACACCGCGACCTTCGATTCGGTGCCGGTGCCCAGCCAGATGATGAACAGCGGCGCGAGCGCGATCTTCGGGATGCTGTTGAGCGAGACGAGCAGCGTGTAGAGCGTGTTCTCGATCCACTTCGATGAAATGATGCCGATCGCGGCGAGAACGCCAAGTGCCAGCGCCAGGGCGAAGCCGAGCATCGTGGTGGTGAGCGTCGATAGCGTGTGCCACACGTACCACATCGGCTCGGCGGCAAGCTCCTTCAACACCGCCGAGGCAGGTGGCACGACGTGCGCGGGAATGCCCAGTGCGCGCACGATCAGTTCCCATAGTACGAACACCGCAACCAGGATCAGAACGACGCGTACGGTCTTGTTGTGCATGTCAGCCCCTGGTCTGCCGCGCGGCCTGCATCACGCCCATGCCCTGGAACAGATGGCGGATGTGCCGCACGATCTCGCCGAACGCCGGTGTCTCGCGCAGGTCGAGTTCCCGCGGGCGCGGCAGCGGCACGTCGACAATCTGGATGATGCGGCCGGGCGAGGGTGACATCACGACGATCCGATCACCGAGGAACACCGCCTCGGGAATCGAGTGGGTGACGAAGAACACGGTTTTCGCGTCGGCCATCCATACGCGCTGCAGCTCGAGATTCAGTTCGTCGCGCGTCATCGCATCGAGTGCGCCGAACGGTTCGTCCATGAGCAGCAGCGAGGGCTCGAGCAGCAGCGCGCGGCAGATCGACACGCGCTGGCGCATGCCGCCGGAGAGCTCCCATGGATGCCGATTCTCGAAGCCGGTCAGGCCCAGCAGATTGAGCAACTGCTGCGCCCGCTCGCGCCAGTGCGTGCCGGGCAGGCGTTGCACTTCGACCGGCAGCAGCACGTTGTCGAGCACGGTGCGCCATTCGAACAGCACGTCGCGCTGGAACACCACACCCATGCCGCGCGGTGGTCCGTTCAGCGGCTCGCCGCCGATCGCGATGCGGCCGGCGCTGATGGTCTCGAGCCCGGCCAGGCATCGCAGCAGTGTGCTCTTGCCGCAACCGCTCGGGCCGAGCACGCTGATGAACTCACCGGGCGCCATCGACAGATCGATGCCGCGCAGCGCGTGGATGTCGCCGCGCCGCGATCGATACGTCTTGTCGACCGCGACGATCTCGACGCTGCCGCCGCGCGGGGAAAGCGCGGCACGAGCGGCGGCGTCATTCATCGTCGGGGTTCAGCCGAGTGCGAGGGCAGCGCTGAGGTGGTTGATCGCAACGGCACTCCAACTATTGCGGGATGAATCGATTGGTGTAGAAGTTCGCGGTCTGCCAGCCGGTCTTGACCACACCCGCTTCCTCCATCGCACGCAGTGCGTCGCGCCAGTCGTCCTCGGCTTGCCAGCCGCGCGGGCGCCCCTTGGTGGCGGGTGTATCGAACAGCGGCATGTAGGCTTTGAGCTGGCCCATCATCACGGCGCGGTCCAGTCGCAGGCCGGCCCGCTGCGCGAGCATTGCGTCGATCGCCTCGTCTTCCTTGCCCGAGAAGATGTAGTCCCAGACACGCTTGTTGACGGCGACGATCTTGCCCAGCATGTCGGAGCGCTTGTCGACCGAGTCGCGATGCACCACCAGCCCGTAGCCGGGCACGCGCAGACCCACGTCAGCGAACAGGATGCCGGTGGACGGGCGCACGGCCGCGACCACGGGCGCGAAGAACGCCACGGTCGAAAGCGCACCGTCGACCTGGCCGGCGCTATAGGTGCTGACCATCGCCTGGCTGTCGACGTTGACGACCACGAGGTCCTTGCGCGTCATGCCACCCGCTTTGAGGAACGCATCGAGAAACACCGACGTCGCCGAACCGTTCGGCACGGCGATCTTCTTGCCGCGCAGATCCTGCAGGGTGCGGAAGCCGGCGTTGACCGGCACCAGCAAGCCGTTGTCGCCCGCGCGGATGAATCCCATGACCGAGGTGATCGGCAGTCCGTTGGAGATCGCCGGGGCCATCGCACCGAGTTGGGCGAAGCCGATGTCGATCTTGTTGGCCGCGACCTGCTGAATGGTGGCGCCCGAGCCTTTGCCGTCGAGTACCTCGACGTTGAGACCCGCCTCCTTGAACCAGCCTTTCTGGGCCGCGAGCAGCAATCCGGCGTGCATGCCGTGCGGCGCCCAGTCGGTCATGATCGTGATCTTGTCCTGCGCGACGGTGACGCTGGATAGGCCCGCGATGGCGAGCACTCCTACCAATCGTGCGGCAGCGCGACGCAGGTGAGAAGCGCGGGTGAGCGACATGCGGGATTCTCCTTCTCCAATCGATTGACGGGATTGACGGGCGAGCCGCGCGAAGAATACGGGGCACGGACGATGCAAACAAGTCGCGTCCACGTGTCGCGCGCGTGGGTGTTGCGCCCCTGGGATGCCGCGCATGCAGGTCGCCGCCGCCGCGGCTCAACAACGTTTGTCTTGGCTCAGCGACACCGGATGAGGGCAAAACGCTATCGCAAGCGCCGCCAGTCCTTGAGGATTTCGCGCGCGGCGTTGTGCCCCGGCACCGCGGACACCGCCCCGCCCGGATGGGTCGAAGCACCACACTGGTAGAGCCCGTGAACCGGCGCGCGGTAATCGGCGTAGCCCGGTATCGGCCGCATGAAGAACAACTGATCGAGTGTCATCTCGCCGTGCAAGGTGTTGCCCCCCGGCATGCCCAGGATCTGTTCGATGTCTTGCGGCAGATAGAGCTTGGTGGCGAGCACCGACGACGAGAATTCCGGCGCGAATCGATCCATCACCGCGAGCGTTGCCTTGATCAGGTTGCCACGTTCGGCTTCCCAGCTCGCGTTCTTCAACGAATAGGGAGTGACGCCGCCATAGAGCGACACGACATGCTTGCCCGGAGGTGCGAGCGTCTCATCGTAGTAGCTCGGCACGATCGGCGAGAGGAACGGCTGCGACGAATACCAGCCGTACTTCGCTTCGTCGAAGGCGCGTTCGAGGTATTCGGGCGTGGGGCCGATATGCGCGTAAGCCGGATACTCGATACCGGTCTTCTCCTTGCTGAAGCTCGCGTACTGCGGCAGGCGATCGACCGCGCACAGCAGTTTGAACGACTTGCCGCGCGTGCGATATCGCGCCAGGCGCTCGATCAGTTCGGCCGGCAGGTGCTGCGGACGAACCAGCCCGCCGAATGTGACGCGCGCGTTGGTATTGGCCGCGACGACTCTGGCGCGGATCTCCTCGCCGCTCTGCAGGCGTACGCCATAGGCACGGCCGTCGCGTACCAGGATCTCGTCCACGCCCGCCGAAACTTCGGTCTGCATGCCGTGCGACTTGCCCGAAGCGGCGATCGCGTTCGACACGTTACCCATTCCGCCCCTGGCGAAGCACATGCCGGTCTGGCCGACCAGATGGGCCACGAGATAGAACGCCGTGCCCGGCGAGAACGGTCCGGTCGTGCCGCCGATGGTGGCCCAGTACAGGAACTTCGCTTTGACGATATCGGTCTCGAACCACTGCGAGACGTAATCGTTGGCACTCATCGACAGCGTTTCGATGATGTTGTACAGGTCGTTGCCCGCGTCGCGGTACCGCCACGCCAGCCTTGCCGTGCGCAGCAGCGAGCGCCAGTCGGTGCGCGTCGGATCGACCGGCGTTTCGAACTGCAGCCGGCGCAACAGATTGATCGTGCTCGACAGGTGCGCGAAGAACTTCGGATAGTTCTCGGCATCGCGTCGGGAAAAGCGCGCGATCTGCTCGAGCGTCTTGCGCTGATCCTTGGTGAACACGATGCAATCGCCGTCCTCGGTCGGGGAGATCGTGTTGTCCACCAGCACGAACTCCAGGCCGTGCCGGCGCAGTTCGAGCTCGTCGATCACTTTCGGGTGCAGATGCCCCATGATGAAGGCGAAACTGGAGGCGCGGAACCCTGGTGTGAACTCCTCGGTCACCGAGGCTCCGCCGATCACGTCACGGCGTTCGAGCACCAGCGTTTTCAGGCCCGCCTTGGCAAGGTACGCACCGCAGGTCAGGCCGTTATGGCCGGCGCCGACGATGATCGCGTCGTAGTGTCGAGTCACGAAGGGGAAGGCACTGCGCGGAGTGGATGTCGATTGACGATAGAGCCTGGGCGCGAGCGGCGCGGCGCCAGGATAACGAGATTCGATCCCCCGGCAATGGATTTGCAGCGCCGTG
>CADECO010000037.1:8345-26845 GCA_902825905.1 uncultured beta proteobacterium
GCCGCCGGGTTGGCGAACGAGGTCGAGGCGGTGAACCAGTACGCGGCACCGATGTACGCCGCGACCATCGCCGCCACGCGGCTGCTCGGCGCACGCAGGATCACCAGCAGCAACCCGAACGTGGCCACTGCCTCGGCGATCCACTGTCCGGATCCGCTGCGGATCTTGCTGGCGAACTGGACGATCGGCAGCTCGAACATCGCGTGTGCCAGCCAAGCGCCCAGCACCGCGCCAGCTAGTTGCGCAGCGATGTAGGGCAGGGCCATCGCTGCCGGCAGCTCGCCGCGGAGCGTCATCGTCAGGGTCACGGCGGGATTGAAGTGCGCGCCGCTGATCGGTCCGAACACCTCGATCAGAATGTAGAGCCCGCCGACCGTGGCAAGCGTGTTTGCGAGCAGTGCAATCGCGACGTTTCCGTCGGCGAGTCGTTCGGCCATGATCCCAGAGCCGATCACGGTCGCCAGCAGCAACGCGGTACCGAGTCCTTCGCTGAGCAGCCGCTGCCCCGAAGTTGCCGTCATGCTCATCCCCTGGCGATCGCGGTCAGCGCCTGCTGCAGGTCGCTCGCGCTCATCGTTGCGAGCGGCAGTTGCAGCATCTGCAGCACGCGATACCCGATCGCCTGGCGCGTCAGCTCGAATGCATTCTTCTTCTCGGCTGCTGGCGCGTTCGAGGGATCGGGGTAACCCCAGTGGACCTTGACCGGCGCGCCCGGCCAAAATGGACACTGTTCGGCGGCGGCGCTGTCGCACACGGTGACGACCACGTGCATTGGCGGGGCGTCAGGCTGCGCGAACTCGTCCCAACTCTTGCTGCGGAAGCCGCTGCAGTCGATACCCGCGTGCGACAGCGCTTCCAGTGCGTGCGGATTGATGCGACCGCTCGGCGCACTCCCGGCGCTGAAGGCACGCACGTCGCAGCCCAGGCGTGCGGCGAGGTGATTGGTCATGCCCTCGGCCAGCACGCTGCGCGCGGAGTTGTGCGTGCACAGGAACAGGATGTTCGTGCTCACCGCCGTACCCATCGCGACCGGACTAACAGCACGCGGGTTTGGCAGCAGGCTGGTTGGCAGTCTTGGAGGACGCTTCGGCCGCAGCCTTGACCGGAATCGCGACCGGTTTGCCGCGCGGCGAATCGCCGGCGCAGCAGGCGGCGGCTTTCTGCGTGGGTTGCGGCGTGTCTTCGCTGAACATCGGGATGTCGCCCAGCGTGTGGAACTGCTCCCAGGCGATGCCCTGCGGATCGGTGAGCCAGTACTTGTCGCTGCGGGCATAGCAGCAGGTGGTCTCGCCGTTGTCGAGCAGCGTCATGTCGGCCGCGACCGCTCGCTCGCGCATTCCCGCGAGTTCTTCCTCGGAGTCGGTCTGCAGCCCGAGGTGGTCGATGCCGGTCTTGCCGCCCCGCGCGGAGATCGCGAAGTTGATGCGCGGATCGTCGAGCATCCACTTGGCGTAGTCGGACTCCAGCCGAGTGGGCTCGGTGCCGAACAGCTTCGAATAGAACGCGATGCTTTGCTGCAGATCGGCGACGTAGGTGTGCACGTGAAAGCGTTTCATGGTGATGGTCCTCGGCGAAGAGTTGAAGGGGTGCTCCGGATGCGTCAGGTCGTGGCGCTACTGCGCAGCAGCGGTACCGCGTCGACCGCGCAGCCACGGCCCTCGCAGCAGTTCTCGGTGAGATAGCTCAGCAGTTCGGACATGTGCTCGAACGCTGCGCGGTACACGAGCGTGCGGCTCGCGCGCTCGGCGCTGACCATCCCGGCGGCGGCTAGCTCCTTGAGATGGAACGACAAGGTCGTGGCCGGAATGCCCAGCCCTTCCTGCATCACGCCCGGGGTGAGGCCGCGCGGACCGGTGACGACCAGTGCGCGGAACACCTTGAGCCGGATCGGATGGGCCAACGCGCCCAGCGCCTTGATCACCTGGTCTTCGTTCATGATGCGACTATACGAGAATTGTGGAACAATGGAAACGACGAAATCGCGCGCCCGCGCGTCTATTGAAATCTCCTCGGCTGAGGCGCTGCGCAGTCCCTTAGCGTAGATGCGATCCGAGCGAACGATCCCGGCGCATCAGCTGCACGGGTCGTGCAGCCGTAGTGCCGAAGTTCTGCGAGCGCGGCGCTTGGGATGGGGCATCGGCGCCCCACCAATCCATCAAAGTCTGGACGCCCGGATGACTGCAAGTATCATCCGCGCTGTAGCCAACCCAAGGAGGGACGAGAATGACAGGCGTGCGGGTAAGAAAATTCGTGTACGGCCGGCTCCAGGCCCCCGATCTGGACAAGATCGAAGAGTTCCTCACCGATTTCGGCATGGTGCGTTCCGAGCGCACCAAAACCGCGCTCTACATGCGCGGTACCGATCCGGAACCGTATCTGCATGTGACCAACCTCGGGCCGGCCAAGCCGCTCGCGTTCGGTTACTACGCGCGCAGCGAAGACGACCTGAAAGCGCTTGCCAAGCTGCCGGGCGCATCGGGAGTCGAAAATGTCGACGAGCCCGGCGGCGGCAAGCGGGTGCGCCTGAAAGATCCGTTCGGCTTCGGGATCGAGGTGCTGTTCGGCCAGCATCTGGCCGGCCCGCTCGCCGCGCCCGAATACAGAGTCAACTGGGGTGGAGACAAGACCCGTCGTACCGAACTCATGCGTCTGCCGCAGGGGCCGGCGCCGGTGAAGTGCGCCGGTCATGGCGTGCTGACGACCACCGACATCAAGACGACGCTCAAGTGGTACCGCGAAACACTCGGCTTCATTTCGTCGGATGACATCTACGTCGGCCAGAAAGATAACCTGATCGGCTCGTTCAACCGGCTGAACAACGGCAAGGAGTACGTCGATCATCACGTGTTCTTCGCGATCCAGTCGCAGGTGAACGGGCTCAATCACCTGTCCTACGAGTCGCGTGACATCGATTCGATCTTCATCGGCCACAAGGTCATGAAAGCCAAGGGCTATCGCCACACCTGGGGCATCGGCCGCCACGTGCTCGGCAGCCAGGTGTTCGATTACTGGTACGACCCGAATAGAGTGGTGCACGAGCACTGGGCCGACAGCGACGTGATGAACGAGGAGGATGGATCCCAGCTGCTCACCCCCGAGGAAGGCCTGTTCAACCAGTGGGGTCCGGATCTGCCCGAGGAGTTCATGAAGCACACGGTGCCGTTCTGATCGCGGCATTGCGGGAGCATGATCGAGCGGAACGTGCTCCCGCCTGGCACGACTCCCGTCCGGCGCGCGAAGTGTTTTGCCGCGCGCCGGTCTTGCGGCACAATCGCCGTAGCCGCGGCTCGCGTCGATCTCGCGCGTAAGCGTCCCTTCAACTCCCGCTCTTCTCACCGATTCGATCCTTCGTGCTGAACAGGCTTTTCGGTTCTGCCCTGCACGAGCACGCTGATCCGCAGCAGCGGATCCTCGGAATCGCAGCGCTGCCTGCAGACTCCCCGGTGCTCGCGACACTGCTCAACGACGATCCTTCCGCGGAAGTGCGGGCCGCAGCCGCGGCGCGCTGCGAGGACTTGACGTTGCTGCGCCACGCCCTCAACGCCCAGCCCGATCCCCAGGTGCAGGCGAGCATCCACGAATCGCTCGGCCGAATCCTCGCAGGCACGTCGGACGAACCGCTCGTGCGCACGATGCTCGGCGCCGCCGAGTGTTCCGATGCGGTCCGGGCCAAGGTCGCCTTCCTCGCCAGTGACGAGGTGCGGCGCCAACTTGCGCTCGAATCGATCCGCGACGAGAACGTGCTGGTGGACATCGCGCTCGAAGCCCCGCATGCCCCGCTCCGACTGGCCGCCGCCGAACGCGTTCACGAACCGGCGGCGCTGTCGCGGCTCGCCGACGGCGCGCGCGACAAGGACCGAGGCGTGGCGCGCCTGGCGCGGCAGCGGCTCGACACGATCGAGCATGGGCAGCAGCAACGCACGACGGCCGACGAAATTCTTGCGCAGGCGGCAGCTCTGGTCGATCAGCCCGGACCGATCGTCAGTTCGGCAGTCGAGCTGGAACGGCGCTGGAGCGCGCTCGGGCTGGCCGACGATCCCGAGCGGCAGGCGCACTGGCTTGCGATCGGCGCACAGCTGCAGCAGCGGTTCGACCGCGAGGCCGAGGCGCAGCGCACCCAGCAGCGATTCGAGCAGCAGTTGAGCGAGTGGTCGCAGGCGCTGCAGTCCGAGCCATCGACCGATGCGCTGGGCGGACTGCGCGATCAGTTGAACACGCTGCGTGCGCACGCAGTCGAAACCGACAACCGTACGGCGCTCGAGCGGCTGCAGGAGGCCGAAAGCCAGCTTACTCGATGGGAACAGGCCGCGCCGGGCCTGGCGGTGGCCGAAACGCTGGTCAAGGAGGCCGAGGCGATCGCCGCCGACGCGTCGATCGACGATGCGCAGTTGCCCTCGCGCTGGCAGGCGCTCGATGCCGCGGCCAGAACGCCCGCGCTCACGCAACGGTTCGAGGCAGCGTTGCAGGTGATCGAGCAACGGCGCCAGACTTTCATCCGCGCCACCGAACAGCAGCACGGCGTCGCTCGCCAGCAGTTGCACAACCACCTGCACCAGGCCGAGCAGGCGCTAACGGCCGGGCAACTGCAGGAGGCACGTGCCGCCGCAGACAGCGTACGTGCGCTGCGCGCGCACGCGGGGCAGCTTCCCAAGCCCACGATCCAACGGCTCGGGCGTGTCATGCAGCAGTTGGGCGAACTCGAGCGCTGGCAGAAATTCGGTCAGCAGTCGGCGCGGGTGCAGTTGTGCGAGCGTGCCGAGGCTCTCGCGACCCAGACGCTCACACCGGCTGCCGTCGCGCGTGAAGTGCAGCAACTGCGCGCGGAGTGGAAGAAGCTCGATGAACAGCAGGATGGCGTGCCGAAGGCGTTGTGGCAGCGCTTTGATGGCGCCTGCGAGAAAGCCTACGCGCCGGCGGCACGCCATTTCGCCGAACAGTCCGCGCGCTACAAGGCCGCAGCCAAGCAGCGTGAGGATTTTCTGGCGATCGCCGAGGTCCATGCGCCTACCTTGCTCACCGAGTCGCCCGACTGGCGCGCGATCGAGCGCTGGATCCATGAGACCGAGAACAACTGGCGCAACCCCACGCTCGGCAGCGTGCAGGAAAGCGCGTGGAAGAAGCTCGACGCGCGACTGAAACAGGTACTGGCGCCGTTGCGCGAGCGTTTGTCGGCGGTGCGCCAGCAGGCCAAGGCCGAGCGGCAACAGCTGATCGACGAAGCGAAGGCGCTGGCCGCCAAGTCGCACGACCGCGAGACGCCGTCGCAGGTGAAGGCTTTGCAGGCGCGGTGGCAGGCACACGCCAAGTCGATGACCTTGCAGCAGCGCGACGAGCGTGTTCTGTGGGAGAACTTCCGTGCCGCCTGCGACGCCGTGTTCGAATCGCGCAAGAAGTCGCGTGACGAGGCCGATGAGCGCAAGCACTCCCAGCGCCAGGTGTTCGAGGCGCTGTGCGAGCAATTGGAAGCGCTCGTGGCGGCCGGCGGCACCGACGAGGCGCAATTTCGCCGCTCGCAACGCGAGTTGCAGGACGCATGGGCCAAGGCCGCCAAGGAGAGCGGGCCGGTGCCGGGTGGACTCGAAGGCCGCTTTCGCGCCGCGCGCGGCAAGGTCGACGATGCATTGCGTGCCCGCAAGCGCGAGCAGCAGACGGCCGTCTGGCGTGCGCTGCTCGACAAGGAGCACCTGTGCGAAGAGCTCGATCGGGCGGCGCGCGACGGCGGGTCGGTCGATGCCGAATCGATCCAGTCGCGATGGGATGCGCTGCCTGCACTCGCCGCGGCGTGGGAGCAGAAACTCGTGGCACGCCGCAACGCCGCGCGGCACGCACTGACTGACGCCGCGGCGCGGACGAAGCTGATCGCGCAGATCGAATCGGGCAGCGCGGCGCGGCGCGATGCATTGCTGCAACTGGAGCTGATGCTGAGCATCGACAGCCCGGCCGATCTGCAGCAGGAACGCCGTGCACTGCAGCTCAAGCAACTGCGCGATCGCTTCAAGCGCGACGATTCCGGTAGCAGCGGCGCCGCCGATCAGATCCTGGTGGATTGGTGCGCGCGTGCCGGCGTGGCCGATGAGCGCGACCCCGCGCGCTGTGAGCGGATCGCCACGGCGATCGAGCGGCGGCGCTGAGCCGGCCGGCGATGCCTTAATTCGGCTTCACGCCGGCGATACGCCTATCGGGCGCGGCCCGCACCGCGCACCTGTCACACCACGCCCAGCGCCTTGAGCCGCGCGATCTCTGTCGCGGCGATGCCGAGCTGAGCAAGTACCTCCGCAGTGTGCTCGCCGTAAGTGGGCGCGGCGCGTTGTGTCGGCCCGCGACGCTGGTCGATGCGCACCGGCCGGTGAATCGATTTCTGCTCGCCGTGCTGCGGGTGATGGATGGCGTAGAACGTCCGCAGATGCTCCACCTGCGGGTCGCTGGCCACTTCGCTGATCGCATTCACCGGCGCGAACGGCACGTCGGCATCGGCCAGTCGCGCCATCCATTCGGCCCGCGCGCGGGTGCGAAACACCTGCGCCAGTTCCTCGCGCAGGACCAGGTAGTGCGTCATGCGATCGGGACGGGTCTTGTAGCGCGGATCGTCGGCCCACTGCGGAAGCTCGATCGCTCGCAGCAGCCCTTCCCAGAACTTCGGCTGCGACGAGAGATGGATCGCGACCAGCTTGTCGTCGGCGCAGGCAAACACGAATGATTGCGACGATTCGGTGCGCGAGTAGGGTCCCTGCTTCAATCCGAGTTGATGCCAGTTGGCGAACGGATCGGGGATGAAGGCTATGGCCGCCTCGAGCATGTTGACCTCGACGCGCCGGCCCTTGCCCGATCGGGCTCGCTCGATCAACGCGCCGAGAATGCCGTAGCAGCAGTACATGCCCGAGACGTTGTCGACGATGGTGGGGCCGCGCATGTCGGCGTGGTTCTTGTCGAAGAACAGGCTGCCCATGCCCGACAGCGCCACGCCCACCGAATCGAATGCCGGCCGCTCGACGTAGGGGCCGTCACCGCCGAAGCCGGTGATCGAGGCGTGGATCAGGCGTGGATTGGCGCGCTCGATCGTTGCCGTATCCAGACCCAGGCGCGGCAGCACGTCGGGGCGGAAGTTCTCGAGCAGCACGTCGGCCTGCTCGATCAGGCGAAGCGCCAGTTGCCTGCCTTCGGCCGTGCGCAGATTCAACGTCATGCTGCGCTTGTTGCGGTTGTACGCGGTGAAGTGCGGGCTATACGCGCCACCGCGGAATGCGCGGAAGGGATCGCCGCCGTCGGGATTCTCGATCTTGATCACGTCGGCGCCCAGATCGGCCAGCATCATTCCGGCCAGTGGCGCGGTGATGATCTGCCCGAGTTCGAGCACGCGCACCCCGTTCAGTACCGTCTCCATCAGTCCACCTTCGCGCCCGAGGCCTTGATCAGTTTGCCGTAGCGCTCGAGTTGCCGGCTGATCGATTGCGCGAACTGCGCCGATGAGCCCGCGATCACCTCCAGGCCGAAGTCGGGCAGCTTGCCGGCGATGTCGGGGGCCTTGATCGCCTTCGCTACTTCTTCATTGAGCCGTCGCACCGTGTCGGCCGGTGTTGCGACTGGCACCAGCAGGCCGATGGTCACGTCGAGGCCGGTCACGCCGGCGTCGGCCATGCTCGGCACTTCGGGCATGCGCGACCAGCGCACCGAGTTGATGGTCGAGACCGGTCGTGCCTTGCCGGCCTTGAAATGCCCCATCAACGCGCCCGGCCCGGATGCCACCACCGTCACGTCGCCGGTGAGCATGGCTGGCACCGATTGCGCGACACCTTTGAACGGCACGTGCACGAACTTGCCGCCGAGCTCGAGGCGCACCAGTTCCATCGACAGATGATGCGGCGTGCCGCTGCCCGATGATCCATACGTGACCCCGTCGGGTTTGTTCTTGGCCAACTCAACCAACTCGCGCAGATTGTTCGCCGGCACGCTGCTGTTGACGGCCAGCAGGATGATCGACGTCGCCAGTTCGATCACGGGGGCGAAGTCGCGTTGCGGGTCGTAGGGCAGGTTGGCGCGCAGATGCGGATTGCTGGCGAAGTGCGCGGAGTCGGCCACGAACAGCGAGGTGCCGTCCGCAGGTGACTTGAGCACGTTGTCGGCGGCGATCAGGCCGGTGGCGCCCGGTCGGTTGTCGACCACCACCGGCTGACCGAGGCTCTCCGAGAGCTTCGGTGCCAGCATGCGCGCGAGGATGTCGGGGCTGCCGCCGGTGCCGAATGGAATGACGAGGCGGATGGGTTTGCCGCCGGCGATCGGCTGCGCGCCCACGGAGTTGGAAGCTACCGTTGCCGAGCAGAGCAGGGTTACGAGCAGAATGGCTTTCATGGAATCACCTCCGCGAGAGCACTGATTTCAATGCGCGAGCTTCAACCCCATCAGTCCCGCGATCAGATTGCGCTGCATCTGCGACGTACCGGCACCGATGGTTGCGCTGCGCGCATCGCGGAAATGCCGCTGCATGTCGAACTCCATGTTGTAGCCGTACGCGCCGAAGATCTGCATGCCCATGTTGGCGAGCTTGGCGTAGGTCTCCGAGCCGAACAGCTTGGCCATCGAGATCTCCTTGAGTGCGTCCTTGCCTTGTGAGAGCAGCCATGCCGCGCGCCATGTCAGCATGCGCGCCGCCTCCAGTTCGGTTTGCATATCGGCGAGCATGTGCGCGATCACCTGGTTGGAGCCGATCGGCCGGCCGAACTGCTTGCGATCCTTGGCGTACTGCAGCGCCATATCGACGATCGCCTGCATCGCGCCGATGTAGCCCGAGGTGGAAGTGATGCGCTCGACCTGCAGACCGGCCAGCACCACCTGCCAGCCGTTGTTCTCGCCACCGATGAGACGATCGTCGCCGACGCGCACATCGTTCCAGAAGATCTCGTAGGTGCCGGTGCAGCGCCGGCCGAGCATGTCCATCTTGCGCAGTTCCACGCCGGGCGCGTCGTTGTCGACCAGGAATAGCGACATGCCTTGCCGGTAATGGGCTTTGGTGTCGGTCTTGACGTAGACGTTGATGACGTTGTTGGTGGCACCCGCGCCCGTGGCCCAGATCTTCTGGCCGCTGATGATCCATGCATTGCCGTCGCGGCGCGCGGTGGTGCGCATTGCGCCGATGTCCGAACCGGCGTCGGGTTCCGACATCGATACCGAAAACTTCTTCTCGCCCGACAGGACCTTCGGGATCCAGTGGCGTTTCTGCTCTTCGCTGCCTTTGCGCAGGATGTTCAGACCGCAGAACACCGGGCCGCCGAACGCGGTAAACAGATCGAAGCTCTTGTACGAGAGTTCTTCGGCGATGATCACCAGATCGATCACGCTGCCGCCCAGTCCGCCGTACTCCTCCGGAAACGGCATCTTGAACAGCCCCATCGACACCCATTCGCGATAAAGCTCTTCGGGGAACGCCTGCTCCTTGTCGAGCTTGCGGATGTATTCGGGTGTTGCCATCCGCTCCATCATGCGATGCACCGTGTCGCGCAGCATGCGCTGCTCTTCGCTGAACTCGAAGTCCATGCCAGTCTCCTCCGGTGGATGGTGTCGCGGCCGGTTCTCTCATGGCACGACCGCGGCGTGCGCTGCGTCAATCGTGCGCGCCTACCGTCCGCGTCTACCGTCCGCGTCTACCGTTTGTGGGATTGCAGTCCGGGTTTGTACTCGCCCTTGACGAAGTCCTTCACGCCTTCTTCGAGCCAGGCACCGCCCTGATTGACGAATACCTCTTTCTCCTTCGCCGCGGCGTAGCTCACCGCTGCATCCCAAGGCATTTCCAGCGAGTAGTAGTAGGCGTCCTTGCAGGCGCGCAGCGCGGCCGGATCCTTGTCGGCCATCTCCGCGGCGAGCTTCATCGTCTCGGCTTCCAGGTTGGCAAGCGGCACCGAGAAATTCACCCAGCCCATCTGCGCGGCCTGTTTGCCGTTGAAGCGCCGCCCGGTCATGGCATAAAGCAGGGCATCGCGCGGACGCATCATGCGGGCGAGCGACTTGGACACGACGCCACCGGGAAACATGCGGAAGTTGATCTCCGACAGACCGAACTCCGCTTCATCGGCGGCCACCGCGAGGTCGCAACCTTCGACGATCGAGAACGCACCGCCGAAGCACCAGCCGTTGATCATCGCGATCACCGGCTTGGGAAACTGCCGCAGCGTGCGGCCGCGCCATTCGGTGGCGATGCGAAAGATCCGGTCGTACTCGGCCTTGTTGTCCTTGAGCTCGTGGAAGAACTCCTTCAGATCCATGCCGGCGCAGAACGCGTTGCCGGCCCCGGTGATGACCAGCACGGTGCAGTCGTCGCGATAGCGCAGATCCTCCAGTGCCTGCGCGACATCGATATGCAGCTGCGGGCTCATCGCGTTCTTCTTCTCGGGACGGTTGAGCAGCAGCCTGGCGACCCGATTGGCGATGGTGACCTGTACGGTCTTGTAGGCGAGGTTCGTCACGGTGGCCTCCTTGGGCGATGAGCGGTGGGCGAGGGGATGAGTTGTATGGCGGCACGCCAATGCCCGATTGATTCTACGCGCGCCCTCGTCGGCAACCGCCACCAGCGAAGGGGTGAGGCCAGGCACCATCGAGACTCGCGTTATGCTGCGCACCGTAGAACAAAGCTTGATCCGAGGATCCCCCCGACTTCGTTGTGCAACGCGATGCCTTCGGCACTCGTTGGTGCGGGACAGGTCGATTCACATCAAAGGACGAAGCAAGTGAACATTTCCCGTCGCGCGGCACTGGCGTTGTCGACCGCCCTGGCTTGTGGGCTCGTCGGTATCGCACCTGGCGTTCAAGCGCAGAGCTTTCCCAATCGACCCGTGCGATTGATCGTGCCGTACCCGGCCGGTGGTCCGATCGATGTGTTCGCGCGCGCGCTCGGCCAGCGTCTCACCGAGACGTGGGGCCAGACGGTCGTCGTGGAGAACCGCTCCGGGGCCAACGAGATGATCGCGGCGGAGCACGTAGTCAAATCACCAGCCGATGGCTACACGATGCTGGTGGCATCCGAGGCCTCGTTCTCGCTCAACCAGCATCTGTACAGCAAGATCCCGTACGACCCGGTGAAGGATCTCGCGCCGATCACGCGCGCCATTGCGGTGAGCTTTGCGATCGCCGTGGGCAATCACGTGCAGGCCAACACGCTGGCCGAGTTTCTCGATCTGGCGCGCAAGAATCCGGGCAAGGTGACGTATGGGTCGGGCGGCATCGGCGGCGCGCAGCATCTGGCCGCGGCCTGGCTCGCCAGCATCGCGGGCGTGAACATGCATCACGTGCCGTACAAGGGGCTGGCGCCGGCGGTACAGGACATCATGGGCGGGCAGATCGATTCGGTGTTCGGCGCGCTCTCGGTGATTCAGCCGCTGGTGGCATCGGGCAAGCTCAGGGCGTTCGCGGTGGCCGGATCGAATCGCGCCAAGTCGCTGCCCCAGGTGCCGACGTTCGCCGAAGCCGGCATCAAGGACTACAACGTCGGTTTCTACATCGGCATCGCCGGGCCGGCGCGCATTCCCGCACCCATCATCGAGAAGATTTCCGCCGACATGCGTGCGGTGGTGCGCAACGCCGACTTCCGCGCGAAGAATGTCGACCCGTACGCGATGGACGTGGTCGCCGAGACGCCGGCCGAGTTCGCCGCATTTCTGGTGAAAGACCGCGAGCACCAGGCGCGCCTGGTGAAGATCTCCGGGGCGAAACTCGACTGAAGGTTCCGCGCAGACTCAGCGCATCAGCAGCTTCAACAGCCAATCGGCGAGTTTGCCGTAAGGCGGGCTGAGCAGTTTCAGGGTCGACCAGCGCGCCTGGATGAACACCGGGCGCAGCTTGGAAAACGTGTTGAAGCCTTCGCGGCCGTGGTAGTGGCCCATGCCCGATTCGCCGATGCCGCCGAACGGCAGATCGTCCTGGCCTACGTGCATCAGCGCATCGTTGACGGTGACGCCGCCCGACATCACGCGATCGATCAGTCGATCAATCGTCGTGCGGTCATTGCTGAACGGATAGATCGCCAGCGGGCGTGGCCCGACGTTCACGCGCTCGATCACCTCGTCGAGCGAGGCGTACGGCACGAGCGGCAGGATCGGTCCGAAGATCTCGCGCTGCAACAGCGCACTATCTGCCGGGGCGTTGATCACGATGTGCGGGGCGATGCGGCGGCGCTCGGGATCGACTGCCTTCCCTGGCAGGAGCGGGATCACGCTGGCTCCCCGGGCGCGCGCATCTTCAAGGGTGTGGATCAGGCGATCGTAGGCGCGCTGATCGATGATCGAGCTGTAATCCCGCGAATCGAGATCGGCATAGCGCTGCGGGACGATCCTCCGCGCGAGTTCCACGAAAGCGTCGATCTTGTCGGCGGGGAGATACGCATGATCCACGGTGGTGCAGATCTGCCCTGCGTTCAGATACTTGATCAGCAGTATGCGTTCAGCCGCGCGAGACAGATCGAAGTCGTTACACACGATCGCGGGCGAGCGTCCGCCCAGTTCCAGCGTGACCGGACACAGGTTCGGCGCGGCCGCGGCCATCACGGCGCGTCCGGTGGTGCTCGACCCAGTGAACAGCAGGTGGTCGAAACGGAGCTTTGAAAACGCAACGCCTACGCCGCCGGTCTCGTCGAAGATCTGCAGCTTCTCGGGCGGGAAGTACGCGGGCATGCGATCGATCAGCAATCGCGCGAGATGGCGCGAGTTCTCGCTCATCTTGACCATCGCGCGATTGCCTGCCGCGAAAACGCAGGTGAGCGGCCCGATGCTGAGGAAGATCGGAAAATTCCACGGCACGATCACGC
This sequence comes from uncultured beta proteobacterium, assembly GCA_902825905.1. GTDB lineage: Bacteria > Pseudomonadota > Gammaproteobacteria > Burkholderiales > SG8-39 > CADEDU01. The sequence goes on from CADECO010000037.1 coordinate 21,133, forward strand.
CCACCACGCCGAGCGGCTGCGGGATCACCCGATTGCGCCCGAGCCCGTAGGCGAGGCGATCGACATGGCGGCGCTGCGGGCGCATCCACTTCGGCACGTGCGCCAGCGCGTGGCGGATGCCGCTCAGCACCGGACTGATCTCCGTAAGCCGGGTTTCGTGCGGCGAGCGGTAGCCGTAGTCGGCACTGATCGCGGCCACGATAGCCGCCTCGTTGTCGTGAACAAACTGCGCGAGCCTGCGCAGATCATCCCGGCGCTCGGCGAGCGTGGGGACCGGATGCGCGAGGTACGCCTGCCGTTGTCGTTCGAGCGTGGCGCTCAGCGATTGCTCAGACGAATCGAGCATCGGGCACGACTCCAGTCGGTTTGATGCGAGAGTGATCTCGAAGTGGTAACGCGCACGTGGCAGGCTCGTCTCCGAGCCACCGGTGGACGTTGCCACAACACGGGCGGAATACCACCAGAGAGCGGGTTTTTTGCAAACCGAATCAACGGGCGGCGCTTAAGCTCACCCTTGATCGTGGCGTACGAACAGCGGCTCGGGCCTTCGATGCAGTACGCACCTTGCCGGATCGAGTGCTCTTAGGTCGTTTGGCCGCTGACCAGTGTAGCTATCGGATCTTATACTTCGCCGCGTGGGCACCTGCTGACGCATCACTCGACGATCGACATCACTCGACCTCCGGCCTCGTGCGCGACACGCGCGCTCCAGAATTCAATAAACCAGGGAGAACATCCAACTATGGAACGGATCGTACTGCGCCACCTCAGCGGTGGGATGGCCAACCAGGAAGCGATATTCGCAGTCGATCAGATTGCTGCGGGTGTGACCTTCGGCCGCGATGCCGCATGCCGCGTCGGTTTTGCCGAAGCCGATGATCTGGTAAGTCGGCAGCACGCGACCCTCGAGCGCACCGATCAAGGGTTCGTGCTGGTCGACAAGGCGAGCGCCAATGGCCTGTTCGTCAACAAGATCCAGGTACGCGACCGCACCGCGCTCAATCACGGTGACGTGATCCAATTCGGGCGCGGCGGCCCGGAGGTTTCCTTCAAGATCGATCCGCCGCCGGCCCCTGGCGCCAAAGCCACGCGCGTGGTCTCTGACGCGCTGGCCAAGGCGACGCGTGAAGCCACTTCGGTCGCCACCACGAGTACGAGCGCAGAACCTGCGCGGGTGGGTCGCCAGACCGTCGAGCGCATGATCGGCGAAGAACGCTCGCGATCGTCGCGGACCGTCACCAATATCATCGCCGCCGTCGCGGCGCTGGCTGTCGCGTTTGGCGCCTGGATCTACTTCGACAAGCAGCGCGAGGCCGCTGAAGTCGCCAAGCGGCAAGCGGAGGAAGCGGACAAACTCGCCCTGCTCAAAAAAGAGGCGGACGAGGCGAAGGCAGAGGCGGGTCGCAAGGCCAAGGAACTCGAGGACCGGGCCAATCTGGCCACTCGAGTGAAGAGCCAGTTCGGCGCGGCGACGGTGTACATCGAAGCGACCTGGCGGATCTTTCAACCGGCGAGCGGCCGGCAGGTTTATCACCAGCGTGCCGCGGCACCAGACGGTAAGGGATTGCTGCCGGCGTACATCCAACTCCCCGACGGCAGCTTCGAGCCCATGCTCGGCTTGAGCGACCAGGGTGGCGTGGCGCGTCCGCTTGGCGGCACGCATACCGGATCGGGGTTCGTGGTGTCCGACAACGGTCTGATCCTCACGAACCGACACGTGGGCGCCGCATGGAACTATCCATTCCCGTTGGAATTTCCTGGTGTCGTCCTCGCTTCGAAGGACGGCAAGCTCGCCCCGATCGGGGTGCTACGAACTGCGCCACCTTCGCTGCAGCGCTGGCTGCCACTGCGCAGCAAACTGATCGGCGCGAAGGGCGTGGCCGACCAGTCGACGGTGGCGGGTGAGAACTCGATCCTCAACGTGACGTTTCCCAACAGCTCGTTGCGTGTGAAGGCGCAACTCGGCACCGTATCGCCGGAGCACGACGCTGCGCTCATCAAGATCGACGCAGCCGCCGGGAAGCTCACGCGCGTGAATCTCAAAGACAATTACGACGCGGTGAAAGACGGCGAGACCGTCGTGGTGCTCGGCTATCCTGGCATCTCGGCGCGCAGTTACGTCGTGCAGCAGTCGCAGGATACGTTCGCGCGCAACGCCGACGTAGCTTCGATCGGCGACGTGTCGGTCAACCAAGGCAACATCAGCAAAGTCATTCGCGGCAAGATCGAAGGCAATCAACAGCTCGCGGTGTTCTCGCCGCGCGGCGACGCGTATGAGCTCGGCATCAACACCACCGGCGGCGGCAACAGTGGTGGACCGGTGTTCGACGTATCCGGGAGCGTCATCGGCATTTTCACCGGCGGACAGTGGGAGCAGGGCGGGGGAGCTTCGTTGTCGTGGGCGATCCCGATTCGCTACGGCATCGCCTTGCTCGACCCGACCAAACCGGTCACGCCGTCGAAATAGCCAACGAGCGATCGAGCTGACTTCCGATGGGATTATTCGGTCGGCTGTTCAAAGCACGCGACGCGGGTGCCACCGCGGCGCGCGCTCCGCAGGTGGAAGCTGACGCGACCGGGCTGGCGATCGAAGCAGTGTCGATCACTGAGACCGGGCCGGTTCGCGATCACAACGAGGACTGCGTGCTGGTCGTGACGGCCGAACCGTCGCAACCAGACGCGCCGCCCGTACATCTGATTGCGCTGGCAGATGGGATGGGGGGGCACCAGGCCGGTGAAGTCGCCAGCGAATTGGCGATAGACACGGCCCGCTCGGCGTATTTGCGCGAGGGCAATTCCGACCCCGAGGCTCGGATCGCCTACGCCATGCACCAGGCCAATGCCGCGGTCTTCGCAGCGTCGAACGAGACTGCGGAACGGCATGGCATGGGGACGACCCTCGTTCTGGCGGCCCTGAGTGGTCGTCTCATGCACTATGCTTGGGTGGGTGACTCGCGGCTGTACCGCTGGCGAGATGGCAAACTCGAACAAATGACTGAGGACGACACATTGGTCCTGCGTCTGGCGCGCGAAGGGCTGATCCCATTGGACGAGGTGTCCCAGCACCCGGATCGGAATATCCTTTCGCAGGCGCTCGGAACGCACCCGGAAATCCCCGAACTCCACGTTGGTGGACCGGCTGACGTGTGCGAAGGCGACCGCTTCCTGCTGTGTTCCGATGGTGTGCACGACGTGCTCGATGAGATCAGGCTGGCTGAAACCCTCGGCACGGGGACCGTGCGTGAGGTTGCCCAACGCTTGATCGACACCGCGATCGGCGCCGGTTCCCAGGACAACGTGTCGGTGTGTGTGGTGGCCGCTGCGTCGCCGGCCCAGGCTGTGCGCGCGGCCCGGACGACCGCAACGAACGCGCCCTTGCCCTCGGCAAGCGCGGACTAGGCGATGGTCACGCGCACCATCGGCAACTTTCAGCTGATCGAACTGATCGGCGAAGGCGGCATGGGCGAGGTGTATCGCGGCATGGACACCATGCTCGAACGCGAGGTGGCGATCAAGACGCTTCGCCCCGAGCTGGCGTCGCGGCCGGAACTGCTCGAGCGTTTTCGCATCGAGGCCATTGCCCTGGCGAAGCTCAATCATCCGAACATCGCGGCGGTGTACTCGTTCTTCCGCGATGGCAGCCAGCACCACATGGCCATGCAGTTCGTGCGTGGCGAGACACTCGAAAAGCTACTCGCCAGTCGCGGCCGGCTCCCTTGGAAAGAGGCGGCGCGAATCGGCATCGACGTGTTGCAGGCGCTCGATCATGCGCATGCACTCGGCGTCATTCACCGTGACCTGAAGCCCGGCAATTTGATGCTCGATCCGTCGGGTCGAACGGTCGTCATGGATTTTGGCATTGCACGCGTGCTCGCCCGCGCGCGCCAGACGCGCAGCGGCAGTCTCGTGGGCACGCTGGAGTACATCGCCCCGGAACTGATCAAGGGTGCCGACGCCGACGGGCGCGCCGATCTGTATTCGCTCGGCATCGTGCTTTACGAGCTGGCAACCGGCCGACTGCCATTCGAAGGCAGCACCGACTTCGAATTGATGCGTGCGCATACCGAACTGGAGCCGCCCGCGCCGGAACGGTTCTGTCCGGATCTGCCGCCCGCGTTTTCCATCGCCATCCTGCGCGCACTCGCCAAACAGCCCGAGCAGCGATTCGCGTCGGCGCGCGAATTCCTTGCGGCGCTTGCGCAGGCGGCAGACATTTCGCCGACGCTGGTGGTGCCTGCGGTGGACGCGCGTCGCGACGGCGGATCGCATGCGTCAGCAGGTGCGATGGTGCAATTGGGCTTGCAGCGCGCCGCCGCAGCGTTTTCCGGACTGGCGAGCAGCCGGCGTGTGAACCATCAGGGACCGGACGCTGGAGCTCGCCCGGATTCGCAGGCGATGCGCGTGAAGGCGTTCGCTCGCCAGAATCCTGGCGTGGCGATCGCAGCTGTCGCTGGCGTGGTGGCCGTGGGGTTCGCAGGCGCGGGCGCGTACCAGGCAATCACCAAGCCAAATGTTCCGGCAATCGCAGTCAAGCCCGTGCCGAAACCGCAGCCGGTAGTCGTCATTCCACCGCTCGTACCGCCGAAAATTGAACCGACCGAAGCGAAGAGCGACGGTATCTATCGGATGCCGGAGATCCCGAAGCCCGTCGTCTCGATCGAAGGGCCCGGAACGAAGCCGCCAAACAAGGAAGAGGTAGCGCGGCCCTCGCCGCCGCCGCCACCACCGCCGTCGCAGCAGCAGCCTGGGCAGATGGCTCCGGAGCCGGTCGCAAAGCCCCCGGCGCAGCCGCGGCCGCAGCCGACGGAAGTGACCAAGCCCACGCCCAAGCCGCCGGCCACGCCACCTGCAACGGTCGTGGCCAAGCCGCCCGCACCTCCGCCGCCACCGCCCGCAACGGTTGCGGCCAAACCGCCATCGCCACCGCCGCCTCCACCAGCACGCAAGGAGCCGCCGACGCCGGCCGATAGCGGATGGAACATTAGACGGTAGATCAGGAGACAGGTGGGATGAATCTGGATTCGCAGCAACGCACCTTGCTGATAGTGAAGCGCAGTGCAGTCGTCGCACTGGCATTGATCGCGGCGATGGGTTGCCGCTCGCGCATTTCCACCGCCGAGCAGGACGCAATCGATCGCGCTGAATACGCTCGGCGCACGACCGGGGAGCGGCAGATCAACACGGCGCAGGAAGTCACCCGCGATCTCGGCTGTGGTGGGCGTCGCGCGGTGATTGCACAGTTCGAGTCCGGGCAGGTGATTCCGGTGCGCCCCAACCCGGGCAGCGAGGTCAATCATCGCATCGTCTACTCCGCGTGCCCTGGCACAGCGGAGCAGCTGACCGGCACGTTGACGCGTCGCCTTTACTGGGGCCGTTCGACGATCATGGAAGACAGGGAAAAGGTTGTCCTCAAACCTGGCCGTTGGAGCATCGACGTGTTCATCACGATTCCTCCGAAGGCCGAACTGAGCTGGTATCGGATGGAAGCGGTGTTCGAGAACACCGCGGTCTACGCCCGTGACCGGCGCGACTTCCAGGTCGTGGCACCGCCGGCTGCGCCGGCGAGGTAGCGCGCACGTTCCTCCTCTGTCGCAGGAAGGCGGCAGACCGCGCACCAGCTTGATGTCCGACGCGTGCTGTCCGGGGCGCGATGTGCGCCATGCGTTGAATGCCGCATGGCCGCGTGACTTCCCAACCTTGCCGCTTCGCGACT
>CADECO010000037.1:26945-28126 GCA_902825905.1 uncultured beta proteobacterium
CATGCGTTGAATGCCGCATGGCCGCGTGACTTCCCAACCTTGCCGCTTCGCGACTAAGCTGCGCTGCGCTTCGCTTCGCAGGGCGCCGACGACCTTGCGCGCGACGCACCTCGATTTGGCGATTGCACGCCAACACACCAAAGGAGAGCGGCGTGGCCACGACCAGAGTGGGCTTCATCGGATTGGGCACGCAGGGCAAGTATCTGGCCATGAATCTGGTGCAGGCCGGATTCGATGTGATCGTCTTCGATGTTCGACCCGAACCCCTCGCGGAGCTGCGAGCCGCCGGCGCGAAAGTGGCAGCCAGCAATCGCGAAGTGGGTGCACATGCCGAGATCATCGAGGTGTGCGTGCTCAACGATGCGCAGGCCGAAGCTGTCGTACTCGGCGATGACGGGGTGCTTGCCTCTGCGGCGCTCGGTGCGCTGATCGTCATTCATAGCACGGTCCACCCGGGAACGATCAGCAAGCTCGCGGCGGCGGCGCAGGCTCGCGGCGTCGAGTTGATCGACGCACCGGTGAGCGGCAGCGAGGCGGGCGCCAAGGCCAAGACCATGTCGTACATGGTCGGCGGAACGGTGGCGCAGCTCGAACGGTGCCGCGGCCTGTTCGAGACCTCGGGCAAGAAGATCACGCATGCCGGGCCGCTCGGGGCGGGCATCCGCGCCAAGATTGCGCACCAGATCATCATCTGCATCAACATGCTCGCCGCGTACGAAGGTATGCGTGTCGGGCGCGAAGCGGGGCTCCCGCCCGAGATTCTCGAGAAGATCGTCAGCGAAGGGGCGGCGCAAAGCCGCATTGCCGAGAACTGGTTCCGGCTGAAGCTGCGTCCGCACGCGACCGGTGTGTTCTTCAAGGATCTTGAGGTGGCGCTGAAGTACGCGCATGAACTCGGCATCGGCTTGCCGGGCGCGGCGCTCACGCAGCAGATGTTGAACGACGTCGTGCCGTAAGCAAAGGGCCATCACGATGAGAAGCTTGAACGGATCGGCGCGCGATCTCGTGGATCTGCACTCGGGCGAGATCAGCCGGGAGCTCTTCGTCAACAAGGACATCTACGCCGAGGAGCAAGAGCGGATCTTCGCCCGCGCCTGGCTCTACGTCGGCCATGAAAGCCAGGTTCGCAACCCGGGCGACTACATCGTCTCGAAGATGGGCGAGGAGTCGGTGATCGTCGC
>CADECO010000038.1:0-2322 GCA_902825905.1 uncultured beta proteobacterium
GCCAGGCCGAACGCGGTACGCAGGCAGTTGATCCGCACGATGCGCTCGACGCCATCGTCGGCCTGCGGCGAGCTGAACAGCCCGAGCGCGAGCCGGCGCGCCTCGTTCTTGTCTTTGGGCGCGATGCCGTCCTCGAGTTCGACGCATACGATGTCGGCGCCGCAGGCGAGCGCTTTCGGATACATCTCCGGACGCAGGCCAGGAGAAAAGATGAAACTGCGGCGTGGGCGGACGGTGCGTTCGGTCGGTGGCGTCATGGATCTTTCGTTTGGAGACTGAGTTTTGCCGGTGCTACCTTGGCTCTATCTTGGCTCTACGTGGGCCCGTTCACACGCCACGCACCGGCATCGATGGTTTCCTGATAGCCGTGCCAGGTCGCGTAGCCCAGCAGCGGAATCGTGACGGCCAGGCCGAGCAGCGCGGTCGCGAAGCCGATCGCGGTCAGGCCGACGATCAACGCAACCCACACGATCATCGCACGCTTGTTGCGCAGCACGGCGTTCACGCTGGTGACGATCGCGGTGACCGCATCGACCTCCCGATCGCAGATCATCGGCAGCGAGAACGCGCTGACCGCGAACGATACCAGCGCGAAGATCGACCCGACCGCCGAACCGATGAGAAAGAAGGTCGCCACCTGCTGCCACGGCGGATTGGCCTTCATCGGAAAGAACACGTGCACCATCGCTCCGGCGCGTGCCCACACCAGGAACACGATCAGCAGCACTAGCGCGAACACCATCGCGGTGCCGAGGGCCTTGCGTTGCGCGCCGAAACAGCGGGCGAGCGACGGTGCCTGCCCGTGACCGAGCTGACGGCTGATGGAGTAGAGCCCCAGCGCAAGCACCGGCGCGACGAACACGAACCCCGAGAGCAGAATCAGCACCGACCAATAGCTGCCGAGCTTGAGTCCCGCACCTGTCACGATCCAAGAAAGCGCGACGATTGCCAGGCCGTAGCTGAGCGATGGCCCTGGCGCGCGCTTGAAATCCTGCCAGCCGCGTTTGACCCATTGCAGCGGCGCGCTCGCCGACAGCCGCTTGCAGGGCGCAACGAACGGTAGTGGGGCTGATTGCCCGGCGCCGGATGGGCGCGATGAGGCATCGCCGGTCATGGTCTCCTCCTTGTGCTTGTCGACGCGAGGCATGCGCCAACTGCACACCTCGCAGGATATAGTCGTGGCATCGACCGCGATGCGTTTGATCTATCGCAAGTCGCCCCGCCGTGCAGCGTGTAGCGGGGTGAGAGCGTCGGGTCGACCGATCGTTGCAGCACTTGCCACGGCGCGCCGACGCAATCGCCGGGAGGAGAACAGACGTGAGGACAGGACGACGTGGGGTGGTCGCGGCGGTGATTGTCGCGCTGGGCCTGGGTGTCGAATCGGTGCAGCCGGTACGCGCGCAGCTCATCGCCAAGCCAGCACGCATCGTCATCGGCTTCCCGCCCGGGGGTGTGTCCGATGTTGTGGCCCGTCAACTCGCCGAGCGATTGCGCGGCACGTATGCGCCGAGCGTGATCGTCGACAACCGTCCCGGCGCGGGCGGACGCATCGGTGCCGAAGCGGTCAAGAACGCCGATCCCGACGGCGCGACGATGCTGGTGACGCCGAGCCCGATGATCACGATCTACCCGCTGGTGTATCGCAAGCTCTCGTACGACCCGCTGCGCGAGTTGGCGCCGGTGATGATCCTGGGGAGCTTTCCGGTGGTGATGGTGGCCGGGCCGGGCTTGCCGGCGGAGATCCAGTCCGTGCCCGAGGCGATGCGCTGGGCCAAGGCCAATCCGAACCTCGCCTCGTATGGCACGTCTGCTGCCGGGTCGACACTGCATTTCACCGGCGTCATGCTCGCGCGATCGGCCAACGTCGAGATGACGCACGTGCCGTTCAAGGGTGGAGGACCGTCGTTGCAGGCGATTCTCGGCGGACAGATTCCTTTCGCTTTCATGACGCCGCCGACGATGGTGTCGCAGTATCGGGCGGGCAAGGTGCGCGCGCTCGCAATCAGTGGGGCGCAACGCTCGTCGGTGCTGCCCGATGTGCCGACCATGAAGGAAGCGGGCTATGCGGAGATCGACGTGAAAGACTGGGTCGGCGTGTTCGTGCCCGCGAAGACACCACCCGACATCGTCGCGAAGCTGAACGCTGCGCTGCGTGATGCACTCAAGACGCCGGAGATGATCGACGCGTTCGCCAAGCAGATGATCGAGCCGGTGCCGGCGCTGTCACCGGAAGAAACCGCGCGACAGGTTCAGGCCGAGCATCGCATGTGGGCGCCGGTGGTGAAGGCGTCCGGGTTCGTGAGTGACGAGTGATGCGGATGG
>CADECO010000038.1:2422-3812 GCA_902825905.1 uncultured beta proteobacterium
AATACCGTGCGTGGCCAACGAACCTTCGAGCTTGCGCCCCTCGGGATCGGCGAGCGCCGCTTCACGTGCGCCGCGAATCGCGATCACCCGGTCGGCATCGCTGGCGACCTTGCCGCCCTCGACCAGCGTATCGAGGATGCGCAGGAAGTTCTGCTTGCCACGGCGGTGCGTCTCGCCGTATCCCTTGATGAGTCGGCCGCACAGGGCGATCTCGGTGGCGAGGTTCAGGCTGCGTGCGGCCGCACCTTTGATCGCGCCGAGCCAGCGCTCGATCAGCGCCTGCTCTTCCTGATAACGCGCGGTGCGTCGACGCCATGGGCGCATCACCGCCAGCGTGCGCAGCATGAGAAAACCGCTGAGGCCGGTGGTCTTGATGTACATGCCCTTGTTGAGCGTGTCCATCTTGCCGTTCTTCTGTGCCCACCTGACCAGCGAGCGCGACGGCCCTGGCGGCAGCACCGCGGCGACTTCCTCGACGCCCGGCTTGAGGAACTCGACGATGTGCACCGGCTCGTGCGGCTTGGCCATGACTTCGCCGCGCACGCGATCGATGCGGCTCTTGCGCGTCTTCAGATCGGCGACCCGGATGACGTCCTCATAGCTCATCCATAGCGCGAGAAATCGCGCGGTCTCGTTCGTGAGCATATAGCCGAGCGCGCCACCACCGAGTTCCTTCTCGAGCTTTGCAATCGGCTCGAGGCGATCGAGATAGAGATTCGCGTAGTCCTTGTCCTGGAAATCGGTGACACGCGCCACACCCTCTTCGAGCATCCGATGCGTCTCGGCGGGAAAGCTCGCGCGCACCCGCTCGACCGGCGTGCCGCGCAGACGCTTCACCTCTTCGGGCGCTGGCGGTTGCAGCTCGCCCGCGGCGTGCTTGTAGCCGATCGCGAACCCCTTGAGGCTGCCCTCGACGCCCTTGCCCGCGTCGCGGATCGCAGCTTCGCAGTCCGCTTTCGACAACGGCAGCGCGCCCGAGCCCGCCACCGCGCCGAACAGCACGGCGTTGATCACCGTGCCTGAACTCTGTGCGATCGCCTGCATGTCGAACAGAGCGGTGCGCTTGGCCAGCGTCCGCGCCGCCTTGGCGATGCGATCGCCGTCGATGCGACCGTCGGCCATGTGCATCTTTTCCAGCGTCGTGTAGATCCGATGCGTGGAGGCGACCAGCGTGGTGCGCTCCGGCGACACGAAGCCGTTTTGCATCGCGCGGCCGGCTTCGATCAGCTCGGAGGCGACCATCACGTCGACATTGCCGGGCGAGGGCGTGAGCGCGAGGACAGGGCGCTTGCCACCCAGCTCGCTCGCCTTGGCCGGATACAACTCGAGGTAGTACGTGGTGGCGCCGGTGCGCTGCGCCACGCCGGGAATCGAGGTGCTTTGCACCGGA
>CADECO010000038.1:3912-6680 GCA_902825905.1 uncultured beta proteobacterium
AAGAACGACGGGCACAGCACCGCGGCATGCGCGACTTCGCCGCACAGTCCGCAGCCCACGCAGTTGTTGTTGACGTGGGCGACCGGATCGACCTTGAGCGGATCGCTCGAATCCTTGATGGTGAGCGAAGGGCAGCCCGACAGGCGGATGCAGGAGTGATCGCCCGAACACACATCTTCATCGACACCGAAGCGCGTGCGCACCACGCGCTCGCCGGCCTTGAGTGCCGCGGCAACCTGCGGGCGCAGGCGGCGTTGTTTCTCCAGCTGGCATTCGCTCTCGGCGATGACGACCTTCAGCCCGCTGTAGTCGGAGGCCATCGCCTCTTTGAGCGTCTTCGACACCTCGCCCACGTGGTAGGTCGTGACGCGCTTGATCCAGTTGACGCCCAGCCCTTTGAGCGCGTTCTCGATCGACATGCCGGTCATCTTCGTCTCGGGCTGATGCGGTGAGGACGGGATGTGCTGGGTGCCCGTGGCCGAGGTATAGCCGTTGTTCATGATGACCAGGATGCCGTCGTCGCGGTTGAACACGGCGTTGGCGATGCCCGAGGTCAGGCCGTTGTGCCAGAACCCGCCGTCGCCCATTACCGTCACGGTGCGTTTGGCGAACAGCGGATCGATCGCGGCATTGCTCGCCATGCCCAGGCCGTAGCCGAGCACGGTGTTGCCGATGTTGAACGGCGGCAGGGTCGAGAACAGGTGGCAGCCGATGTCGGCCGAGATGTGGAACTTGCCGGTCTCGCGTTCGGCGAGCTTCATCGCCGAGAACACCGGGCGCTCCGGACAGCCCACGCAAAAGCCTGGTGGGCGGGTCGGCACCGGGCCTCCGAGCAGCTCCGCCGCTTTTGCTTTGGGTGCGAGCAGTCTGGCGCTGCGCGCCTGGACGTCGGCGAGATCAGCACCCTTGGGCGCGGCCTGGGCGATGAACTTCGTCATACCGCCCAGTACCACTTCGCCGGTGTATTCGCCGGCCATCGGCAGCACGTCCTTGCCGTAGACCCGCGCGCCGTTGATGTCGGCGCGACGCAGTGCGGCCAGCACCGCGTCTTCGATGAAATTGGGCTGGCCTTCTTCCACCACCAGCACCGCACGCTTGCCTGCGCAGAACGCGGTGATCTCCTCGGGGATCAGCGGATAGGTGACGTTCAGGCAATAGATCGGGACTTTCGATACGCCGAAGGCGTCGGCCAGCCCCAGCTGCTGCAGCGAGCGCATGGTCACGTTGTACATGCCGCCCTGGGTAATGATGCCGACGTCGTCGTGCGTGCCGGGGAACACCTCGTTCAGCTGCTGCTCGCGCACGAACTTCTTCGCGGCCGGCCAGCGCACATCGATCTTGAGCTTCTCCTGCAGATAGGAGGAAGGCGGCAGCACGATCTTGTTGTAGTCGAACGAAGGATCTTCGAGTGCGTGGTTGCGCGAGATGCGCGGTTCGCGGTTGCTTTGCGCGGTGAACGAGCCGTGCACGTGGCAGGCGCGGATGCGCAGCTCGAGCATGACCGGCGTGTTAGAGATCTCCGAGAGCTCGAAGCCTTTCTCGACCATGCGCACGATCGTGGGCAGATTCGGCCGCGGATCGAGCAGCCAGATCTGCGACTTCATCGCGAAGGCGTGGGTGCGCTCCTGCATGATCGAGGAGCCTTCGCCGTAGTCTTCGCCGATGACGATCAGTGCGCCGCCGGTGACGCCGGCGGACGCCAGATTGGCGAGCGCGTCGGAGGCGACGTTGGTGCCGACCGTCGATTTCCACGCCACCGCGCCGCGGATCGGATAGTTGATCGATGCGCCCAGCATCGCCGCGGCAGCCGCCTCCGAGGCGTTCGTTTCCAGGTGAACGCCCAACTCGTCGAGCAGATCCTTGGCGTCGGACAGCACGTCAACCAGATGCGAGATCGGCGCGCCCTGATAGCCGCCGACGTACGACACGCCCGATTGCAGCAGCGCTTTGGTGACGGCGAGGATGCCCTCGCCATGAAACTCCTCGCCCTCACGCAGGCGCAGCGACTTCACTTCTTCCTTGAACGAACGTTCCACCTGCGATCCTCCGAACAGCTGCGGGGCGGGCGCCTGGGCGGGCAGAGCGAGTCTGTGCCCGTTCGGCAGGCAGCACGCCGATCGGTGCCATTGCGCGTCCAACCGTCGGATTGACCAGAACATACGCGAGGCGCAGCGAGCCTAGGTCGAGCGGTCTAGCGTGTCAATTGCAGCGGTAATCCGGTGCGTCTGCGCACGCTGTGGAGTTTGTCGCGAAAGTAGTGTGCCGGGATACGCACTGGCACGTTAGCGGTGCGAAACGATGCTGAACTTGGTGTGATGTTTGCGTCAACAGACCAGCGCAGGCTCGCATCTCGGTCCGCAGTAGCGATCCCCACCCATATCGAAAGCGTCAAGCAGCGCGGCAGTGTCAGCGGAGGCGGTCATGGTCCACATTACCCAGCCCGAAGCACTCGAAGTCCTCACCCAGCTCGAGGGGACACGCTGGCGTCGCTCGCAGGAAGCGCGACCGGACGCGCCATACGGGTTCTACTTCTGGCTGCGCGCGTGGAACGCCAAACTCGAAGCCGGCTTGCAGGATGAGCCGGTGCCGCTGTGCCAGTTCGGCGCTCGCGCCACGCGCGCTCCGATCCTGTACGGCGACGAGGGCTATCGGCGCTATTACGTGCAATCGAACGGTCAGCTGTCGCTGATGACCGATTCCGCTCTGCCAGGCTTCGTCGCAAAAGCACTCGAACTGGGAATTCCCACCCTCTGAGGCTGAATCCGGCG
>CADECO010000038.1:6780-10347 GCA_902825905.1 uncultured beta proteobacterium
ACTGGCACAAGATCTAGTGACGACAGCCGCGTCGCGTACGCCACTTCTTCGCGCAAGCCGCGACTGTCCATCATTCGACCGACCCGACAGTTAATCAACGTATCGAACGGCTGACCTGATCGATACAGCGCGCGCGCCGCTCTAGCGCCATCCGAGAGCTCAGCGTCAACCGGGAAGGCGGGTGCGAGCAGTTCCACCAGATAGCCGGCACCGTAGAAGTCTTCGAGGTTGAAGTTGCCCATCGAGCCCGAACATACGATGACGATCGGGCTGCCCCGATGCCGGCTGAGCACCAGCTCGGCCAGAGCCTTGCCGTTCAGAAGTGAGCCGACGTACAGATGCTCGGCACCGGCGGCTTCCTTGACCGCGACCGTGCCGTTGGTCGTGGCGTGAATCAGTTTCTTGTCCCGTACGCCATGTCGCAACAGCGCGAGCGGCGTGGTCGGTGCGAACCCGTCGAATACCTCCGAGTACAGCTCGCCGCACAGCACGTGCGAATCCGGGGCGTGGCGGGTGCCTTCATCGCGCGCCGAAGCCTCGTCCATCGTCGGGATGACGAGTGCGGCGCCGTCGGCCAGGGCGGCGGTCATCGTCGTGGTGGCGAACAGGATGTCGAGCACGATCACCACCTTGCCGCTCAGGTCGACCGTGTACAGGTCTTCTTTGCGGCCAAGCACGTGCAGTTTGTGATCGAGAACGACGTGTGCGTGTGCCATCAGCTTTGCCCTGTCGGTGCCGCGCCTGTCATCGTCAGGCCTCACGTCGCTTCATGATCGACAACCCGGTCATCTCGAACACCTTCTCGTCGCGTTGATTGAAGGCTTCCCAGCACTGCGTGACCACGCCGCGATCGGGCTTGGAGCGTGACGGTGTGGCCTCGGTCACCGTGACACGCAGCCGGATCGTATCGCCCACGCGCACCGGTGCGATCCATTTGAGTTCGCGCATGCCGGGCGAGCCGAGATTCGCGGTTTCGAGCAGGTAGTCGTCGCACACCAGCCGCAGGCAGACGCACGCGGTGTGAAACCCACTGGCGATCAGCCCGCCGTACAGCGACTCCTTCGCGCGGACGGGGTCAGTATGAAAAAACTGCGGATCGAACTGGGTGGCGAATCCAATGATCGCTTCTTCGGTCAGCGTCGGACCCTGGATTTCGCGCACGTTGCCGAGCGGGAAATCCTCGTAGTAGTACTTGGGCAAGGTCGAGTCTCGTGAATCGGATGCGGGAAGATTCAGGCGGGCTTCGGTTCGGGTTTCATCTGCAACGATTTCAGCTCCAGGAATTCTTCCAGCCCGAACTTGCCCAGTTCGCGCCCATGCCCGGACTGCTTGAAGCCGCCGAACGGCGCGAACATGTTGAAGGTGCCGCCGTTGATGTCGATCTGGCCGGCGCGAATCCGGCGCGCGACGCGTTGTGCGTGCACGTCGTCGCCGGACCACACGCCCCCTGCCAGTCCGTACACCGTGTCGTTGGCGATGCGCACGGCTTCGTCTTCGTCCTTGTAGGTGATGATCGACAGCACCGGGCCGAAGATTTCCTCCTGCGCGATGGTCGATTTCGGGTTCACCTTGCCGAACACCGTCGGCTGCACGTAGTAGCCCTTGCTCATCCCGGTCGGTGCGGTGGGGCCGCCGGCCAACAGTTCGGCGCCCTCGTCGATGCCTTTCTGGATGAATCCACGCACGCGCTCGCGCTGTGTAGCTGACACCAGTGGCCCCAGGCGGGTCGCCTCATCGAACGGATCACCGACGGCGTATTTCTTCGCCTCGTCGGCGGCGAGCTTGGCGGCCTCGGCGTACTTTGTCTCGGGAACGAGCATTCGAGTGTGCGCACTGCACGTCTGACCTGAGTTGAGGAAGCACGCGGACACGGTCCCTTTGACCGCGGCAGCGAGATCGGCATCCTCGAGGATCACCGCGGCCGATTTGCCGCCGAGTTCCAGCGCGACCCGCTTCACTGTCTGCGAGCCGAGTTCCGAGACTCGCTTGCCCGCGCGCGTCGAGCCGGTGAACGAAACCATATCCACGTCCGGATGGCGCGCCAGCGTCTCACCCACCACCGGTCCGTAACCCGTCACCAGATTGAATACGCCTTTGGGCAACCCGACCGAATCGATGATCTCCGCGAGGATGTACGCATTGAGCGGCGCGACTTCCGAAGGTTTGAGCACCACGGTGCAACCGGCGGCCAGGGCCGGTGCGACCTTCGCGGCGATCTGGTGCAACGGGTAGTTCCACGGCGTGATGGCCACCACCACGCCCACGGGTTCGCGCACGACGATCGAGTTGCCGACCTTCTCCTCGAACTGATAATTGCCCAGCATCTTGGCGTACATGCCGAAGGTGAACGTGGGTGAGCCGGCCTGAATGCGTGTCGCCAGCTTCACCGGCATGCCGACTTCCTGCGCGATGGTCTTACCGATCTCCTCGCTGCGCGCCTTCATGCCTTCATGGATTTTCTGCAGGTACTCGGCGCGCTTGGCCGGTGGTACCGCCGCCCAGCCGTCGAACGCGGCGCGCGCGGCGGTAATCGCGTTCTGCGCGTCAGCCTCGTCGCACTCGGGGATGCGCGCGATGACTTCCTCGGTCGAAGCGCTGTGCACGTCGATCATGCCTTTGCCGTGCGCGGCCACCCAGGCGCCGTTGACGTAGATCTTGTCGCGAATTTGCATGATGGGGTTCCTCGATGGAATCGTTGCGTAGGAGACGATGCTTGGAAAGCGCAAGGCGCGTGGCGCGCGATGTGCGGGTAGTGCGCGTTGTGGTTGTGCCGGTCGCGCGGGAAGGACCGCGTCGTGGCCGAATTATCGCCCGGAGCCGGGCCGTGCGCCCGGTGCTTCCGGGCACCCGCTCGCTATGCCCCCTCGGGCCGGGTGCGTTCGTAGGCGAGGATCGTGTCCTTGAATGCCTGCGGCCACGGCGCGGATTTTTTGGTCTTCAGATCCGTGTTCACGTACACCAGCTCGCCGCTGGTGGTGTGCTCGGCGCCCTTCCAGATGCCGAGGTTGAACACCATGGAAGTACGTCCGAAGCGGCCCACGCGGCAGCCGACGTCGATCTCGTCCTCGTACGTCGCTGAGCCGTGGAACTCGGCGGTGGCTTTGACCGCGAAAATGTCGGACTGGTACGTGTCCACATAGCCCTTCGGGTAGGGGATGCCGACTGCGCGCCAGTACTCGGCGATCGCGACATCGAAATACAGAAAGTAGTTGCCGTTGAATACGACGTCTTGCCGGTCGACTTCGGCCCAGCGTACGCGCAATCTATGGCTGAACGTAAAATCCTCGCGCTTCACACGTGCTCCAGAATCTGTTCGGTCTCGAGGTGATTGTCGCGAAGAATAGCCCGTTTGTGCGGCGATTCGGTTTGTGCGGCGTTTCGTCGTGGCCATCTACCATCGCGCCTTGTCGCACACGCTCTCGCTGACCGCCTCTCAACGATCCCGACCGACGCAACCGAACCTCATGGACGACATCGTCCGTCGCGCGATGGCGCGCTGGCCCAATGTGCCGGCGGTGTTCGGCTGGCTGGCCCTCGACCGACGCGGCGAGTGGCGCATCCGGCTGA
>CADECO010000038.1:10447-20264 GCA_902825905.1 uncultured beta proteobacterium
GCGGTGTTCGGCTGGCTGGCCCTCGACCGACGCGGCGAGTGGCGCATCCGGCTGAGCGAAGCGAATCCAGCGAGCGAAGCGAATCCAACGATCGAAGCGGATCCAATGAGTGAAGCGGATCCCCTGACCGAAGCCGACCTGAATGCGTTCGAGCGGATCACCAGCCCCGCGCTGATCGAGTTCATCGCCCGCAACTACGACGTCGATTCGCGCGGACGGTACTTCTTTCAAAACGGACCGCAGCGCGTCTTCGTCACGCTCGACTACACACCGTGGGTGTTGCGGGTGAGCGACGATGGCTCGCACTTGGTCACGCACACCGCAGCCAGGGTGCGGCAGCCGCAAGCTGCATGGCTGGACGAGAACGGCGCGCTGCTGGTTTCGTTCGAGCTCGGCGTGGGTGAGGTGCTCGATCGCGACCTCGATCTGCTGACCGAAGCGATTCGCGATGCGACGGGCGCCGCGATCGATGGGGAATGGCTGGTCGAGCGCGTGGCCAGCGGCGATCGCATCGAGATCCGCATGCTCGACGTGCCGATGTTCATGGCTCGCATTGCGGTACGCGACGTACCACGCCGGTTCCGGTTCGAGCCTCAGCCCGCGAGCTGATTGCTGGCGAGCAACGTGTCGATCTGCGCGCCGCGTGCGAATTCGAGCACGCCGGCTGCCGGCATCGGCGGCCCGAACAAGTACCCCTGGAACTGCTCACAGCCGTGCGCACGCAGGAAATCGAGCTGACCACGATTTTCGACCCCTTCGGCGATCACCCCGATCTTCATGCTGCGGCCCATGCCGATCAACGCATCGGTGATCGCGGCATTGTCCGAATCGGTGGTGATGTCGCGCACGAACGACTGATCGATCTTGAGCTGATCGATCGGAAAGCGCTTCAAGTGGCTGAGCGAGGAGTAGCCAGTGCCGAAATCGTCGATCGACAGTCGCAGCCCTTCGCTTTTGAGCGCGCGCAGCGTGCGTTCCACCGAGGCAACGTCGCGCATGATGGTGCTCTCGGTGAGCTCGAGCGTGATGCTGTCGGCTGCGACCGAGGTTTCCCCCAGGATCTGACGAATGTTGCTGACTGCGTCGCGATGCATGAACTGCAACGCCGACATGTTCACCGCGACATGCAGCCCGGGCAGCCCGGCGCGTTGCCACTGCGCCGCCTGATTGCAGGCGGTGCGAAGCACCCACTGTCCGATACGCAGGATCAGGTTGGAGGCTTCGGCGATGCCGATGAACTGCGCCGGTCCCACCATGCCTGCGCCAGGGCGGTTCCAGCGCAGCAGCGCCTCCACGCCTATGACCCTGCCGTCGGACACCGACACCTGCGGCTGGTAGAGCAGAACCAGTTCGTCGCGTTCGATCGCGTGATGCAACTGCTGCTCGGTGCGCAGGTGTGCGCGAGTCCAGCGGGTCTCGTCCGAGGAATAGAACTCGATGCGATTGCCCCCGGCCTGCTTGGCCCGGCGCAATGCCGCCTGCGCTTGATTCAGCAGCAGCGCGGCGGTGTCGCCGTCGTTGGGGTAGGCCGCCGCGCCGACGCTGGCGCTGATGTGCAGGTCATCGCCGTGCACATCGAACGGCGGCTCCAGCGCGCCGCGAAACGTCTCGAGCAAAGTCACTGAGGCCCCCAGCGGCGCACCCCCCGGCAGCAGGATCGCGAATTCGTCGTCGCCCCAGCGCGCGATCGTGTCGGCCTCGCCCTTCAGTGCGACCAGCCGCTCGGCCGCCAGCCGCAACACCGCATCGCCCACATCGTGACCGAGCGAATCGTTGACGCGGGACAGGCCATCCAACTCCACCAGCGCAACCAGGGGCGTCCGATCACTGCGCGATGCCGTGACGATCGCCTGCTGCAGACGATCGACCAACAGGGTGCGGTTGGGTAACCCGGTGAGCGCATCGTGGGTGGACAGATGCTCCATCTGCGCCCGCAGCGCCCACGTTTTGGTGACATCACTGATCGTGATCACTGCGTGCGCGCGCCGCCCGCGACGATGTTTCAGTGGCGCAGCGGACAGTCGCACGACGCGCTCGACCCCTCGAACATCGCGCAGCGTGAGCGGTTCGGGCAGCCGGATCGCGTTGCGCCGGGTCAGGCAGGTACGGACGAGTTGCTGCAGGGTATCGGCGAGCCCGGATTGATCGGCGGTGAACAGATCGCTCAACGTCGTACGCGACTGATCATCGACGGCGTTCGAGCCCAGTAGTGCGGCAGCAGCCGGATTGATCTGCAGGATCACGCCGTTTCCATCGATGGCGATGACGGCATCCTCGACCGAATGCACCATCGCACCGATGCGTTCGCCTTCGCGCGCGGAGGAGTCCGACAGGCGCTCGTCGTACCACAGCCAGATGGTCACCAGCGCGACGAGCATGGCAAGGCTTGGCAGCGGCGAGAGCCATGCGTTTCCGCCATGCAGCAGCGCCCAGCTCGCTCCCAGCGCTGCAAGCGCCAAGCCGATTCCGCACGCGATTACGTAGCGCGCGCGCCGCACTCGCATCCACAGCAAACCGCACAACAACGCGGTAAACGCGACGGCAATCAGCCGGGCGTGCGCTGCAAGTGGCTCGATGATGCGCTGCGTGCGGAGCGCATCGAGCACGTTGGCGTGGAATTCGGTTCCGGCCATCGGATTGCCAAGGCCCGAAAGCGGCGTGAGCAAGCGGTCGTGCAGTCCGAACGCCGTGGCGCCAACCAGCACGATCTTGTCGCGCAACGCGGCCGCGACTGCTTCGTTGCGCAGTACTTCGGCGTACGAAACCTGGCGGAAGTGTCCGGGCGCTCCCGCGAAGCCGATGCGTACGAGCCGGTCGCGCACCCACGGTCCGCTGTGTGGAACGGGTAATGTGGTGTTGTCAGAGGCGGAGCGCGGGACTGCCGCGGCCCGGCTGGTGTTGGCAACGGCCAGCAACGACAGACCGAGCGCAGCGTGCACCGGAGTATTGATGCCTGCGCGCAGCGGCACTGCACGCGATACGCCGTCGCCGTCCACATGCGCTTCGACGTGGCCCAATGCCCGGGCCGCCTGCGCGATCGGCCCGATCGGGCTCAATGCGCGTGCGGTGCCGCTCCGATCTGCCTCGTACCCGATGGCGAGTACCGTGCGTCCATTGGCGAGCAAGGCATCGGCGAAGTGTTGATCGGCGCTGGCGTCCTGGCTCTCCGGCTCGGCGAACAGCACGTTGAAGCCGATGGCGTCGACGCCGAATCGCGTGAGTCGCTCGACCAGTTGCGCGTGCACATGGCGCGACCATGGCCAGCGCCCCAGCCTGGCGATGCTTTCCTGATCGATCGCGACCAGCACGATGTCATCGGGCGGCGGGCGGGAGCCGAGCTGAAGCAGCCGGTCGTATAGCGCATCATCGACGCGCGAAGGCGCGACACCGACCACCAGCGCTGCGCCAAGCAGCGCCGTCGCGAGCGTGACTAACACGGTACTGCGCATCACGAGCGGGATGGAGTGGCTAGACCTACGAAGATACGTTGCGAACGCGAATCAGCCAGGACGGTGACAAGGATCGGTACTAGCGCTGGTTGTCCACGGCACTCGCGATCCTGCCTTTGATCGGCGCGTGAAACGTGCGAAGGTGACCGGCAATAGTGCGGAAGTGCACGAATACGGGAGATGTGCGGCGCGTACGAACCGACCGGGAACCCGCGATAATCCGGGGGTCGCAAGCGGAGCAGACGAGCAGGACATGAGACTTCCAGGCTTGGTGATGGGCATTGGCGCGCTGCTGGCGATCGCATTCGCGGTCGTTGCGCCCAATTTGATCTGGTTCGATCGGTCTTCGGTCGACATTCGCAATCACACCGAAGTCCCGTTGACCGACGTCGAACTGCGCTATTGCGGCTCGTCGCTGCGCATTCAGGAGTTGGGTGCCGGTCAGACGCGCTTGCTGTTCCTGCCGAAATGCCAGGCCGCTGTGCTGATCGTGAGCGCCGGGACCGGCGCCGGTGCCTTCGAGGCGTGCAAGCGCGAGGTTGAATCAAGCATGGCCCACGTCGAAATCACCGTCACCGGACCGAAGACGGCCGCCTGCGAAATGGGTTCGCCCCCGTACACGCCGTTGCTGCTGGAAAAGGCCATACGCTCGGTGCTCTGAGCGACTAGTGCCCTCGCATTGTCGATTCCGCGCTGCTCCCGCGGCAGATTCTCGAGCGGCTCCGCCCAACCGGGCCGCTCTGCCTGCCGTGACGTGGTCCACGCCCGGCCGATGACCGGCAGAAATTCTTTGCTTTTCCTGTCAACGCGTTAGCGACCTCGTTCGCTAAGATGGCCTGCGGTCTGCGTGCGGCAAAAATGCGGGCCGCGCGGCGACGACGAGGATCATTCGGGACATCATGAAGAAGACGATATCGGGCGCGGTTTTGTCCGCGCTGTTGTTTGGGGGCTCGCAGTTCGTTTCGGTCGCCGATGTTCAGGCGCAGTCCGCCCGCCGCGAGGCGGCGCACTTTGTACCGCGCGCGCCGGGGTTGGCGGGGTGTCCGGCTGGTTTGGCCACCGACGCCCGCAGCGCGGAGTGGCTGACCGGGGCCGCGCGCATGCTCGCCGGCTTCGAGATCGATCCGGCCGGCCCGCTTGCCTCCGTCGCCGCGCGCGCGAGCGCCAAGGAGCACCGCGAAAAGTTCGCGAGCGAATGGGGAAGCTTCGAAGGCAAGCGGCTGCGGCCCATCGCGCAGTTCCATTCCCGTGAACTGGGCACCGTGGAGCCCTCGAGCGGACCGCTGTTCTATCCGTTCAGCGGCCCCGATGTGGCCTACGCCATGGCGTTTTTTCCGGCGGCCACCAGCATCGTCATGACCGGGCTGGAGCCGATCGGCGACGTGCCCGACATTTCGCAACTCGATGATGTCACGCTCGATGCCAGCCTCGACCAGCTGCGCAGTTCGCTGCGATCGATCCTAGCGCTCAGCTTTTTCGTGACGCGCGAGATGGACAGCGATCTGCGTCGCACGAAGCTCTCGGGCGTCACGCCGATCATGATGCTGTTCCTGGCACGGCACGGTTTCCAGATCAACGCGGTCCAGCCGCTGATCCTCGATGCGGAGGATCGACTCTGTCCGGTGAACGCAGCGAGCGTGAATGAGCTCAAGTCCAAGGACGCGCGTATTCCCGGTGTGCTGATCCGATTCCAGAAACCGGGTGAGACCACGGTTCGCAGCGCGTACTACTTGAGGACCGATCTCTCCGATGCCGGCCTGTCGCGGCGCTCGCACTACCTGCGCTTCGTCGAATCGTTCAAGCCCAAGGCGACGTTGGTGAAGTCAGCCTCGTATCTGCTGCACTTCAAGGAATTCTCGATGCTGCGCGATCACATCCTGCGCCATTCGCCGATCGTGCTGCAGGACGACAGCGGCGTGCCGCTCAAGTACTACGGCGAAGGCTGGGAGCAGCGACTGTATGGCCGCTATGTCGGCCCGATCCCGGTGTTCAGGCATCGCTATCAGCGCGAGATGAACGATGCGTACGATCGCGCCGCACTGCCGCTGGGCTTCGGCATCGGCTACCGCTACGAAAGCCATCAGAGCAACCTGCAGTTGTTCATCCGGCGCGCGCCGGAAGTGGTGGCGGACGGCACGCGAAGCTGACCGCGCCGATTGTGCGCGAGTAGGTATAAACGGGCGGTATGATCACCGCCCGTTTTTCATTGCGTTCCCGCGCGAGTTTGGCGTTTCTGCTCGAGCCCCCGAACGGTCCGGCCGTTCCTGATCCGCGATCTTCCGGACCTGGGATCGGCAGGCTGGGCTGGCCGGGTTCGGCTGGCACTTCATGATGCGATCATCGATCCGAACATTGCTGGTCGGCGTGCTGACGACGTGCGCACTGCTGCTCGCGCACTCGCTGCGCGCCGAACTGCACGTGGCCACCTGGAACGTCGCCTGGCTGCGCAGCGCCCCGTTGTCCGATGCCGACTATGAGCGCTGCAAGCGGCTCACCTTCGAGCAGCGCGCGCGGCTCGATGACCGCCATCCGATGCGTTGGATCTGCCGCAACGCTACGCACTACACCCAGCTTGCGGCAATCGCCGCGCGCGTGCAGGCCGACGTGTTCGCTTTTCAGGAGGTGGAAAGCGTCGAGGCATTGACCCGCGTACTGCCGCGCGAGCAGTTCGATTTCTTCATCACCGACAGCCCTTGGATCCAGCGCGTCGGCTTTGCCGTGCGCCGGGCGCGTGCGCAAGCGGTGCGATTCGAAGGCTACGTGCCGTTGGGCGCGGTGATGGCGGAGCGACCGCGCTGGGGGGCCGATCTGACGCTGCGCGCCGACGGTGTGACCGTGCGGCTGCTCGCGGTGCATCTGAAATCGGCCTGCCATTCACGGCCGCTCACCGACGAGTCGCGATCGCCGCGCAGCCTGCCCGACGAACCTCCCGCGTGTCTGCAGCTCGCCCAGCAGGTCAAGCCGCTCGAGAACTGGATCGATGCGCGCGTGCGCGAGAAAACGCCGTTCATCGTGCTTGGCGATTTCAATCGGCGCTTCGACTCGCCTGCCGAGCGTGAGTTGCCGGCGCGCGATGCGCGCGGCCGGCCGCAATCGATCTGGCGCGAGCTCGACGACAATGATCCGCCGGGCGCGCGGCTGGTACGCCTCACCGAAGGCCGCACCCAGGCAAGATCGTGTCGTGCCGGCGATCCGAAGCTGTCCGACGAAGAGCGCGCGATGTACATCGATCACATCATCGTGAGCGAATCGCTGTCGCCGGCGTTCATCGAGCGGTCGCTGTGGCAGTGGCCGCTGATTGAGGGTCGGATCACCCGCGAGAACCGCGCGTTCGTGCGCGAACTATCCGATCACTGCCCGCTGTCGGCGCGATTCCGCCTGCGCTGAGCGGAGCCACACGCGCGTGTGATCGCGCCTGCACGCCGGCTCGCGGTTCCGTCGTTCGCACTGAGCGCGGTATCATCCGCGCCGTTGCATGCCCCGCTGCATACCCGAGTCCCCGGGCCACCTGCCCGGCGCACGCGCGGGGTCCATACGAGTGGATTCGCACGATCGCCCAACACGCGCGTTCGCGTTCGTTCGCGCTTCGCGGCAACGCCCGGCACCATCGATCTGATTCCAGCCATCCTGTTCGACTGATTCGATTCTTCCCTAGGCCAGCACACCATGACGCCCGGAAAGCACTCCCGACTCGAAGATCAGCGCTTCATCACCGGCCAAGGCCGTTACACGTCCGACCTGAACCTGCCGCGCCAGGCCCATGCGTACTTTCTGCGTTCAGATCGCGCGCACGCCGAGATCCGTGCGATCGACACCAAGGCCGCGCTCGCCCGACCGGGCGTGATCGCGATCCTCACCAGCGCCGACACGATCGCCGCCGGATTCAAGCCGATGCCGGTCGCCATGCCGTTCAAGGGCGTGGGCGGCAGCGACGTCAACCGTCCGCCGCGCGTGGCACTGGCCGAGGGCAAGGTGCGTTTCGTCGGTGATGCGGTCGCGCTGGTCATCGCCGAGTCGGCCGCCGCCGCACAGGACGCAGCCGAGCACATCGCGGTCGACTACAACGATCTGAAAGCCGTCACGATGCCTGCCGAGGCGATCAAGCCCGGCGCGCCGCAACTGTTCGATTCGATCCCCAACAACACGATTTTCGAGTTCGATATCGGCGATGCGGCCAAGGTCGATGCCGCGTTCAAGGTTGCGGCCAAGACGGCGCGCATCTCGCTGCACAACACTCGCGTCGTGGCGAGTCCGATGGAGCCGCGGGCCTGCATCGCCGAGTACGACACCGCCAAGGACAAGTACACGTTCTATTCGGTGACGCAGGGTGTGGCCGGCCTGCGCGGGCAGATCGCCGCGTCGATGGGTATTGCCGATGACAAGATCGACGTGGTCGCCTGGGACGTGGGCGGCGGATTCGGGGTTCGCTTCAACGCCTATCCCGAATACATGGCGCTGCTGCTTGCGTCGAAGAAGATCGGCCGTCCGGTGAAATGGGTGAGCTCGCGCACCGAGGCGTTCCTGTCCGACGAGAATTCGCGCGGCGTCGATTCGGTCAGCGAAGTCGCCCTCGATGCCAACGGCAAGTTCCTGGCGATGCGCTTCAGCTTCCTCGCCGACATCGGCGCGTTCTGCGTGCCGGTCGGGGCGTTCATCAACACCGGTGGAATAGTCGGGCAGCTCACCAGCGTGTACGACCTGCCGGCGGTGTACGCGTACTCGCGCCTGGCGATCACCAACACCGCGCCGATCGGCGCCTACCGCGGGGCAGGCCGACCGGTGATGTCGTACGCGATGGAACGTCTGGTCGACGAAGCCGCGCGCGTCACCGGCATCGATCGCATCGAGATCCGTCGCCGCAATCTCGTGCCGACCAACAAGTTTCCGTACAAGGCGTTCCACGGCAAGACCTGGGACTGCGGCGATTTCGTCGGTCTGCTCGAGCATGCAGTGAAGGCTGCCGACTGGAACGGCTTCGACGCACGCAAGGCCGAGAGTGCCAAACGCGGCAAGCTGCGCGGGCGCGGGCTGGGCTGCTACATCGAGGAAACCGGCGGTGGCTTCGCGCCGCACGACGAAGCCGAGCTCAAGTTCGGTTCCAACAACGAGCTCACGCTCTACGCGGTGTCGCACAACCACGGGCAGGGGCATGAGACCGCGTTCGCGCAGATCATCGCCAAGGTGATGGGCATCTCCGAGCAGACCATCAGGCTCAAGAACGGCGCACCGGAGCAGGCGCGACTCGTCGGCAACGCCACGGGCGGCTCGCGCACGCTGCACGGCATGGGCAGCGTGATGCAGAAGGCGGCGTTCGAGATCGTCGAGAAGGGCAAGCAGCTCGCCGCTGACCGGCTCGAAGCCGCGGTGGGCGACATCGAGTTTGCCGATGGCACGTATCGCATCAAGGGCACCGATCGCAAGGTCACCATGCGCGAGCTGATCGACGCGCACAAAGGTCAGGATCCGCATCCGCTCAACGTGCGCACCAATCTGAAGGTCGGCTCGACCTATCCGAACGGCTGCCACGTCGTCGAGGTCGAGATCGATCCGGACACAGGCGTGACCGAGGTGGTGAAGTACGTCGCGATGGACGACATCGGCAACATCATCAACCACCAACTGGTCGAAGGGCAGCTGCATGGTGGTATCGCGCAGGGCGTCGGACAGATTCTGGGCGAGCACGCCCGCTACGACCCCGACAGCGGCCAGCCGTTGACCGGCAGCTTCCTCGACTACTACATGCCGCGCGCGGTGGTGATGAAAAACGTCGAGGTGGTCGAGCATCCGGTGCCCACCGCATCGAACCCGCTCGGCGCCAAAGGTGCCGGCGAGGGCGGCAATACCGGCGCGCTGCCGGCCACGATGAGCGCAGTGCTCGACGCGCTGAGTCAGGCCGGGGTGCGCCATTTCGAGATGCCGGCGTCACCGGCGCGGGTGTGGGGCGCGATCCAGGCGGCGAAAGCGGGCAAGCCCGCCGCTTTTGCACCGGCGCAAAGCTGATCCCACGTGCCTGCTGTATCCCGCCGCGAAGACCACCGTCTGCTTACCGGCCACGGTCGCTACACGGCTGATTGGAATCTGTCCGATCAGCTGCATGCGTACGTGGTGCGGTCCGATCGCGCCCATGCGCTGATCGAGACGCTTGACGTGAGCGATGCGTCACGAGCGCCCGGTGTGGTGGCGGTGCTTACTCAATCCGACATCGAAGCAGCGGGCGTGAAGCCGCTGCCAGGCGGCGTGTCGTTCACCGGGATCGGCGGGCAGGCGATGAAGAAGCCCGAGTGGCCGGTGCTGGCGAAACATCTCGTTCACTTTGCGGGACAGCCGATGGCGGTGGTCATCGCCGAGTCGCTGCATGCCGCGCAGGA
>CADECO010000038.1:20364-21656 GCA_902825905.1 uncultured beta proteobacterium
TTCCTCGCCATCCGCTTCGACGACATCGCCAACATCGGTGCTTACGCGACCGGCTTCGGTGCCTGGATCGCCACGCGCAATCTGTCGATCACGATGGGTGGGGTGTATCGCATCCCGGCGATGTACGCGCGCGCCCGCTGCGTGTACACCAACACCACGCCCGTGTCGGCATACCGCGGCGCGGGCCGACCCGACATCGCCTTCGCGATCGAGCGGCTGGTCGATCACGCCGCCGCCGAACACGGGTTCGATCCGGTCGAACTGCGTCGTCGCAATCTGGTGCCTGCCAGCGCAATGCCGTACAAGACCGCGAACGGCACCGTGTACGACTGCGGCGATTTCGCGGCCGTGCTCGACGAGGCGATTGGCCGCGCTGACTGCAGCGGATTCGCCGCGCGTCGTGCGCGAACCGAGCAGCGCGGCAAGCTGCGCGGCTTGGGCATGGCCACTTATCTCGAGGCGAGCGGCGGCGGCGGTGCGCCGAAAGACCAGGTCGAAGCACGCTGGGATCGCGCCGGCAACGTCACCGTGTTCACGCTCGCGCATTCGTCGGGGCAGGGGCACGAAACGACGTTCGCCGAGATCGTCGCCGAAGGGCTCGGGCTGCCGATCGAGCGCGTCACGGTGCGCGAAGGCGACCCCGATGTGCCGATCGTAGGCAATGGCACCGGTGGTTCACGCTCGCTGCTGGGCGCGGGCAGCGCCTGCAAGGTGCTGGTGGAGAACATCGTGGCCGCGGCTCGCCCGCATGCCGCGCGTCTGCTCGAAGCGAGCGAGAGCGAGTTGGTTTTCGACAAGGGCCGCTTCTTCGCCCACGGTCATGCGCTCAGCATCGGCGAGCTGTCGCTACGCCTGGCCGGGCGCATTCCGAACCCCTTGAACGGCATGGGCGAAGGCACGTTCGGCGTCACCTTTCCCAATGGCTGCCACGTCGCCGAGGTGGAGGTCGACCCCGATACCGGCGCGATCGAAGTTGTTGCGCATACGATCGTCGACGACGCCGGCAATATCGTCTCGCCGCTGCTGGTCGAAGGGCAGATCCACGGCGGCGTCGTGCAGGGTGCCGGACAAGTGCTTGGCGAGCACGCGATATACGATCGCGCCAGCGGCCAGCTGCTCACGGCGTCGTTCATGGACTACCCGATGCCGCGGGCCGGAATTGTCCGTAACATTGCGGTTCACGAGCATCCGGTGCCGACCAAGACCAACGCACTGGGTGCCAAAGGAGTGGGAGAGGCCGGCACCAGCGGCTCGATTCCCGCGATTACCAACGCCATCCTCGATGCGGTGCG
>CADECO010000038.1:21756-24923 GCA_902825905.1 uncultured beta proteobacterium
TTCTTGATTTAATCGAGTCCTCCATCGAGTTCGCGAAAGGAACCCACCCGTGTATGCCCTGACCTACGCCAAGGCCCAGTCCCTCGCCGATGCGCAGAAGTTGTTGGCTGCGCACCCCGAAGCCAAGCTGATGTCCGGTGGCATGACGCTGCTGCCGACGCTCAAGCAGCGCCTGGCCAGTCCGTCGCACGTGATCGATATCGGCGGGCTGGGCGAATTGCGCGGCATCGAAGTGAAGGGCGATCGGCTGGTGATCGGCGCGGGCGCCAAGCACCACGAGGTGGCGAGTTCCGACGTGGTCAAGAAGGCCATTCCCGCGCTCGCGTATCTGGCCAGCCGCATCGGCGATCAGCAGGTGCGCAACATGGGCACGATGGGCGGCTCGGTGGCCAACAACGATCCGGCGGCCGATTACCCGTCGGCGGTGCTGGCGCTCAACGCGACGGTCGTCACCAGCAAGCGCGAGATCGCTGCCGACAACTACTTCAAGGGCGTGTTCGAGACCGCACTGGAGCCCGGTGAGATCGTGCTGCGGCTGTCGTTCCCGATTCCGAAGCGCGCGGCGTACGCGAAGTTCGCGCATCCGGCCTCGGGCTACGCGATGACTGGCGTGTTCGTCGCCGACTTGGGCAACGGCAACGTGCGCGTCGGCGTTACCGGTGCCGGCCCGGGCGTGTTCCGTTGGAAAGACGCGGAAGCCGCACTTGCCAAGAACTTCTCGAAGGCTGCGGTATCAGCGCTGTCGATGAAAGCCGACGGCTTGAACGAAGACATCCACGCGCCTGCCGCGTATCGCGCCAACCTGGTGAAGGTGATGTGCGAGCGCGCGGTGCAGTCGCTGGCAGGCTGAAGCCGCGCACGACGATGGCACAGGCGTTCAAGGGGCGGCGCGAAGATCAGCGTCTGGTCACCGGCCAGGGCCGCTATACCGCCGACTGGAGCTTTCCCGGCCAGCTCTACGCGCATTTCGTGCGGGCTGATCGTGCGCACGCCGTGATCCGCGCGGTCGACACGCAGGCGGCGCGCAAGTACCCCGGCGTCGTCGCGGTCTATGCCGGGGCCGATGTCGCTGGTGCGGGCTTCAAGGCGCCGGGCACGCTGGTCACCTATCCTGGGCGCGGTGGGTCGCAGATCAAGG
The DNA here is from genome assembly GCA_902825905.1 of uncultured beta proteobacterium. GTDB lineage: Bacteria > Pseudomonadota > Gammaproteobacteria > Burkholderiales > SG8-39 > CADEDU01. The sequence goes on from CADECO010000038.1 coordinate 22,895, forward strand.
TGCCGCCACGACCGGTGCTCGCGCGCGATCGGGTGCGGTTCGTCGGCGAGGAAGTTGCGTTGGTCATCGCGGAGACGCTCAGCGCCGCGCAAGATGCAGCCGAGCTGATCGGTATCGACTACGACGATTTGCCGGTGGTGGCGCATCCGGAGGATGCCGACAAGGCTGGCGCCGTCCAGCTCTATGCCGACATCCCGGGCAACTGCTGCTTCGATTTCGAGTACGGCAACGAAGCCGCGACCGAGGCCGCGTTCGCCAAGGCTCATCACGTCACGCGTCTCAAGCACGAGAGTCAGCGCGTGTGCGGCGTGCCGATGGAGCCGCGCGGCTGCGTGGTGCACTACGACGCGAGCGCTGATCGTTACGACGTCTATACGTCGCATCAGGGCTCGCCGATGATCAAGCCGGGGCTGGCGTTCATCGGCAACATCGCGCCGGAGAAAATCCGCGTCATGCCGCTCGATATTGGCGGCGGGTTCGGCCTGCGCAGTGGTGCGTTTCCCGAGCACATCGTGTTGATGTATGCGGCCAAGCAGCTCGGCAAGCCGATCAAGTGGGTAGGCTCGCGCTCCGAGACGTTCGTAACCGATCCGGCCGGACGCGCGATCGTCATCGAAGGCGAACTGGCGATCGATCGCGATGGCAAGTTCATCGCGATCCGCATGCGATGGCTGGCCGATCAGGGTGCGTATCTCACCGCGGCCGGGCCACTCATCAACACCGCGAACGGATCCCTCACGCTGTCGGGCGTGTACGCGATTCCGGTCGGCTATGGCCGGCATCGGCTGATGCTCACCAACACCACGCCCAGCGGTCCGTATCGCGGCGCGGGTCGGCCCGACATGGCTTACATCGTCGAGCGTCTGGTCGATCAGGCTGCCGTGGAGCTTAAAGTTGATCCGATCGAACTGCGTCGGCGCAACTTCATCCCCAAGAACGCGTTTCCCTACAAGAATGCAGCCGGCGTCGACTACGACAGCGGTGATCTCGTCGCGCTGACCGATCGAGTGATCGCTACCGCCGACTGGAACGGTTTTCCGGCCCGCCGCAAGGCGGCCGAGCAACGCGGCAAGCTGCGTGGCCTCGGCGTAGCGGTGTTCATCGAACCTTCCGGGGGCGGCGTTGCGCCGAAGGATCAGGCGATCGTGCGCTTCGAAGAAGGCGACAAGATCCGCTTGTACTCGCTCGCGCAGTCGCACGGGCAAGGTCACGAGACCGCATTTCCCGAGATCGTCGCCGGGGTTTTCGGCTTGCCGGCCGAGCAGATCGAACTCCGAGGACCCGATCCGGTGGTCACTGCCGGCATGATGGGCAACGGTGTCGTCGGATCTCGCTCGGCGATGCAGTACGGCTCGGCGTTCAAGCTCGCTGCGGACGATTCGGTGCGCAAAGGCCTCGATCTGGCGGCGAAGAAGCTCGAGGCGGCGCCCGACGACATCGAGTTCAAGGCGGGTCGCTACACGATCAAGGGCACCAATCGCAGCGTGGGGTTGCTCGATCTTGCGCGGGAGCACAAGAGCGATTCACCCAATCCGCTCAACGGCGCGGGCGAATGGACGTTATCGCGCGCGTTTCCGAGCGGGGCGCATGTCGCCGAAGTCGAGATCGACCCCGACACAGGCGAAATTGAACTGGTGCAATACACCGCGGTCGACGATTGCGGCGCGATCATCAACCACACACTGGTCGAAGGTCAGCTGCATGGCTCGGTGCTGCAAGGCGTGGGGCAGGTGCTGGGGGAGATCGGCGCCTACGATCGGAGCAACGGCCAGTTCGTGACCGGCACGTTCATGGATTACTTCATGCCGCGCGCCGGACTGGTGCCCAACATCAAAGGCGAAGAGCACAACACGCCCAGTCCGACCAATCCGCTCGGCGTCAAAGGCGTGGGCGAGGCCGGCACGACCGGTTCGCTGCCCACCATGGTCAATGCGATTCTCGATGCGCTGCGTCCGTTGGGCATCACGCACATCGACATGCCGTGCACGGCGGCAAGGGTGTGGGCGGCGATACAGTCGGCACCAAGGGC
>CADECO010000038.1:25023-27224 GCA_902825905.1 uncultured beta proteobacterium
GAAATGACGGTGAACGGCAAGAAGATGTCGGGTGAAGCCGAAGGGCGCACGCTGCTCGCGGATTTCATCCGCGACACGCTCGGGCTCACCGGCACGCACATCGGTTGCGATACCAGCCAGTGCGGCTGCTGCACGATTCACCTGAACGGACGCGCGGTGAAGTCGTGCACGATGCTCGCGCAGCAGGCAGCCGGCGCCGACATCGTCACCATCGAAGGGATGGCCAAGGGTGACAAGCTGCATCCGGTGCAGCAGGCGTTCACCGAGTGCCATGCGCTGCAGTGCGGGTTCTGCACGCCGGGCATGATCATGGCCGTGGCCGGCCTGTTGAAAGACACGCCCAAGCCCACCGACGACGAGATCACGCACGGGCTGGAAGGCAATCTGTGCCGCTGCACCGGCTACATCAACATCGTCAAGGCGGTGAAGCGCGCTTCCGAACTGATGGCCGGGTAAGCGTCGCATCCGACCGCGGCCGGTAATACTGGCGGGCATCGGCCGCGGCAATCTACGGCTTCGTCACGGCGTTGCGTTGAACTCCTCTGCGGCTGCGCCGGGCCTGTCCACCGGCCTCACGATCGTCCTGTTCGCGACGATCTTCTCCTGCGCCTCGACGATCCACTATCAGACGCCGATGATCGCGCTGATGGCCGCCGAGTTCGGCGCCTCGCCGGCGCAGATCGGCTGGCTGCCGACGCTGGCGCAAGTCGGCTTCGCCTCGGGCATCGCGTTCCTCACGCCGCTTGGCGATCGCATCGACAAGAAAAAACTCATCCTCGCGCGCATTGCCGGGTGTGCGGTGATGTCGGTCGTGTTCGCCACGGCCGATTCACTCGCCGTATTGCTGTTCGCAGGGCTGTTCATGGGCGTGTTTGCCAGCACCTCGCAGGACATCGTCCCGCTGGTCGCGCAGCTCGCGCATCCTGCGGAGCGCGGCAAACTGGTGGGCACCGTGCTGAGCGGGCTGATGCTGGGCATTCTGTTCGGCCGCCTGGCGGGCGGTTTCATCGCTGCGAGCTTCGGTTGGCGCGCCGCCTACTGGGCGCTGCTTTGCCTGCTGCTGGTGATCTTCGCGTTCTTCGTCTGGCGCGTGCCGAGCGTCAAGTCGCACTCCACGCTTTCGTACGTTGCGCTGATGCGCTCGCTTGCGACGCTGGTGCGCGAATATCCGGAGTTGCGTCGTGCATCGCTGGTGCAGGGCCTGCTGGGTGTGGCGTACGGATCGTTCTGGGCGACGCTCGCGTTGATGATGGCCGATCTGCACGGGCTCGGTGCCGCGGCCACCGGTTTGATCGCGATACCGGGCGCTGCTGGCGTTCTGATCGCGCAACCGGTCGGCCGCTGGGTTGATCGGCGCGGTCCGCGTCCGGCGGTGCTGTTGGGCATCGTGCTGGTGCTCGCGGCCTACTTAGTGTTCGGTCTCGCGGCGTTCGCCGTCGCGTTCGTGGCGATAGGCGCGCTGCTGCTCGACGGCGGCATCCGCGCAACCTCGGTCTCGAACCAGGCCTATCTGACCGGCATCGACGCGCAGGCGCGCAGCCGCATCAACACGGTATTCATCCTGCACATGTTCGGGGGCAACGCGATCGGCGCCTTCGTCGGCAGCGTCGCACTAAGCAACGGTGGGTGGCTGGCGGTGTGCGCCAGTGCCCTGGCCTTCGCCGCGATGGCGCTCTACCTGTTCTGGCGTGCGCCTTCGGCGGCGACGCAGCGCTCGAATTGACTCCTTCTCCCTGACCGCAAAGGATCCGACATGGCCGTCAAGATGTACGACTTGTGTTCACGTGAAGCCGATCGGCGTTTCAGCCCGTATTGCTGGCGCATCCGGATGGCGCTCGCGCACAAGGGGCTGGAGGTCGAGACCATTCCGTGGCGCTTCGTCGAGAAAGACAAGATCGCATTCGCCGACTCCACAACCGTGCCGGTGATCGTCGATGGTGCGAACACCGTGGCCGACTCGTGGAAGATCGCGCTCTACCTCGAAGAGAAGTACGCCGATCGCCCCAGCCTGTTCGGACACGAATCGGCGGTGGGCACGTCGCTGTTCGTGCGGCAGTGGACCGATCGCGTGCTGCATCTGGCGATCCTGCCGATCGTGCTGCTCGACATCTACCAGCTGCTCGACGAACCGAACCAGGCGTACTTCCGCGCCTCGCGCGAGAAGCGCTTCGGCATGACGCTGGAAGCGTACTGCGCCAACA
>CADECO010000039.1:0-3280 GCA_902825905.1 uncultured beta proteobacterium
CTGCACCATATAGATGGCGCCTTCGTAGAGCGTCACGGCGGCGCTCGAGTAGTCGACCTCGGCGATGATGTTCTTGCGGCCGTCGGTGAGGTCGATGACGAGGAAATTGCCCTCGGCGATGGTGCGCAGCGACACCGCATTGGCCGGATAGCTGTCGGCGATCCAGTGCCAGTGCCGTCCTTCGCGATGCACGACCTGGTGCTCGGCCAGGTAGTCGAGCTGATCGGCCAGCTGCTCCTTGCCGAACGCATCGCCCTCGGCGAAGGGCAGCTCGAACGCCGCACAACGCACATGATCCATGTTGATGAGCAGCTGATCCGGGTCGATGCGTGCGTGCTCGGGGCTCGCGCCAGTGAAGAACTCCGGATGGCGGGCGATGAACTGATCGAGCAGTTCGCTGGTCAGGACGAGTACGCCGACCGCGGTGCGCTGGCGCCGTCCGGCGCGGCCGATGCGCTGCCACGCCGCCGCGACCGTGCCGGGATAGCCATTGAGCACGCATACATCGAGCGAACCGATATCCACGCCCAGTTCGAGCGCGGAGGTGGACACCACGCAATCGATGCTGCCGGCGCGTAGTTTCGCTTCCTTGTCGCGACGCTCGGTGGGCAGGTAGCCGCCGCGATAAGCCGCCACGCGAGCGGGCTTGCGCGGATCGGCGTCGAATGCGTCTTTCAGGTATTTGGTGATGACTTCGGTTTCGATGCGCGAGTTGGCGAACACGATCGTCTTCAACCCCAGCTTTACCGCCGTCCGTGCGACGCGCGTGGTCTGCGAACGGGCCGAGGCGCGCAGGCCGAGATCGGGATTGATGACCGGCGGATTCCACAGCAGCAGATGGCGGGCGCCCTGTGGTGCGCCCGACTCGGTGATCGCGCTCACCGGTTCACCGATCAGCCGCTCGGCCAGCTCCTGCGGATTGGCGATGGTCGCCGAGCACAGGACGAACTGCGGATGGACACCATAGAACGCACATACGCGCTTCAGGCGGCGCAGCAGGTTCGCCACGTGCGAGCCGAACACGCCGCGATAGGTGTGCAGCTCGTCGATGACGATGAACGCGAGGTTCTCGAAGAACTGTGCCCACTTGGTGTGATGCGGCAGGATCGCCTGGTGCAGCATGTCGGGGTTGGTGACGACCACGTCGCCATGCACGCGTACCGCGCGGCGTGCATCGCCCGGCGTATCGCCGTCGAACGTGAACGCCTTGACGCCCAGCTTACCGGCCCGATTGAGCTCCAGAATCTCGGCCACCTGGTCCTGTGCCAATGCCTTGGTGGGGAAGAGGTACAGCGCCTTGGCCTTGCGCTGCATCGCGGCGTCGAGCACCGGCAGGTTGTAGCAAAGCGACTTGCCCGAGGCGGTGGGCGTGACGATGACGCAGTGCTTGCTGGCGTGCACCGCATCGAATGCGGCGCGTTGGTGCGCGTACAACTGGGCGATGCCGCGCTTGGCCAAGGCCGCCGGCAGACGCGGATCGATGCTGTCGGGAAAAGGCGCGAACTGCGCCGGACGAGGTGGCAGCAGCAGGTCGGCAACGATGCGATCGCGATAGCGGCGTTTGAGCATCGACACGAACGCCTCGCCGCGATCGATTTCGGCCGGCAGGGCACGCTCGATCGTCGGGGCGCGCTGCGTCGACGGCTCCGCCGCTGCGACGACGTCGAACAGATCCGCCGGCGCGGCGGAGTCGTACGCCTCGGATGCGCTTGTGGCGGCGGGGATCAGTGCCGGGCTTTCCAAGTGGGGCTCCACGTCAGGGTGCGGTTGTCCAGAGCAGCCGGTGCTTTCGACGTTGCGACCGACATGGTGCAAGCAGTGCTGGCTCATGGCGTGAGCGACCGACGGCGACCCGGCGCCGACAACCAACGGCGGCCCAGGGCTGATAACTAATACTCGGCGTACGGTCTCTCGCCCCGACCAAGGGGGCAGGCCGGGTGAGCGGCAGGACTTGAACCCCGGCATTGCGACTCCATCTTCCCCGCCGTGTAGTCGAACCCGCTGTCGACTCGCAGGCGAGCACGGAGCTCGACTCTGCAGTCGGCCCCGGTAGTTGACCCCCGCAGTTGACCCCTTAGAGGGCGAATCGAATGGAAGAGTCACGCGAAATCGTGTTGTCGCTGTCGGAGGCCGAGGAGGCCAAAACGCTGCCCGTGCCCGCTCACGACGCGGTCACACCCTTGCTGCTGCCGCCCGATGCCATGGCCATCATCCCGGTGCGCAACGTCACGCTGTTTCCTGGCATGGCGCTGCCGATCGGCATCGGCCGACAGGCGTCGATCGCCGCCGCTCAGCAGGCGATCCGCTCGGAGCGTCAGATCGGGCTGGTGCTGCAACGTGACCCGAGCATCGACGCACCCGAGCCGAAAGACATGTACGAGGTCGGCACGGCGGCGAGCATCGTGCGCCACGTCACCACACCCGAGGGCGGACACCACATCGTCTGCCAGGGTGAGGAGCGCATCCGCATCGTCGAATTCCTGAGCGGCTATCCGTTCCCGGTGGCGCGCGTGGAACGGCACACCGACAAACCGGTCGCCGACGGCGGCATCGACGCACGGATGTTCCTGCTCAAGGAGCGCGCCACCGAAGCGTTGCAACTGCTGCCGCAGGTGCCGCACGAGCTGGTCGCCGCGATCCAGAGCTTCCGCTCTGCGGGCGCGCTCGCCGATATGGTGGCGGGGTTCATGGATATCAAGATCGAGGAGAAGCAGGGCATCCTCGAAACATTCGAGCTGGAAGCGCGCCTCGACAAGGTGCTGGCGCTGTTGTCGCAGCGCATCGCGGTGATGCGGCTTTCGCGCGAGATCGGCGAGCGGACCAAGACCACGGTCGACGAACGCCAGCGCGAGTACATGCTGCGCGAGCAGATGAAGACCATCCAGAGCGAACTGGGCGACATCGACACGGCCAATGAGCTCGCCGAGCTGGAAGAGGCGCTCATCAAGGCGAAGCTGCCCGAGGAGGCCGAGCAGCACGCGCGCAAGGAACTCAAGCGGCTCAAGCGCATGTCGGACAGCTCGGCCGAGCACTCGATGCTGCGCACTTACCTGGAGACGCTCGCCGAGTTGCCGTGGTCGACGTTCACCGCCAAGGAGATCGACCTGGCCGAGGCGCGCCGCGTGCTCGACGCCGATCACCACGGGCTGGTGAAGGTCAAACGCCGCATTCTCGAATACCTCGCGGTGCGCAAGCTCAATCCGAACGGCCGCGCGCCGATCCTGTGCTTCGTCGGCCCGCCCGGCGTAGGCAAGACTTCGCTCGGCCAGAGCATCGCCCG
>CADECO010000039.1:3380-6771 GCA_902825905.1 uncultured beta proteobacterium
CGTTTCGCGACGCCTACCTGGGCGTGCCGTTCGATCTGTCGCGCGTGACGTTCATTGCCACGGCCAACATGCTCGATACCATTCCCGGTCCGCTGCGCGACCGGATGGAGATCATCGAGCTGCCCGGCTATACCGAAGAGGAGAAGGTCGGCATCGCCGCGAGCCACCTGGTAGCCAAGCAGCGCGAGGCGAATGGTCTGAGCGCCGAGCAGTGCACGATCGGCACTGACACGCTTCGGGCGGTGGTGCGCGACTACACGCGTGAGGCCGGTGTGCGAACGCTCGAGCGACGCATTGGCGCGCTGTGCCGTTACGCGGCGGTGAAGATCGCCGAGGGCGAGCGCCAGAGCGTGACGATCGATCCGGTGAATCTCGCCGAGGTCCTCGGGCCGCGCAAATACGAGAACGAAGTTGCCCTGCGCACCTCGGTACCGGGTGTGGCAACCGGTCTGGCGTGGACGCCGGTGGGTGGCGATGTGCTGTTCATCGAAGCATCGAAGACGCCGGGCTCGGGCAAGTTGATCGTGACCGGTCAGCTCGGCGATGTCATGCGCGAATCGGTGCAGGCGGGTCTGACGCTGGTCAAGGCGCGTGCCGCGGAACTGGGTATCGATCCGGCGGTGTTCGACAAGACCGACATCCACTTGCATGTGCCGGCGGGCGCGACACCGAAAGACGGTCCGAGCGCGGGCGTGGCGATGTTCCTATCACTCGCGTCGCTGTTCACCGGTCGTCTGGTGCGCAATGACACGGCAATGACCGGCGAGATCAGCTTGCGTGGCGTGGTGCTGCCGGTCGGTGGCATCAAGGAGAAGGTGCTGGCGGCAACGCAAGCGGGCATCAAGCGCGTCATGTTGCCCGCGCGCAATCGCCACGACTTCGAGGAAATCCCCGAAGAAGCACGCAAGCAGCTCGAGTTCGTCTGGATGGAACGCGTCGACGAAGCGTTGGCAAGCGGTTTGCTGACTGAAGAGCTGGTTACCGGCTGAACGGCGCGACGATTGTGCGGGTTGCCGATTGTGCTGCTTGCGCGTACGAGCCGAGGCGACGGGCACGAATTCGGCGGGTAGAATGGCCGCAACATGGCCCTTCCCGCCGCATTCCAGTCCTCGCAATCGTCGCAGGCCGCTGCCGGCGACGCACAACTGTCGGCGTTGCGTCTGCCGCCGCACTCCATCGAGGCCGAACAGTCGGTGCTCGGCGGCTTGATGCTCGACAACTCCTCGTGGGACAAGATCGCCGACATTCTCGCGGCCGATGATTTCTATCGCGACGATCACCGTCGCATCTATCGTCAGATCGCGCGCCTGATCGACCAGTCGCGGCCGGCCGACGTGGTCACGGTCGCCGAGGCAATCGAGTCGAGCGACGATAAAGACAAGGTCGGCGGGCTCGCGTATCTCGGATCGCTCGCCTCGAGCACACCCTCGGCGCACAACATCCGCCGCTATGCCGAGATCGTGCGTGAGCGTGCGATCCTGCGCCGGCTCGTGGCGGTGGGCAATAACATCGCCGACAGCGCGTTCAATCAGGGCGGCAAGGAAGTGAGCCAGCTGCTCGACGAAGCCGAATCGCGCGTGTTCGAAATCGCCGAAGCCGGTGCGCGCGGCAAGCAAGGCTTCATGGAGCTGCAGCCACTGCTGACGCAGGTGATGGAGCGGATCGACACGCTCTATCACCGCGAGAATCCGTCGCTCGTCACCGGCGTGCCCACCGGCTTCACCGACCTCGATCAGATGACCTCGGGCTTGCAGGAAGGCGATCTGGTCATCATCGCGGCGCGACCCAGCATGGGCAAGACCTCGCTCGCGATGAACATCGCCGAACACGTCGCCATCGACAACCGCCTGCCGGTGGCGATTTTCAGCATGGAGATGTCCGGCACGCAGTTGGCCACTCGCATGCTCGGATCGGTGGGGCGGCTCGACCAGCACAAGCTGCGCACCGCGCAGCTTACCGACGAGGACTGGAGCCGCCTCACGCACGCGGTAGGCAAGCTGCACGACGCGCCGGTGCACATCGACGAGACGCCGGGCCTTAATCCGCTCGAGCTGCGAGCCCGTGCGCGCCGGCTGCATCGGCAGTACGGCAAGCTCGGCCTGGTGGTGATCGACTATCTGCAGCTGATGTCGGGCTCGTCGCAGGGCGAGAACCGCGCCACTGAAATCTCCGAAATCTCGCGATCGCTCAAGGGACTGGCCAAGGAACTCAAGGTGCCGGTGGTGGCGCTGTCGCAGCTCAATCGCAGCGTCGAGCAACGCCAGGAGAAGCGGCCGGTCATGTCCGACCTGCGCGAATCGGGCGCGATCGAGCAGGACGCCGATCTGATCCTGTTCATCTATCGCGACGAGGTCTACAACCGCGATTCGCCGCACAAGGGCAAGGCGGAGATCATCGTCGGCAAGCAGCGCAACGGACCGATCGGTGAAGTGTTCCTCACGTTTCTCGGCCAGTACACGCGGTTCGAGAATTTCAGTTCCGGCGGATCATTCTGAGGCAGGAGAAACACCATGGCCGACCCGATCGTTGCGCAGCGCGGACCTTACGCAATCGAACTGGCGGCGGGGGAGCACTGGTGGTGCGCGTGCGGCCGTTCCAAGACGCAGCCGTTTTGCGACGGTTCGCACAAAGGAACCGGCATCTCGCCGATGAAGTTCACCGTCGACAAGTCCGAGAAGCTGTGGCTGTGCGGATGCAAGGCGAGCGCCAACAAGCCGTTCTGCGACGGCACGCACAACAAGTTGCCCTGAAGAGAGAAGGGCGAAGGAGCGGGAGAGGTGATGCGGGAGCTGTCTCGTAAAGTAGCGGTGGTGCTTGCGTTGTGGTGTGCGGGGGTGGCGGCCCATGCCGAGGTGATCGTCGTGCTCAATTCGGGCGAGGCCACGGTGAGCCTGATCGATCGCGCCACGCGCAAGGAAATCAAGCGCATTCCGACCGGCAAGGAACCGCACCATCTGATGCAGACGCCCGACGACAAGAGCCTCATCATCGCCAGCGCGGGCAACAACGACCTGCTGTTCCTCGATCCGGTCACGGGCGAAGTGCAGCGGCGCGTGAAGAACATCCCCGACCCCTACCAGATCGGCTACAGCCCCGATCGCAAGTGGTTCGTCGTCGCCGCCTATCGCCTCAATCGCGTCGACATCTACAAGCCCGACGACTTCTCGGTAGTGAAGCGCATCCCGATGGGCAAGCTGCCCAGCCATATCGCCTTCGATCGTGCCAGCGAGTTCGCGTTCGTCACGATGCAGGACTCGCACGATATTGCCGCCGTCGACCTGAAGACGATGGAGGTGGTGTGGCGGCTGCCCGTGGGGCAACTGCCGGCGGGTATCTGGATGACGCCCGATGACAAGCATCTTCTGATCGGCATCATGGGCGAAGACCACGT
>CADECO010000039.1:6871-19845 GCA_902825905.1 uncultured beta proteobacterium
TCTCCGCATGGGCTCTATTTCCGCAGCCACGCCGCCCGTCAGTAGAGAGGTTCGGATGTTCGCTTCGCGCGCGCGCCGGGGTGGCTGGCCTGTCTCGCTAACTGCCGCGCTGACCATCGCTCTTGCATGGGTGTTGCCTGCAGGCGTTGCGACGGCGCAGGGCGCATGCAAGGGCACGCTGTATCTCACCATCGACACCGGCAGCATGTCGCATGCGCAGTACATCGCCGACGTGCTGCGCAAGCATCAGGTGAAGGCGACGTTCTTCCTCGCCAACGAAAAGACGGTGCGAGGCGACCGCTCCCTGGAGCCGGGCTGGGACGAGTACTGGCGCGCGCGCATTGCCGAGGGTCATACCTTCGGAAGTCACACGTGGCATCACGCCTATTTTCGCGGCGACACCACTGACGGACGTACGCGTTACGTCCACCTGAACGGCAAGACCGAGCTGCTCGACGCCGACGGGGTGTGCGCGGAGTTGCGGCGCGTGGAGTCGCGGTTTCGCGAGCTGAGCGGCGGCCGCGCGCTCGATCCGATCTGGCGCGCACCGGGCGGCCGCACCACGCCGTTCGCGCTGCAGGCCGCGAAGCGATGCGGCTATGAGCACGTGCACTGGGCGCCGGCCGGGTTCCTGGGCGACGAGCTGCCTTCGGACAAGTACCCCAACGACCGTCTCCTTGCCCAGGCGCTGAAGAATTTGCGTGACGGCGACGTCATGGTGATGCACACCGGCATCTGGTCGCGCAAGGATCCGTTCGCACCGATGCTCGACCCGCTGCTGGCCGGACTCAAGGAGCGCGGATTCTGCTTCGGCACGCTGCCCAGGAAGGGCTGAGCCGGGCATCATGAGCGGGTTCTCGACCGTCTATGCCGATACGGTGGGGGCACTCCAGACTTGGCTGTTCACCACGCTGATCCAGCCGGCGCTATTCGCGGCGGGCGCGATCGATCTGGGCGAGAAGTTCTTCGATGCGACCGAATGGTTGATCCTCGGTGCGATCGAGATCGCCGTGCTGTACGCGTTGTTACGGCCGCTCGAGAGCCGCTACCCGGCTGAAGGCTGGCGTGATCGGCGCGGCGTCGGACCCGACGTGATCTACACGTTGCTCTCACGGCTGGGCGTACTGCCGATGACGATCTTCCTGCTGCTTTCGCCGCTGATCGATGCGATCGAAGCGCGCGTGCGTCTGGCGGGTTTCACGCCGTTCAACCTGGAGGATCTGTCGCCGGCGATCGCGACCAGTCCGCTGTTGTCGTTCCTGGTGTATCTGATCGTGCTCGATCTGGCCGAGTACTGGCGGCATCGCCTGCAGCACCGGTTCGATTGGTGGTGGTCGTTGCACGCGCTGCATCACAGCCAGCGCAAGATGTCGTTCTGGACCGACAGCCGCAATCACGTGCTCGACGACGTCATCGCCTCGGCCTGGAGCGCAGGTGTTGCGCTGCTGATCGGCGTGAGCCCGGGGCAGTTCTTCATGATCATGATCGCCACACGCATGCTGGAGAGCCTGTCGCACGCCAATCTGCGCGTGTCGTTCGGATCGATCGGCGAGCGCCTGCTGGTGAGCCCGCGGTTCCATCGCACGCATCACGCGATCGGCGTGGGGCACGAGGGCGCGCATCGCGGCTGCAACTTCGCGGTGCTGCTGCCGTTTTGGGACATCGTCTTTCGCAGCGCCAATTTCAGCGCCAAGCTCGAGCCGACCGGCATTCGCGATCAGCTCAGCGGGCGCGACTACGGTGAAGGCTTCTGGGCCCAGCAGTGGCTCGGATTGGGGCGGTTCGCACGCGCTTTATGGAGTGCCGCGCGAGCGCCGTAACCGACCGCGCGGGCCAGTCAGCCGATCACAGCGTTTCGGAAGCGAAATCGGCCAGGCGCGAGCGCTCGCCGCGCTGCAGGGTGACGTGGCCGCCATGCGGCCAGCCCTTGAAGCGATCGACCAGGTAGGTGAGGCCCGAACTGCCTTCGGTGATGTAGGGCGTGTCGATCTGCGCGAGGTTGCCCAGACAAAGCACTTTGGTGCCGGGTCCGGCGCGCGTCACCAGCGTCTTCATCTGCTTGGGCGTCAGGTTCTGCGCCTCGTCGATGATCAGGTACTTGCCGATGAAGGTCCGGCCGCGCATGAAGTTGATCGACTTCACCTTGATCTTTGCGCTGATCAGATCCTTGGTCGCTGCCTTGCCCCATTCACCGGCGCCGCCGTCGCTCGCGTTGAGCACCTCGAGGTTGTCTTCGAGTGCGCCCATCCACGGCGTCATCTTCTCTTCCTCGGTGCCGGGCAGAAAGCCGATGTCCTCGGCCACCGGTACCGTCACACGGGTGAAGATGATCTCGCTGTAGCGCTTGTCGTCCAGCACCTGCGCGAGACCGGCGGCGAGCGCGAGCAGCGTCTTGCCCGTGCCGGCCTGGCCGAGCAGGGTGACCATGTCGATCTCCGGATCCATCAGCAGATTGAGCGCGTAGTTCTGCTCGCGGTTGCGGGCGTTGATGCCCCATACGGCGTTTCGGGCATGGGCGTAGTCGCGCACCTGCTCGAGCGTGACGGTGCTGCCTTCGATGCCGCGCACGATCGCATGCAGCGGTCGTTCGCCTTCCTGGTACACGAATTCGTTGACGAGCAGTTGCTGTGCGATCGGACCGGTGACGCGATAGTACGCACGGCCTTCCTTGCTCCAGCTCTGCAGATTGCTCGCGTGTGCCTCCCAGAAATTGTCGGGCAGGGCGCGCACGCCGGCATAGAGGACGTCGGTGTCCTCCAGCACCTTGTCATTGAAATAGTCTTCGGCCTCGATATCGACCGCGCGTGCCTTGATGCGCAGGTTGATGTCTTTGCTGACCAGGATGACGTGCCGGTGCGCGAATTTCTTCTGCAGAAAGCGCACCACACCGATGATCTGGTTGTCGGCCTTGGCGCTGGGCAGATTGGCGGGAATGTGGCCGTTGATCGCCTCGGTCTGCAGGAACAGCTTGCCGGTGCAGGTATCGGTGGGATGGCGTTTCAGGCTGATGCCCGCGCCGATCGCACCTTCATTGCGGGTGATCAGTTCCTCCAGGAACCGGCTCGCCTGACGCGCATTGCGCGCGATCTCCGACATGCCCTTCTTGTGGGCGTCGAGCTCTTCGAGTGTTTCCATCGGCACGAATATGTCGTGCTCCTCGAACCGGAACAGACTGGTCGGATCGTGCATCAGCACGTTGGTGTCGAGCACGAACAGCTTGGCAGGAAGCGCATCGGACGGCGAGGCTTTCGGCGAGGACGTCTCGGCGATCGAGTGCGGGGTCGACGGGGCAGCGCCCGATCGGGCACCCCCGCTGCGGGCTTTGCGGGTAGTCACTGTGGGGAAGGGCTCGTCAAAGGGAGCGGATGAAATCGAGAACCTGCTGCGCGTGACCGGGCACCTTCACGCCGCGCCACTCGTGATGGATCTTGCCGCCAGCGTCCAGCACGAAGGTGGAGCGCTCGATGCCACGCACCTGCTTGCCGTACATGTTCTTCATTTTCATCACGCCGAATAGATTGCAGACGGCCTCGCCTTCGTCGGATAGCAACTCGAACGGAAACTTCATCTTGTCCTTGAAATTGTCGTGCGAGCGGATGCTGTCGCGCGAGATGCCGAGCACTTCGCAGCCGGCCTGCTGAAACTGCGGGTAGAGGTCGCGGAACTGCTGACCTTCGTCGGTGCAGCCGGGCGTGTTGTCTTTCGGATAGAAATACAGCACGAGGTACCGGGTGGCAAGCTGAGAGAGCTGGAAGGTCTTTCCGCCGGTGCTGGCGACGGAAAAATCTTCCACGGATCCGCTTGGCATGACGTCCCTTAGCATTGTTCGTTGGTGAACCGGGCGCCCTGCAGCATCAAAGTGCCCGATCGTCCGGGGATGCTACCGCGTTCGATGCGGCAATGCGGGAGCGAGCCGGTGGCGCGAGCGGCGTGCAGCAACTGGCCGATGTCGACGATGGCGTAGCCCTGGGCTTTCCATCCGACGAGCAACTGCTGCATCACCGGCGCGAGCTTCATGCCTTCGAGTTCGGCGTGCAGCGTGAAGACGTGACCGTGCTCCGGTTCGGCGGCAGTGAGGTCGAGCACGCGTGATGCCACGTTCGATTCATCGACGCCGTCGACGCCGATCATCTCGTCCAGCGTGGGCAGCGTGCTCGGGACTTGCGGACAGGCGATGGGCTCGCCTTCGACCAGGGGCAGGAACGGGTAACTGCCGCGCGCGTCGGAGGCGTACTCGAATCCGAGGCGCTGCGTCAGGCGCAATGCGTGACGGTTCATCTGCCAGCCGGCGGCGCCGTGTACTTTCGGGGGCACGCCGAATACTTCCTGAAATCGATCGGTCGCAGCGCGCATCTGCGTTTCGACCCAAGCGGGCGCGGCATGCTCGACGCCGTCCTGCCACACGACGTGGTCCCAGCAGTGCACGCCGACTTCGAAACCGGCATCGCGCACCGCGCGCAGTTCTCCCGCACAGCGTCTGCCGATATCGGGGCCAGGCAGTAGCGTGCCGTAGAGCAGCGTGCGCAGGCCATAGTGCGAGACGACCGACGTGCGCGATACCTTGCGCATGAAGCCGGGGCGCAGCGCCCGCTTGATCGCGCGTCCGGTGTGATCGGGGCCGAGGCTGAACAGAAACGTGGCGCCGCAGCCGTGCTGCCGAAACAGTTCGGCCAGTCGCGGCACACCCTCGCGCGTGCCTCGAAAGGTGTCGGCGTCGACCTTCAATGCGAGCGTGCGCATGCGCGGCGCGTGGCGAGACTGATCTCGGGTTTGGTTCAGGGGTTGGTCCCGGGTTTAGTCCCGGGTCTAGTCCATCAGCCGCCTGGCCTCTGCTACCTGCCCGCGATAGGCCTCTAAGATGCGCTCGACCGCATCGCGCATGGCCACACGTGGGCGCCAACCCAGGTCGCGCATGGTGTTGGTGATCTTCGGCATGCGGTTCTGCACGTCCTGATAGCCCTTGCCGTAGTACGCGGTGGCGGTGGTCTTCACCAGCTTCACCTTGCGCGCATTGGTGGCGTACTCCGGATAGGCCTTGGCCATGGTGAGCATCATCTCGGCCAGTTCGCGCACCGAATAGTTGTTGCGCGGATTGCCGACGTTGTAGATCTGCCCGGAGGCGATGCGCTTCGGGTTGTCGATGATGCGCACCAGCGCGTCGATGCCGTCATCGACGTAGGTGAACGTGCGTCGCTGCCGGCCGCCGTCGACCAGTTGGATGTTCTCGCCGCGCACGATGTGGCCGAGGAACTGCGTGATCACGCGCGAGCTGCCTTCCTTGGCGGTGTTGATGGAATCGAGCCCCGAGCCGATCCAGTTGAACGGCCGGAACAGCGTGAAATCCAGCTTCATCTCCATGCCGTAGGCCCAGATGACGCGATCCATGAGCTGCTTGGCGCAGGCGTAGATCCAGCGCGGCTTGTTGATCGGACCAAGCACCAGCTCGGAGCTGTCGGGGTCGAACTCGCGATCGCGCGACATGCCGTACACCTCGGAGGTCGAGGGGAAGATCAAGCGCTTGTGATGCTTCACGCACGAACGCACGATCGGCAGGTTCGCCTCGAAGTCGAGTTCGAACACGCGCAGCGGTTCGCGCACGTAGGTGGCGGGCGTGGCGATCGCCACCAGCGGCAGCACCGTGTCGCACTTGCGGATGTGGTACTCGATCCACTCGCGGTTGATCGTGATGTCGCCCTCGAAGAAGTGAAAGCGCTTCTCGCCGCGCAGATCGCCGAGACGGTCGTCGGCCATATCCATGCCGTAGACCTCCCACTGCGTGGTCTCGATGATCCGCTTGGACAGGTGATGGCCGATGAAACCGTTGACGCCGAGGATCAGGATCTTCTTCATGGCAGGGTTATCTCGTTGGCGCCGAACAGCGACGCGAAGGAACTTGCGGTAAGCGCGTGGCCGTCGAGTGTGGCGGCGACGATAGTGAGAAGGCCGCCGTCTTGCGCGCGCAGCCTGATGCGGTCGGTTTCGACGCACAAGCGCGCACCACGGCGCGGGTCGGCATCGCGTTCGCCTTGCGACCAGGTTTGCAGGATGCGCAACTCGCGTCCGTCGACCTGCGTGAACGCGCCAGGGTAGGGCGGCGCTACCGCACGCACCAGGTTGTGGATGGTGCTGGCGCCGAGTGTCCAGTCGATGCGACCGTCCTCGGGTTTGCGGCCACCGAAGTAGCTGCCCGCGCGCAAATCCTGTTCGCGCAGACTGGCGCGATCGGCGATCAGTGCGGGCAGCGCGCGATGCAACACGAGTTCTGCCGCGACCGTCACCTTGGCGAACACATCGCCCGCGGTGTCATTGGGCAGGATCGGCATCGCCTGCTGATCGACGATCCGACCCGCGTCGGGCTTGGCGACCATCTCGTGCAGGGTTGCTCCTGTCTGCGCTTCGCCGTGGAGTACCGCCCAGTTCACCGGCACCCGGCCACGATACTTCGGCAGCAGCGAGCCGTGCATGTTGAACGCGCCGCGTGAGGCGCTCGCCAGCAGGTCGGTCGACAGCATGTGGCGGTAGTAGAACGAAAACAGAAACTCCGGCACTAGCGTTCGGATGCGCGCCACGAACTCGGCCGAGTTCGGATCGGCCGAGGTGACCACCGGTATGCTGGCATTGCGCGCGAGCGCAGCGACGCTGTCGAACCAGATGTTCTCGCCCGGCGCGTCTTCGTGGGTGACGACCAGGCGCACGTCGACGTTCTGGGCGAGGAGCACGGCGAGGCAGCGCACGCCCACATTGTGATAGGCAAACACCACGGCGCTGGTCATGGGCGATCGGTGCGCGAGCGAGTCAGACGGCGCGCTGCGAGCCCGCTGCCTGCGCGAACATCGTGTCGGTCTGCGGCGGCGCTTCGAACGATTCGGGCTTCGGTTCGAGAATCGCCTGGATGACGTAGCGCGGGCGCAACCGCACCTGCTGGTAGATGCGGCCGATGTATTCGCCGAGCAGGCCGATGCCGAACAGGCAGATACCGATCAGGAAGAACGCGATGCTGAACAGCGTGAATAGCCCTTCAGCTTCGGGTCCGATGATCAACCGGCGAATCGCGAGCAACACGAAGAATGCGAGCGACCCGAGTGACACCAGGATTCCTGCCAGGGAAAACAGCTCGAGCGGCACGGCCGAGAAGCCTGTGACCAGATCGAAGTTCAAGCGAATGAGCTTGTAGAGCGAATACTTCGTTTCACCGGCGGCGCGTTCCTCGTGCGCGACTTCGATTTCGGTCGGGTTCTGCGCGAAGGTGTAGGCAAGCGCCGGAATGAACGTGTTCACCTCGCGGCAGCTGTTGATCGCATCGACGATGTCGCGTGAGTAGGCGCGCAGCATGCAGCCCTGATCGGTCATGCGGATGTCGGTGATGCGTTCGCGCAGGCGATTCATCAGTCGCGAGGCTCTGCGGCGGAACCAGGTGTCCTGCCGCAGGCGTCGGATGGTGCCGATATAGTCGTAGCCCTCGTCCATCTTGGCGAGCAGCTTGCCGATCTCTTCGGGGGGATTCTGCAGGTCGGCGTCGAGGGTGACGACGCGCTGGCCACGGCATGCCTCGAAGCCGGCCATGATCGCCATGTGCTGGCCGAAGTTGCCGTTGAACAGCACGACTCGCGTCACATCGCGGCGTCTGGCGTACTGCTCGCGCAGCATCGCGGCGGAACGGTCGGTGCTGCCGTCGTTCACGAACACGATCTCGTAGCTTCTGTCGAGTCGATCGAGTGCCGCATACAGGCGCTCGAACAGCCGCGGCAACCCGGCCTCCTCGTTGTAGACCGGGATGACGACCGAAACGTCAGGGGCGACGCTCATTGCAGCATGCCCGCGAGCACGCGTTTGACCGCTGCGCAAACGCGCTCGACGTCACCTTCGGACATGCCCGGAAACAGCGGCAAGGTGACGATGCCGCGGCCCACGCGTTCGGCGTGCGGGAACTGACCTTCATGCCAGCCGAGCGACCGATACAGCTTGAACAGATGAATGGCCGGGTAATGCACGCCGATGCCGATCTCCTCGGCGCGCATCGCTGCGATGAAATCGGCGCGGGTGCCACGCATGCGCTCGAGCGGCAGCACCACCTGGAACATGTGCCAGTTCGAATGTTCGAAGTCGGCGGGCGGCAGCTCACAGCCCAGCGCGCGATCGAATGCGCGAAAGTAGCGCCGTGCCAGGCGCTTGCGTTTGTTGTTGAACGCATCGAGGCGCGGGAGCTGGCCCAGGCCGACTCGCGCGGCGACATCGGTGAGATTGGCCTTCTCGCCGGGGATCTCCACTTCCATGCCGTCTTCACCGGATCGCTGCACCCCTTGAAAGCGCAGCTGTTCGCACAGCTTCACTTCGCTTTCGTGGTTGAGCACCAGCGCGCCGCCTTCGATCGTGGTGATGTTCTTGTTGGCGTGAAAGCTGAACGAAATCAGATCGCCGCGACTGCCGATGCGATGCCCGTTCCAGGTGCTGCCCATCGCCTGGGCCGCGTCTTCGATCACGCGCAGGCCGTGGCGTGCGGCGATGGCGTAGAGTCGGTCGAGATCGACGGGCAGCCCTGCGAGGTACACCGGCAGGATCGCGCGCGTGCGCGGGGTAATGGCGTGCTCGATCTGATCGAGATCGATGTTGCGCGTGAGCGGATCGATGTCGACGAACACCGGCCGCGCCCCCACCGCGAGCACGACGTTGGCGGTAGCGACCCAGGTGAGCGGCGTGGTGATGACTTCGTGTCCCGGGCCGATACCGGCGATCCGCAATGCCACTTCCATCGTGACGGTGCCGGAGTTGAATGCGCGCACGTGGCGTCCGCCGAAGTAGTCCGACAGCGCGGCTTCGAACGCCTTCACCTTTGGGCCGGTCGTGATCCAGCCGGAGCGCAGCACCTCGACGACGCCCTCGATCGTGTCCTGATCGAGCGTGGGGCGGGTGAAGGGAAGGAAGGCCATGGCGCGGACGGAGGCGGCTAGCTGCGTGCGACCAGCCACACGCCGACGACGATGAAGCCGATCCCGGTCCAGCGCTGAACGTTGAGGTCTTCGCCGAAGAAGTGCCACGCGGCGATCGCGTTGATGACGTAGCCGATCGAGAGCATGGGATAGGCGATGCTCACCTGCACGCGTGAGAGCGCCATGATCCACACGATGAGGCTCGCTGCATAACAGATCATGCCGGCGATGATCGGCGGCTGCATCGCGAGCTTGAGCGAGATCGGCAGTGCGTTGCTGGCCGAGAACTCGAACTGGCCGACCGCGTTCGTGCCCGCCTTGAGCAGCAACTGCGCGACGGCGTTCAGCACCACGCCAAGCAGGATCAGCGTCAGGCTGATGGCGCTCACGAGCCGCTCCGGTGGACGACGACGCGGCGAGCATCGCGCGCGATGACCCGCATCGGCAGTGCTCGCAGCTGAAAGGAGGCGTGCACGTCGGGGGCCATCACGGCGATCGCATCGGCATCGTCGAGCCAGCGCTTTTCGAACGCGGCGAAGCTGTCGACGTAACGTTGCGGCTCCCAGTCGATCGCGGCGGCGAGTTCGTCTTTGAAGGCCACGATCGTAAGCGTGCGCTGGAGATAGAACGGGAGCGAATGTTCGAACATGCCCACGAAATAAAGCCGCGTCTGCGGCGTGAGTTCGGGCTTGATTTTCTGGACGATATGATACGACGAATACACCGGCGCCAAGCTCTGGTGGCCGCTGATGATCAGCTGCATACCGAGCAGGCTGCTCACCCCGATCGCGAGCACCGAGGCAAGGATGCGCGTGCGGCGTGCGAGCACGATGGCGACGATCGCGCCGGCGGTGAACGTGATGCCGGCGCCCACCAGCCAGGGAATGTAGTGCTTCATCAGCGCAGCAACCTCGGCGTGACGCGCGCCGGCCTGGGCGTAGAAGGCACCCGCGATCAGCCCGATGCCCAGTGCCAGCGCCACGATCCAATGCATCACGAGCGCGCGGCCTGACATCGTCGCCAGATGCAGGGCCACGAGCACGGCCATCGCTGGAACGATCGGCAGCAGATACGAGGGCAGCTTCGAACTGGAGGCCGAGAAGAACACGAAGACCACTACGATCCAGGCGAGCAGCAGGCGCTGAGGCTGGAATCGTGACGGTGCGTGGCTGATGCCGGCGCGAATCGCGCCGATGACGGCAGTGGTGAACGGCAGCAAGCCGACGAGCAGGACCGGGATGAAGTACCACCACGGTTCGTAGCGTCCATGCTCCTTGGTGAGGAAGCGTGTGAAGTGCTCGCGAATGAAGAAGAACTCCACGAACTCGGAATTGCGCTGGGCCACGAGGACGAACCACGGGACCGTGATGATCGCGAAGACGGCAATGCCTGGTAGCCATTGCAACCGCGCGAGCAGACGCCAATCGCGGTGCCACAGCACGTACAGCCCCAGGGCACCCGCCGGCAGCACCACGCCGATCAACCCTTTGCTCATCAGCGCCAGTGCTGCGCACGCCCAGGCGAGGATCATCCACGCGCGCTGCCCAGCCGGCGGGGTCTGGTCGCTCTGCGCGAGTGCCAACGCGAATATCGATGCCGAGAGGAACGCCGCGAGGCTCATGTCGAGCGAAGCGAAGTGCCCCAGACTCACCCAGTAAGCCGACCCGAACAGCACCGTGCCGCTCAGGATGCCTACAGCCGTGCCGAACAGGCGTGCCCCGGCGAACGCGGCGAACAGCGCCGCCACGAAACCGGTGAGCGCGGTCCACAGGCGTGCGGTCCACTCGTTGATGCCGAAAGCCTTGTAAGCCGCGGCGGTGGCCCAGTACTGCAGGGGCGGCTTGTAGAAGTACTTGTAGCCGTTCAGCCTTGGTGTCACCCAATCGTCGTCGGCCATCATTTCGCGCGCGATCTCGGCGTAACGGCCTTCATCGGTCTTGACCAGATGCCGGTAGTCGAGGTTGGCGAACCATAGAAATGCGGCCAGCAACGCCAGCAACAGCAGCGAACGGGGCGCGGCGACGGACAGGTTCATGAAGCGCGTGCGCAAGGCGCGTCGCCGGCGGGAATGCGCGGGCTCACTCGACGATCAGGGCGGCCGCGACCTTGCGCCCTTCGCCCATCAGGATGTTGTAGGTGCGGCACGCCGCGTGCGTGTCCATGACTTCGAGCCCGATGCGAGCTTCATGGACGGCCCGACTCAATGCAGGCGACGGAAACCGTAGCCGCTTGCCGGTGCCAAGCAGCAGGATCTCGCATTCGACTCGCGACAATTCGACGAAGTGCGCTTCGGTGAGCGCATCGAAGCTCGCGGCCGGCCAGTCGCGAATCAAGGTCTCGGGCGCAACGATCAGGCTGCGCTCCAGGCGTTCGCCATTGATCGACACGAACCCTGCGCCATAGGCACTGACCAGGTTCTGCTGCGTCGCGGTCTGAAGATGCAGTTTCACAGGCCGAGGAGGGTGGGCAGCGCACGGAAAAACGCGAAAAAACGTAATTGCGATGCGGGGTTAGCTTCGGTAGGATTATAGTCGTTCTTCCGGATCGGCCCGAGCTTCCTGGCCCGCATCGTGCCGCTTTTTTGCCGGCGTCCTGACAGCTTTGGGCGTCACTCTCGGGCCTGCAGCGCTCGCTCGTTTGCGGCTCAGCCTGCACCTCGTCTGCAACATTTCTGGTCCACAGCACGTCACCCTCATCATGTCCGCCAAACCGCCCCGCGAGTTCTCGCGCATCAAACGCCTGCCACCGTATGTGTTCAACATCACCGGCGAGCTCAAGCAGGCGGCGCGGCGTCGTGGCGAAGACATCATCGATCTGTCGATGGGCAACCCCGACGGACCAACGCCGCCGCACATCGTCGATAAACTCGTCGAGACGGTACAGCGCACCGATACGCACGGCTACTCGGTATCCAAAGGCATCCCGCGCCTGCGCCGCGCGATCACCAACTGGTACGCGCAACGCTACGGTGTGAGCTTCGATCCGGAGTCCGAAGCGATCGTCACCATCGGCTCCAAGGAAGGTCTTGCCCATCTGATGCTCGCCACGCTCGATCGCGGCGACACGGTGCTGGTGCCCAACCCGAGCTATCCGATCCACATCTACGGCGCGATCATCGCCGGCGCCGACATCCGCTCGGTGCGCATGACTCCGGGTGTCGATTTCTTCGCCGAGCTCGAGCGCGCGATTCGCGAATCGTTCCCGAAGCCGAAGATGATGATCCTCGGTTTTCCCTCGAACCCGACCGCGCAGTGTGTCGATCCGGCGTTCTTCGAGCATGTCATCGCGCTGGCCAGGCAGCACGACATTCTCGTGGTGCACGATCTCGCTTATGCCGATATCGTGTTCGATGACTACCAGGCGCCCTCGATCATGCAGGTGCCCGGCGCGCGCGACGTGGCGGTCGAGTTCTTCACCATGAGCAAGAGCTACAACATGGCCGGCTGGCGCATCGGCTTCATGGTCGGCAATAAAGAGCTCGTCACCGCGCTGGCGCGCATCAAGAGCTATCACGACTATGGAACGTTCACGCCGCTGCAGGTGGCCGCGATCGCCGCGCTCGAAGGGCCGCAGCAATGTGTCGAAGAAATCCGCGTGAAGTATCAGAAACGTCGCGACGTGCTCGTGAAAGGCTTGCACGAGGCCGGCTGGATGGTCGAGACGCCGCGTGCCTCGATGTACATCTGGGCCGAGATTCCCGATTTCTACAAGTCGCTCGGCTCGCTCGAGTTCGCCAAGAAGCTGCTGGACGATGCCAAGGTCGCGGTATCGCCCGGCGTGGGGTTCGGGGAATACGGTGACACCCACGTACGCATGGCGCTGATCGAAAACGAGGCGCGCACGCGCCAGGCCGTGCGCGGCATCAAGGAGATGTTCCGCAAGGACGGCGTGCTCAAGGCGCGTCGCGCTGCCTGATCTCGCCGGCTCGCGCGACCAAGCACGCGCGGTCGAACGCTCGGACGCTCGAACATTCCAGCACTCGCTGTGAGAAGGAATCGGCAGTGAAACCAGTCAACGTGGGTCTGTTGGGTGTGGGCACGGTCGGCG
>CADECO010000039.1:19855-23346 GCA_902825905.1 uncultured beta proteobacterium
GCTGCAGCATGGTCGCCGGGCGCGATCTGGAGAAGGCCCGCCGTGTCGTGGAGGGCGGCGCGGTCGTCGCCTCGCAACCCACCGAGGTCGTCGACCACCCGGATATCGATGTCGTCGTCGAGCTGATCGGCGGCTACACGGTTGCCAAGGATCTCGTGTTGCGGGCCATCGCGCGCGGCAAGCACGTCGTTACTGCCAACAAGTCGCTGCTCGCCCTGCACGGCAACGAAATCTTCGAAGCGGCGCAGAAGAAAGGCGTCGTGGTCGCGTTCGAAGCAGCGGTCGGCGGCGGCATTCCGATCATCAAGGCGTTGCGCGAAGGGCTGACGGCCAATCGCATCGAGTGGATCGCCGGAATCATCAACGGCACCTCGAATTTCATCTTGTCGGAGATGCGCGACAAGGGGCTGGCGTTCGACACGGTGCTCAAGCAAGCGCAGGCGCTCGGTTACGCCGAGGCCGATCCGACCTTCGACATCGAAGGGGTGGACGCCGCGCACAAGCTCACAATCCTCTCGGCGCTCGCGTTCGGTGTGCCGATGCAGTTCTCCAAGGCGTACACCGAGGGCATCACCAAACTCACGCAGGAAGACATCAAGTACGCCGAGCAGCTCGGCTATCGGATCAAGCTGCTGGGCATCACCAAACGCACCGCGCAGGGCATCGAATTGCGCGTGCATCCCACGTTGATTCCGACGCGGCGGCTCATCGCCAACGTCGAAGGCGTGATGAACGCGATGCTCGTCAAAGGTGATGCGGTCGGGCAGACGATGTACTACGGCGCGGGGGCAGGTGCCGAGCCCACGGCGAGCGCGGTGGTGGCCGATCTGGTCGATATCGCCCGCGCGATGACGACCGATCCGGAGAACCGCGTGCCGCATCTCGCGTTCCAGCCCGACCGGCTGTCGAGCCTCGCGATTCTGCCGATGGAGGAGGTGGTCACCTCCTACTACCTGCGCATGCGCGTGCTCGATCAGCCCGGCGTGCTGGCCGACATCGCGCGGATTCTTGCCGACCGCTCGATCTCGATCGACGCGATGGTGCAGCGCGAACCGGCCGAAGGCGAAGATCAGGTCGACATCATCATGCTCACTCACGAGACCCGCGAACGCAACGTGATCGACGCGATCGCGCGCGTCGAGGGGCTTCCGGTGGTGACCGGGCGCGTCACGCGCATCCGGCTCGAAGAGTTCGCGGCGCGGTAGGCGCACGCGAGCGGGATCATCCGTCATGCGCTACCTCTCCACCCGCGGCGGCGCCGCACCGCAATCATTCACCGCAATCCTGCTCGAAGGGCTGGCCCCCGATGGCGGGTTGTTCGTGCCCGAAGCGTTTCCGCGGCTATCGAGCGTGGAACTCGATCGGCTGCGGCCGATGGGGTATCGCGATCTCGCCTTCGAGGTGCTGTCGCGCTTTGCCGACGACATTCCCCGCGATGATCTGCGCGCGCTGGTCGATCGCACCTATACGCCCGCGGTGTTTGGTACCGAGGACATCACGCCGCTCACGACATTGGAGGCCGATCTACATTTGCTCGGTCTCTCGAACGGCCCCACGCTCGCCTTCAAGGACATGGCGATGCAGTTTCTCGGGCATCTGTTCGAGTACGTGCTCGGCAAGCAGGGGCGCACGCTCAACATTCTCGGGGCGACGTCAGGCGACACCGGGTCTTCCGCCGAGCACGCGATGAAGGGCAAGCGCGGCGTGAACGTGTTCATGCTCTCGCCTGATGGTCGGATGAGCCCGTTCCAGCGCGCGCAGATGTACGCGCTGCAGGACGCCAACATCTTCAACATCGCGATCCGCGGTGTGTTCGACGATTGCCAGGACGTCGTGAAAGCCGTATCGAACGATGCGGCGTTCAAGTCGCAGTATCGGATCGGCGCGGTGAATTCGATCAACTGGGCGCGCGTGGCGGCGCAGGTGGTCTACTACTTCAAGGGCTACTTCGCGGCCACCCGCACGAACGCGCAGCCGGCCACGTTCGTCGTGCCCTCGGGCAACTTCGGTAACATCTACGCCGGTTATGTCGCGCGATGCATGGGCTTGCCGATCGAGCGGCTGGTGGGGGCGAACAACGCGAACGATGTGGTTGAGGATTTCTTTCGCAACGGCCGCGATCGAGTGCGCAAGAACGCGGAGGTCAGTGCGACATCGAGCCCGTCGATGGACATCTCCAAGGCCTCCAACTTCGAGCGGTTCATCTTCGATGCCGTGGGACGTGATGGAGCGACGGTACGCGCGCTGTGGACGCGGCTCGATCGTGAGGGTGAGTTCGATCTGCGCCATACCCCGCATTGGACCTCTGTCGAACGATCAGGCTTCGCTGCAGGCCGCAGCACGCACGCCGATCGTGTCGCGACGATCCGCACCGTGGCAAGCCGCTACGGTCGGGTCATCGATCCGCACACGGCCGATGGCGTGAAGGTGGCGCTCGAACAACGCGAAGCCGGTGTGCCGACGATCTGTCTGGAGACCGCGCTGCCCGCCAAGTTCGCGGAGACGATCCGCGAAGCCTTGGGTCGCGATCCGGAGCGCCCGGCCGGATTCGAAAACATCGAAGCGCTGCCGCAACGTTGCGTGGTGATGGATGCCGATCCCAAGGCCGTGAAGGCGTACATCGCGCGCGTTGTAGGCCGGTGAGCGACTCCCGAGTTCACTGCGTGCCGGTATTGCGCGCCCGCGCGGGCTCGATGACGAAACGTGGCGCCGGTCCGTCGGTGATCGTGACGCGCACCCAATTGGTTTCGGGCGCGCCCATCACCTCCAGGCGCGTGACATTGGCGTAGGTGTTGCCGTTGGCCGGATCGCGCAGCGGCTGATCGAGCCGATAGCGATGCTCGTCACCGTGCACCAGCAGGATCGGCTTCTTGAACGCCACCGCCGCGGCTCTCAGCATGCGTCGCCAGCCGACGAAGCCATCGCGCCCGCTGGTCTCGTTGGTCCAGCGATCGAAGCGCGGATCGGCGTGGAAGAAGATCACCAGTGCCCGCGCGTTCGCACTGCGCGCGCGGTTCAACGTTTCGGTGAGCCACGCCTGATTGGCCGCCATGCGCGCCTGAACCTCCTGGTCCATCTGCGGCGTGCGGCCGAAGTTGTTGTTGGAGCCGGGTACGTTGAAGGCGGCGAACATCACGCCGCTCGCGCTCCAGCGCAGGTTCTCACGATAGAGCGCGAAGCGGGGTTGGCTCGATTGTCGCTCGAGCCGCAGTCTGCGCTGTCCGAGTGACTCGTCGCCCGCGTGGAACAGCTTGCGCAGCGTGGCGAGCCGTTCCAGCGGATCGTACGAACCGTTGCTGCCGCGATGGCAGTCGGTCCATTCGTTGTCGCCCGGCACGAAGATGAACGGGTGCCGGGACGCGCCGAACATTTCCAGCCGCTCGGCGAACAGCGGATCGCTGCACAGCGACGATCCCGACTTGAGGTCGCCGACGTGGACCACGTGCGCGAGCGGCTCGTCGTTCATCTGCCCGATCAGCTGCCGCACAGCG
>CADECO010000039.1:23446-26103 GCA_902825905.1 uncultured beta proteobacterium
GGATCGACGTGGTCGATCGCTTCGCGCACCGGGTCGGCCACGGGCTCCGGTGAGGCGTCGGATGGCGTCGCGGCGAACAGGTCGGTTTGCCCGCCACGTGTGAGGCTGGCCTGTTCCAGATCCTGGAGACGGCGCCGGGCTGCGCGCACCACGCTCTGCGGAATACCGGCCAGCGCCGCCACCTGCAGGCCGTAGCTCTGGCTCGCCGGCCCTTCCTCGACGGCGTGCATGAATACGATCGAGTTCTTGTGCTCGACTGCATCGAGATGCACGTTGGCCAATTCACGATACTCCTGCGCCAGTTGCGTGAGCTCGAAATAGTGCGTCGCGAACAGACTGAAGGCGCGATTGCGCTCGACCAGATGCCGCGCGATCGACCAGGCGAGCGCCAAACCGTCGAAGGTGGAGGTGCCGCGGCCGACTTCGTCCATGAGCACCAGGCTGCAATCGGTGGCGTTGTGCAGGATATTGGCGCTCTCGGTCATCTCGACCATGAAGGTGGAGCGTCCGCCGGCCAGATCGTCCGCGGCGCCGATGCGGGTGAAGATCTGATCGATCGGCCCGAGTCGGCACGATGCCGCAGGCACGAGCGCGCCCACGTGCGCGAGCAGCACGATCAGCGCGACCTGCCGCATGTACGTCGATTTGCCGCCCATGTTCGGGCCGGTGATGAGCAGCATGCGCCGCGCCGCGGACATGCGGCAATCGTTGGCGATGAACTGATCGACCTCGTCTTCCACCACCGGATGGCGCCCCTGGACGATCTCGATCAGCGCCTCGGGGACGAACGACGGTGCCACCCAACCGCGCCGTGCGGCGGTATCGGCAAACGCGGTCAACACATCGAGCGTCGCGATCGCGCGCGCGATGCGCTGCAACGATCCGATGTGCGGCTGCAGCGCTTCGATGACGGCCTCATAGAGCGACTTCTCCAGCGCGAGCGCGCGATCCTTCGCCGACAGTGCCTTGTCTTCGAAGGTCTTGAGCTCGGGGGTGATGTAGCGCTCGGCGTTCTTCAACGTCTGCCGGCGCCGATAATCGTCGGGCACCTTGTCGGCTTGCGCGTTGGTGACTTCGATATAGAAGCCGTGCACGCGGTTGTACTCGACCTTCAGATTGGGGATGCCGGTGCGAGCGCGCTCGCGGCCTTCGAGCTCGATCAGGAAGGCACCGGCGTTGTCTTGCAGCGCGCGAAGTTCGTCGAGCTCGGCGCTGTAGCCCTCCGCAATGACGCTGCCCTCGCGGAGCAGTGCACCCGGCTCGGGTTTGATCGCGCGAGTCAGCAATTCGAGGCACTCGGTCGGGGCGACCAGTTGCTCGCGCAGCGTGACCAGCAGTGCGGCGTCGGCTTGATCGATCAGCTCGCGCAACTGCGGCAAGGAGGCGAGGCTGTCGCGCAACGCCGACAGGTCGCGCGGACGCGCCGAGTGCAATGCCACACGCGCCGAGATGCGTTCGATGTCGGCGATCTTGCGCAGACGCGTCTGCAGGTGCGGGTATGGGCCCGTGCCGGCATCGCCCGCCAGATCGAGTGCGGCCTGCTGACGCTGCCGCAGCACGGTGGTGTCGCGCAAGGGGTGGTGGATCCAGTGGCGCAGCAACCGGCTGCCCATGTTGGTGGCGCATCGATCGAGCAGGCGAAAAAGCGTCGGCCCTTCGGTGCCGCGCAGCGTTTCGGTCAGCTCCAGGTTGCGACGCGTGGCGGCATCCATGCGCACGTACTCGCTGTCGTGTTCGGCGGTCATCGCGTTGACGTGCGTGAGCGCCTGACCCTGCGTCTTCTGCGCGTAGCCTAGCAGCGCGCCGGCCGCGGCGATGGCGAGCGGCATCTCGTCCACGCCGAAACCGGACAGATCCGCGGTGCCGAACTGCCGGGCCAGCGCAGTGACCGCCGCAGCCTGGTGGAAATGCCAGTCGGGCAGGTGCGAGACGGGAGCCTCGGTGCGCGCGTCGAGCGTGTGGCCGTCGGCGAGCAGGATCTCGGCTGGCGCAATGCGTTGCAACGTCGAGGCTATCTGCTCGCGACCGACCTCGGCGACCCGGAATGCGCCGCTCGACAGATTGAGCCACGCCAGCCCGAACGTGCCGCGCGAAGCGTGGATCGCGAGCAGCAGATTGTCGGCCTTGTCTTCGACCAGCCCCGAATCGGTGAGCGTGCCCGGCGTGACGATGCGCACGACCTTGCGCTCGACCGGCCCTTTCGAGGTGGCGGGGTCGCCGATCTGCTCGCATACCGCGACGGACTCGCCGAGCTTCACCAGCTTCGCCAGATACTGCTCGACCGCGTGGTAGGGCACGCCCGCCATGGGAATCGGACTGCCGGCCGACTGGCCGCGTGCGGTCAGCGTGATGTCGAGCAGCTTTGCCGCCTTCTCTGCATCGGCGAAGAACATCTCGTAGAAATCGCCCATCCGATAGAACAACAGCATGTGCGCATGCTCCGCCTTCATGCGCAGGTACTGCTGCATCATCGGCGTGTGGTGCGATAAATCGGCTGAGGACACGAGAACCGGAACCTGAACATGAATGAGCGAGGGCGGCGCGCAAGTTATCACAGCGCGGCATGCGGGTCGGAACTGGTCGATCGCACCGTGTTTGCGTTCGCGCAATGCACCGTGCGATGCGCGAGCGCACCATGCGGCACATTCGTAGCGTCC
>CADECO010000040.1:0-2317 GCA_902825905.1 uncultured beta proteobacterium
CAAGCGGCCTGATGCGCCGAAAGGCTAGCAGCGCTACCCCCTCCACCTTTCGCTCTTCACCCTTCACCCTTCACCCTTCACCCTTCACCTACACACCTCCGAGTCCATGCTGGACCTCCAACTGCTACGCACCGACATCGACCGCGTTGCCAAACGCCTGGCCGATCGACCGTTCGCGCTCGACAGCGCCCAGTTCAACGCCATCGAGCAGGAGCGCAAACGCATCCAGACGCGTACCCAGGATCTGCAATCGAAGCGCAATGCGCTTTCCAAGCAGATCGGCATGGCCAAGGGCAAAGGCGAGGATGCTTCGGCGTTGATGGGCGAGGTCAATGCCGTCAATGCGGAGTTGGCGGATCTGGAGAAGGAGGTCGGGGCGGTCCAGACCAGTCAACAGGGTTTCGTGGCGGTGATCCCCAACATGCCGCACGAAAGCGTGCCGGTCGGGGCGGGCAGCGACGACAACAAGGAGGTCAGACGAATCGGTGCGCCGCGCTCGTTCGATTTCACTGTCAAGGACCACACCGATCTGGGTGCGGGCCTGGGCATGCTCGATTTCGAACTGGCGGGCAAGATCACCGGTTCGCGCTTCGCCGTGCTCAGCGGCCCGCTGGCGCGGCTGCATCGCGCGCTCACGCAGTTCATGCTCGACGTGCACACCGGCGAGCATGGCTACAGCGAGGTGTACGTGCCGTACATGGTCAATCGCGAATCGATGTTCGGCACCGGGCAATTGCCGAAGTTCGAGGAAGACCTGTTCAGCGTCCCGCGCAGCGACGGCGAGAAGATGTATCTGATCCCGACCGCCGAGGTCCCGGTCACCAACATCGTGCGCGACACGATCACGCCGCTGGAGAAACTGCCGGTGAAGTACGTGTGCCACACGCCGTGCTTTCGCAGTGAGGCGGGCTCCTACGGCAGGGACACGCGCGGCATGATCCGCCAGCATCAGTTCGACAAGGTCGAGCTGGTGCAGATCGTCCATCCGGATCGATCGTACGAAGCGCTCGAGGCGTTGACCGGGCACGCCGAGTCCATCCTCACACGCTTGGAGCTGCCGTTTCGCACGATGCTGCTATGCACCGGCGACATGGGGTTCGCCTCGGCCAAGACCTACGATCTCGAAGTGTGGCTGCCTGGTCAGGACGCCTATCGCGAGATCTCGTCCTGTTCGAACTTCGAAGCGTTCCAGGCGCGGCGCATGCAGGCGCGCTTTCGCAACGACAAGGGCCGGCCCGAACTCGTCCATACGCTGAACGGCTCGGGGCTGGCGGTCGGACGCACGCTGATCGCGGTGATGGAGAACTATCAGAACGCCGACGGCTCGATCACGGTTCCAGCGGCACTGCGACCGTACATGGGCGGGCTGGAACGCCTCGCGCGCTGATCAACGCGACGACGGCTCGCGATGATACGAATCGCACCGACTCGAATCTCGCTGACTCGAGTTCCATGGGGATCGAGTTGAAGAAGTTGAGCACAGGTGCGCTGGATTCGCCGTCTCGCGCAGGCGCGGTGCCCACTTACCCGACCGCCGTTCATATGCTGGTGGCGATGGCATCCGCGAATGCCGAGCGCGAAGCGCTGGTCTGCGACCTCGACGGGTCGCCCACCGCGGGCACGCGGCGCCTGACCTACCGCGACTATCTGCATAGTGTGGCAGGACTCGCACATGAGCTCCGCGCGCTGGGCGTGCAAGGCGAGCGCGTTGCGATCGTGCTGCCCAACAGCGTCGAGATGTGCATCGCGGTCTTCAGCGTGCTGGCCGCGGGCGGGGTTGTTGTGCCGCTCAATCCGCTCTACACCGAGCGCGAGCTGGGCGCCATCCTCGCCGATGCCGATCCGCGCGCACTCATATTCGATGCGGCACGTGCCGGCGACATCGAGTCGCTCGCGGCCCGGCTCGGTGTTCGGCATCGCCTGCCGGTTGCAATCGGCAGCGATCGCCTGACAAGTTGGGCGCAGGGCGCGCATGGGGCCAAAGGAATCGTGCAGCGCGCCGAGCTGCCGCAGCCGCTACCCGATGCCCACGCCCTCGCGTTCATTCAGTACACCGGCGGCACGACCGGACGTTCGAAGGGCGTGATGCTCACGCACGGCTCGATCGTCACCAATATTGCGCAACGCGAAGGGCTGCTGCCGACGCTCGTCACGCCGCTCAGCGTGCGCGATCCGCACCAGCGCGAGCGCATCCTCTGCCCGATGCCGATCTTCCATTCCTATGGGCTGACGATGGGGCTGGCGCTGGCGGCCTACTGCGGTGGCACGCTGGTGGTGATGCCGCGTTATCGGCCCGATGCGCTGTTCACACTGATCG
>CADECO010000040.1:2417-4091 GCA_902825905.1 uncultured beta proteobacterium
GGCACGCTGGTGGTGATGCCGCGTTATCGGCCCGATGCGCTGTTCACACTGATCGAGCGGGAGGCGATCTCGATCTTCCCGGGCAGCCCGACCATCTTCACCGGCCTGATGGCGCACCAGCGCTTCGCGAGCGCCGATTGGTCCGGCGTACACACCTGTTATTCGGGTTCGGCGCCGTTGTCGTTGGAGACGCTGCAGCGCTGGGAGCAGGTGACCGGCGCGCCGATCTACGAAGGCTACGGTCAGACCGAGGCCGGTCCGATCCTCACCTACAACCCGGTGAACGGCACACGCAAACCCGGCACGGTGGGCATTGCGCTCGATCGCACAGAAGTGCAGATCGTCGACGTCGAGACCGGCACGCGGGTGCTCGGCACGGGTGAACGCGGCGAGATCCGCGCGCGTGGTCCGCAGATCATGCGCGGCTATCGCAATCTTCCCGACGAAACCGCCGCGAGCCTGCGTGAAGGCTGGCTCTACACCGGCGACATCGGTGAATTCGATGCCGAGGGCTATCTGACCATTCGCGATCGAAAGAAGGACATGGCGATCGTCGGCGGCTACAACGTCTATCCGCGCGAGATCGACGAGGTGCTGTTCATGCATCCGGCGGTACTCGATGCGGCCGCCGTGGGGGTGCCCGACGCGTACCGCGGCGAAGTGATCCGCGCTTACGTCACGCTGCGTCAGGACGCGAGTGCCACGCCGGAGGGTCTGCTCGCGCATTGCGCGCGCAACCTGGCGAAGTACAAGGTGCCGGTTTCGATCGAAATCCTTGAGGCGTTGCCCAAAACCACGGTCAACAAGACCGACAAGGTCGCGCTACGCTCCCGTGAGGTGAAGTAGCGTGGCGGCAAAGGCGAGCCGATCCGCGCGCCGTGGGCACGCCCGATTGCTCGATGTGACTCAGACGCGCGGCGGCAACCAGTTCGACAAGGTGATGCCACCGTCGACCACCATCACCGAGCCGGTGACGTAGCCGCTGAACTTGTCCGAGAGCAGCGCCATCGCCACGCCGGCGACGTCGTCGGGCCGGCCGACCCGACCCATCGGTATGTAGGGCGTGAGCTGCGACGTGTCGGCCTTGAAGCCGCCGCCGGCGATCGCTCCGGGTGCAATGGCGTTGACGCGGATGCCGTTCGGGCCGAAGGCGCGTGCGAGTTCCTTGGTGACCATCACCATGCCGGCTTTCGCCGCGGAGTAGTGCGGCAGGTTGCGTGGCGTCATCGAGTTGGTCGAGGAGATGTAGACGATCCGTCCGCGCGCGTTGCGATCACGCATGTGCATGGCGGCATGCCGGCCGAGTTCGAAGCCCGACTTGAGATTGACGTTGAGCATCAGATCCCATTCGTCACTGGTCACTTTGGTGACCGTCTGCTCTTCCTGCCGGCGCGGACTGGCGCAATGCACCAGCATGTCGAGCGTGCCCAGGGTCGCTACCGCTTTGGCCACCAGAGCGGGGGCGTTGGCGCTGTCGCTCAGATCCCATCGAACGAACTGCGCCTGGCAGCCCTCGCCCCGCAACTCGGCTTCGACCTTGCTGCCGTCGTCCGCGGTCACGTCGGATAGCAGCACGTTGGCGCCCTCGCGTGCGAGTGCCATCGCGATCGCGCGGCCGATGCCCGATGCCCCGCCGGTGACCAGCGCAGTCTCACCCATGAACAGTTTCATCTA
>CADECO010000040.1:4191-9628 GCA_902825905.1 uncultured beta proteobacterium
TGCCCGATGCCCCGCCGGTGACCAGCGCAGTCTCACCCATGAACAGTTTCATCTATGCCTCCTTTGAATTCGCACTGTGTGGCCGGCTTCACGCTCGTCGCGTATCGCGTACTTCAAGCACTACCGCCATCGCCGAGTCGCCCGCCGCGCAGCCGTGGAACAGTCCGCGTCCCCCACCGCGCATGGCCAGTTCTTCGATCAGCTCGATCATCGCCCGCAGTCCGGTCGGCCCTTGCGGATGACCCCACACCAACGAACAGCCGTAGTTGTTCATCTTGCGCCAGTCGAGATTGAACTCGCGCGCAAACACCGCATCGTTGACGGCGAACGGATTGTGCGACTTGATGCAGTCGATATCGCCGATCGTAAGGTCGGCATCGGCGAGGGCGCGCCGTGCCGCGGGCACCGGCGCCTGCGGCATGTGCGCCTTCTCGGTGCGTGCCAGTCCGCAGCCGGCGATGCGCACTTCGACTTTCGCGTCGTCGGCAAGCTCACGGGCGCGCTCGCGCGTGGTGACCAGCATGGCCGCGTTACCGTCAGCCGGGTGCGTCTGCGCGCCGAAGGTGACCGTGCCGTTCGGTTGCACCGGCTTGAGCGCGGCAAGCCCTTCGGCCGTGGTGCCGTGGATGCCCTCGTCGCCGTTTAGCGTCTTCACCGTCTTGCGAAACCGCGGATCCGGTACTTCGAACGGCAGGCGCATGAAGCGCTTGTGAAAGGCGTGATCATCGGCGCAGGCTTCGTCGTACTGCTGATAGCGCAGGAGTGCGATGTCGTGCTGTTCGCTCGTGGTGACGCCATACTTCTTCGCGACGTTCTCGGCGGTGTCGATCATCGCGCAGCGGGCGTACGGATCCTTGGAAAAGTTGTCGAGCACCCAATCCTCGTGGCCGCCGGTGCCGCCCGGGCCGGTGGGTTGCGGGTAGTACAGGTGCGGACCATTGGAGAGCTTGTCGGCCATTACCAGCAGCGAGCACTCGGCCGATCCGGCGGCAACTTCCTGCGTCGCCATTTGCACTGCGCGCGCCGACGTTGCGCACGCGTGATTCACCGAGGGCCCGCCGACCGAATCGAGCCCCATCATCGCGCTCACCCACGGCAGGCCGTAGAAGCAGCTCGACGAGGGCACGGTGTAGCCGAGCACGCCATGGTCGATCAGATTCGGATCGATATTGCGTGCCGCGAGCTCGGCGCGCCCCACGTGGGCGGCGAACTCGAGCGGATGCAGGTGGGAGAAGCTGCCTTGCCAGCGCACGAACGGCGTGCACCAGTAGGCGCCATAGGGGATGAAAGCTTCGCGCATGTTGGACTCCGAAAACGTGAAAGCGGACCAGCGGCGGCTTGACAGCGTTGGCGTCGGCGCTACATTGCGTTCGATCGCCCCGCAAGGTGGGACGCGGATTCTAGTATCCAGTATCCGGTAGAGCGCTACGAGGACTTCCCATGAGCCAGGACAGCAGTACGGAGCACGACGGCAGCCGGCCGCGCCCCGAGCAGACCTTCTTCGCCGATCCCGCGCTGGACCGCGCGCTCGGGGTCGTTATGGCGCTTGCCTCCGAAGTCTACGTGCTGCGGGATCGCATGCGCGCGATGGAGCGGCAACTCTCGGCTCGCGGGGTGCTCGATTCCGCCGCGTTGTCCGCCGAGCCTTCCGCGGAAGAAGTGGCTGCCGACAGCGCCGATCGTGATGCCTTCGTCGAGAGCCTGATGGGACAGTTGCTCGGCGTACAGCAGGCCAAGGGGGTGGTGTGATGAGCGCCCCCGCACCGATCGACGGACGCAGCTTTGCTGCCGCGCAGAGTTTTCTGCTGGGTGCGAAACAGTTCTGGACGCGTCGCATCTATCCGGAGGTACGCGCGGAGTACGAACGGCGCGTGAGCCGGAGCGGAGTGCGGCCCACCGAGGCCGAAGGCGCGGCGGCGCTGATGCGCGACAGCACGCTCTACCAGTACTACGCCTGGCTCGAGCGGCACATGCAGCGCTTCAAGTATTCGGGCCGCTATGGCCTGCAGGTCTGGCATGCGCAGGATCGCGAACGGCTGCTCGGTACGCTCGATGCCGCCGAAGCCGAGGGCGCGGCACGCCTGCTGCAACTCGATCCGCAGATGGAGATGCCGCGCTACTACACCAGTTGCGATATTCACCAGCATCCTGGCGGGGTGTGGAGCGATCCGGTTGCAGGCTTCGTGTACGAGCGCGGCGCGCGAACCACGACACCGCTTGCAGGCGTGCGCCATCTCGATCTGCACGACCGGCTCACCGAAGCCGCGCTTGCCGATCGGCCGAGTCCGCAGCGCATCCTCGACATGGGTTGCGGGTTCGGCAAGAGCACGCGGCCGTTCTACAGGCAGTGCGCCGACGCGCAGATCGACGCGATCGATCTCGCTGCGCCGTGCCTGCGTGTCGCCGCCCGCGAAGCGGCGAAGGCCGGGGCGGGCAACGTTCGCTTCCGGCAGATGAGCGCCGCCGCGACGGACTACGACGAAGCGCAGTTCGATCTGGTCACCTCGACCATGCTGTTGCACGAGATGCCGCCGCCGGTGATCGAGACGACGCTGCGCGAGGCTTACCGCGTGCTCAAACCAGGCGGACGCATGGTGCATCTGGACTTCCTGCCGCAGGTGCAGCCCGGCGCCGACGCGTTCGCGCAGTTCATTCACTATGGTCACGGCCGGCGCAACAACGAGCCGTTCATGGAGCCGCTGTCGGAAATGGAGCTGGAGGAGATCCTGCGTCGCATCGGCTTCGCGAACGTGCGCATCGTTCCGTTCGAGGAGGCCGACGGTGCCCTGTCGCCCGACTACCGGAACTGGCGCTTTCCGTGGTGCGTGATTGCCGCCGAACGTGATGCCTGAGCCCACGCAGATCACGCGCCGCGGGTTGTTCGTGACGTTCCTGCTGATCGGACTGCAGGGTTTCGGCGGCGTGCTGCCCGTGGCGCGCCGCACGCTGGTGGAAGATCGGCGCTGGCTGTCGGAGCGCGAATTCACCGAACTGCTCGCCATCGGCCAGATGCTGCCCGGGCCGAACGTGGTGAACGTCTCGACCGCATTCGGCGCACGCCATTTCGGCCCGCTCGGATCGGTGATCGCGGTGGGCGCGCTGATGTCAGCACCGATCGTCATCGTGCTTACGCTTGGAGCGCTCTATCTGCGTTTCGGTGAGTTGCCGATCGTGCAGGCGATCGTGCGCGGCGTAGCGCCCGCGGCAGCCGGATTGATGGTGGCCGCGGCGCTCAAGCTTGCGGTAAGCGAGTTGCGCGCGGCCTGGAAGCTGATCGTCGCCGGCGCGGCGTTCCTCGCCGTGGGCATCCTGCGCTGGCCGCTGTATCTGGTACTGCCAAGCCTGGCGCTGCTGAGTGTGGCGTACGCCTGGTTGGGCATTGATCGCGAGAAGGCATCGTGAGCGACGACGCATCGCTTGGCTGGCTGTTCGGGTTCTTCTTCCTGATGTCGATGATGGCGATCGGTGGCGCCTCCATCGTGGTACCAGACGTGCACCGTGCGTTCGTCGAGACGCACAAATGGATTCCCGGCGCGGAGTTCGCTGCGCTCTACGCGATTGCCCAGGCCGCGCCCGGACCGAACGCGATCTTCATGAGTCTGCTCGGCTGGCGCGTCGCCGGCATTCCCGGTGCGCTGGTCGCGACGCTGGGCATGGTCGGCCCGTCGTCGGTGGCGATGTACTTCGTGCATCGCGTCTGGCACAAGTTTCGCGATGCGATCTGGCGGCGTGCGATCCAGCGCGGCCTCTCGCCGGTGGCCATCGGCATGCTCGCGGCGAGCGGCTACATCCTGGTCGAGAACGCCGCGCGCGACTGGACGAGCGTTCTGGTGTCCCTCGGTGCGACCGCGGTGGCATTCGCCACTCGCGTCAACTACTTCGTGATTTTCGCGGTCGCGGCGTTGATCGGCGTGATCCGCTACGCGTAAGGCGCGGGCCCGCTCAACGCCGGCCGATCCGATCGCCCAACACTTCGGCCATGTCGTTCCATACGTACGTGTTGAGCAGCTTGCCGTCCTTGACGGTGAACCGGTCGATGTAGCGGATGCCTTCGTAGGTCGAGCCGTCGAGCAGCTCGCCGTACAGCGTGCCGAAGCAGTAGACGATCTGCGTGCCGTCGGGGCCTGGCGCGACGTCGAAGTGATCGAAATGCTTGAGGGCGCGCTTGTAGCGCGTCTTGGCGCCTTCGACCACCGCCTCGATCGAGTCGTAGCGGCGCCCGCCGGGGAAGACCATGTGAAAACCAGGCGCGAGCATCGCCTTCGCCGCGGGCAGATCGCGCCGCTCCATCGTGCGCAGATACTCGCTCACCAGCTCGATGGGATCGATCTTGACGCTGTTCAGGACGGCGGACATGGCGGGATCCTCGCGGGAAAGAGTGGGGTGTCCGGCAATGTTAGTCCGATGCCGGCACTTGATGCGATCGGGTTGTGCGTGTGCGCTTTTCAGCGTCGAAATCACCGTTGATTCTGTGTAGAATCCGCCGCTCGTTTGACCGGCGGTTGCTTGCGGTTCTACCCCGCAGTCTTCCGTCCTCTGAGTCGGAGAGGTGCCAGAGTGGTCGAATGGGCCAGACTCGAAATCTGGTGTACGGCTCGTCCGTACCGTGGGTTCGAATCCCACCCTCTCCGCCAAAAAAAAGCGACCGTCGAGGTCGCTTTTTTGTTGGCTAGAGCGCGGGTGGGTGAGAAGCCACGCGGGCGCGTCTACGGCATCAACAACCGCTCCACCTGCGCGCGCCGCTCGTCCTGTTCCGCAGCTGTTCCAATGGGCTGAAACAGCGCCTCGGCAGTCATTGCTGCATAGACGAGGAACGCCCGCGCACGGGCTTCAGCCGGAGCGAACCCCAGCGCGGCAAGGCACCCGGTGATGTAGCGGGTCCGCTGGGCATCGATGTCCGTCACCGCGCGCTTTGCCATCGTGTCCCGGCGTGCCCAGGCTCGAATCGCCAGTTCGATTCGAGCGCCACGCTGCGCGGCACGACCCCGCAGCGGCAGCGTCAGCAGCGCATGGATGGCCTGACGCGGATCGAGATGTTCAGCGTTGAAGCGCGCGATGATCTGTTCGGTTGCGCGGATCCGCCACGCATTCAGCACGCGTACCAGCAGATCGTTGCGGTCCTGGAAGTGCCAGTAGAAGCTTCCCCGCGACACGCCGATCTTCTTGGCGAGCACATCCACGCGTATCCGATCCACGCCGCTGTCGATCAGGATCTCGGTGGCACTGGTGATCCAGTCCTCCGGGGAGAGGCGAGGGGCAGGT
Source organism: uncultured beta proteobacterium (assembly GCA_902825905.1). GTDB lineage: Bacteria > Pseudomonadota > Gammaproteobacteria > Burkholderiales > SG8-39 > CADEDU01. The sequence goes on from CADECO010000040.1 coordinate 9,454, forward strand.
GCGTCGCCGCGTTCACGGGTGCGCCGGGTCAAGGCTTGCGTTCGTTCCATACAGTAGTGTATGGTTGAGATCGCGATACGGACAAGCGAATTCGCGCGTCGAGCGGCAGGATGTCGCTCCACGCCCTGGTGCGGGTCCGACGGCAATCGATAGGCAATCAATTTCATATCAGGCG
>CADECO010000040.1:9638-12448 GCA_902825905.1 uncultured beta proteobacterium
GCGTTAGTTCCAGACAGTAGTGTATGGTCTGGGCCGCGATCCGGACAAGCAGTTTCGCGCGTCGAGCAGCACGATGTGGCGCCGCCCTGGTGCGGGTCCGACGGCAATCGATAGGCAATCAATTTCATATCAGGCGGTCAGGTCGCGGCTCGCGCTGTCCGATCGCCATCGTCGGGAGACGAACATGCAGCGACGTCGATTCATTCAGGGCGCGTTGGCTGGCGCGGCAACACCGTTCCTGCCGATGCGGCTGGCGCAGGCGCAAATCGTCGATCAGCCGCGCATCTTCTACGGCTTTCCTGCCGGCAGCTCGGGCGACATCCTGTCGCGTCGCATCGCGGAGAAGTTCGCCGGCACGGCGTATTCGCGCAACAACGGCATCGTCGAGAACCGCCCGGGCGCGGGCGGTCGCATTGCGCTCGAAGCACTGAAGGCGGCGCCCGCCGATGGCTCGTCGATGGCGCTCGCCCCGTTCTCCACGACGGCGATCTATCCGCACATCTACAGCAAGCTGAGCTACACCCCGGACGTGGATTTCGTTCCGGTGTCGATCGCGGCGATGGTGCATCACGGGCTGGCGGTCGGGCCGATGGTGCCCGCGTCGGTGCGTGATCTGCGCGGATTCCTGGCGTGGGCCAAGGAGAATCCCAAGCAGGCCAACTACGGCTCACCGGCCGCAGGTTCGACGCCGCATTTCATCGGCGCGATGCTCGGATTGAACACCAACACGCCGCTCAATCACGTGCCGTATCGCGGCTCGGTGCCAGGGGTGGCCGATGTGATCGGCGGACAGATCGCATCGATGGTGACTCCGCACGGTGACTTCGTCGCCAATCACAAGGCCGGCAAGCTGCGCATCCTCGCCACCTCCGGCAAGAACCGTTCGCCGTTCGTGCCCGAGGTAGCCACCTTCGCCGAGCAGGGCTTCGCCGATCTGGTGGTCGAGGAGTGGTTCGGCTTCTACATGCGGGCCGGCTCACCGGCGAACGCGATCGCATCCGCCAACGCCGTCATCAACGCGGCACTGAAGGACAAAGGCGTGATCGATGGCATCGGTGTGGTCGGACTGATCGCGCAGGGCTCGACGCCGGACGAAATGGCACGCAGCCAGCGCGCCGAGCACGAGCGCTGGGGTCCGATCGTCAAGCGCATCGGGTTCACCGCTGATAGCTGATCGGCATTCGCCTCGCAGCGAGGCGCGGCGACACGAAGGGCGACGGCAGAAAGGTTGAGCGCAGCGTGGCGCTCAACCGAGCGACGCGCCGCCGCAGATCTGGATGTTCTGGCCGGTGATTGCCGCGGACTGCGGCGAGAGCAGATAGCTCACGAGCGCCGCGATCTCAGCGGGAAGAATGAGCCGGCCGATCGGCGGGACCTTCGGCGCCACGCTCTTGCGCGCTCGATCGGTCGACATAGCCGTGCGCGTGGCCGCCGGCGACACAACGTTGACCGTAACGCCGGCGCCGACCACTTCGGCGGCCCAACTCCGGGCAAGCGCGATCACGGCGGCCTTCGTTGCCGCGTACTGACTGCGGCCGGCTGCCCCGCTCGCTACACGGCTGCCGATCAGCACCACACGGCCACGGCGGCGAGCAACCATCGCCGGGACGATCGTGTCGGCGATGCGAGTGAGCGCGTCGACATGCACGCGCCACATCAGGCGCTCGTCGCTCGCGTTCAGTCGTCCCAGCGGTGCGACTCGAAGCAGTCCCGCCGCATGAACGAACGCATCGACCGCGGCAAGCGTGGAGACCGTAGCCAGCGTGGCGCTTTCGTCGGTCAGGTCGACGCGATACGCCGCGAACTTCGGGTGGCGGATCGTGGCAGGTGCCGCGTCCAGCCCGGCCACGCGCCAGCCCTCATCGAGCAGACGCGTGGCGATCGCGCGGCCGATGCCGCTGCTCGCGCCGGTGACCAGTGCGTGCCGGCTACCGCTCGATCGCCGTGGCGCGCGATTCGCCTTACTCGGCACGTATGTTGGCTTCGGTGATGAGCTTCTGCGAGCGCGCCATGTCGTCGCGCTGGAACTTCGCGAAGTCTTCCACCGAGCCGGGCGTAAGCAGCAATCCTTGCTGCACGAGCTTGTCGCGCATGTCGGTGCCGAGTGCCTTGTTTACTTCACCGTTCAGGCGCCGGGTGATGTCCTGCGGCAGTTTCGCCGGCCCCCACAGACCGTACCAGCTGAAGAACTCGTAACCTGGAATGCCTTCGGCCACGGTCGGCACGTCGGGCAGGTTCGGCACGCGCGTGGCGGAGGTCACCGCGAGGATCCGCAGGTTGCCGGACTTGCTGTGGCCCACGGCGCCCAGGATCGGATCGATGAAGCCGTCGATGCGTCCGCCGATCAGATCCTGATACGCCGGCCCTGAACCCTTGTAGGGGACCACCACATAGTCAATGCCGCCTGCTCGCTTGAGCAGTTCGGTCGACAGGTGACCCGCCGATGCGGTCGAGCCGATTGCGAAGGTGAGCTTGCCCGGATTGGCCTTGGCGTGCGCGAGCAGGCTCTTCACGTCGTTGGCCGGCAGGTCCTTGCGCACCGACACGGCCAGCGGCGCTTTGGCCACCAGCGCGACCGGCTGGAAGTCACGCGCCACGTCGAACGGGGCCGACTTGATCGTCATCGGCGTCGTGGTGAACGTCGATGCGTTGAAGAGCAAGGTGTAGCCGTCGGCCGCGGCCTTGGCCACTGCGTCGGCGCCGATCATGCCATTGCCGCCGGCACGATTCTCGACGACGAAGTTCTGGCCGAGCTGATCGGAGAGCTTCTGCGCGAGCATGCGCCCGACCAGATCGAGCGTGCCGCCGGG